>CALHTB010000095.1 GCA_938038785.1 uncultured Acidimicrobiales bacterium
TCCACCAACCAAGACGTCTTCGAATGGCCAAGCACGTTGCTCAAGGCGCTCTACCCCAACGGCGAGCTCGACACGCCCGACGCCCGGGCGAGTTTCATCCTGCCGCCTGTCTAGGACTCGAATCCGCCGAGCGGGCCAAACGTCTTTGCGATGAGCGGGACACCCGGGCGGTACGCCAGGTGGTGGTAGCTGGGCGCGTCCAGAACGATCGCATGGGCAGCCATCCCGGGCGCCAGGCGACCAATGTCGTCTCGTCGTAGCGCTTCAGCTCCGCCGATGGTCACCGCTTGGATCGCTTCGTCGATTGTCATGTTCATTTCGCGCACAGCAATGGCGATGCAGAACGACATTGAGGTCGTGTAGCTCGAGCCGGGGTTGCAGTTGGACGCAATGGCGACGGTGGCTCCGGCGTCGATCAGACGACGAGCATCGATGTAGGGCTGCTTGGTCGAAAAGTCAGCGGCGGGTAGCAGTGTGGCCACGGTGTCGCTTCCGGCCAAAGCCTCGATATCGGCGTCGGTGAGATGGGTGCAGTGGTCGACCGATGCACAGCCGCACTCAACAGCCAACTGCACCCCCGGACCTTCGCCGAGTTGGTTGCCGTGGAGGCGCAAACCCAACCCAGCTTCTCGACCGGCATCGAGCACGGCCCGACACTCGTCTTCGTCAAACGCGCCAACCTCGCAGAAGGCATCGACCCACTTTGCGTGCGGCGCAGACGCTTCGAGCATCTCTTTACACACCAAGTCGATGTAGTCGCCCGACCGTCCAGCGAACTCGTTGGGCAGTAGGTGGGCTCCGAGAAAGGTGGTCTCGGTGGTGTACGCCTCCGCGACCTGCAGAGATCGTGCCTCGTCCTCGATGTTCAGGCCGTACCCCGACTTGATCTCAATCGTGGTTGTGCCAGCCCGATGTGCTTCGGCCAGACGCAGGCGAACAAGACGATGAAGCTCGTCGGTCGTTGCAGATCGAGTGGCATCGGTGGTCACTCGAATGCCACCGCCGTCGTAGGGCTGGCCAGTCATGCGCGCGGTGAACTCCTCCGCCCGGTCGCCCGCGAACACGAGGTGGGTGTGTGAGTCGACGAATCCCGGCAGCACGCATGCTCCGTTCGCGTCGGTGCGATCGTCGGCAACAGCACCCGCGGGCCCGACGGCGATGACGGCGTCACTCGTGTTGTCGAGCACCAGAGACGCATTCTTCACAATCCCCAACGGACCCTCGCCAAGGCTCGGGTCGTTCGTGACGAGAACACCGATGTTGTCGATGACATGAGTGGGTGCGGTGGTCATTGGAGAAGCTCCTGAATCGAGGCGTCGAGCTCGGCGGCGACGTCGATGTTTCGATGGTGTCCGTCGCGCACGATCTGTTCGCCGTCCACGATGACCGAAGTAATGTCGCTGGCCGTCGACGCGAACACGGCAGCTTCGACTGCGGTAGCGGGCGAACTTCCGGCGGTCCGTTCGGTGGTTAGCGAAATGGTGGTCAGGTCGGCGCGGTTGCCCACGGCGATGGCACCAGCGTCGTCCCAGCCCAGCGAATGGTGTCCGTTGCTTGACGCCATCTCGACCAAGTCGGCAGCCCCGTGAATACCTCGGGATTGTGAACGAAGTCGCTCGTCGAGCTCGACGGCGCGGGCTTCGACCATCTGGTCGATCACCGCGTGGGAGTCGCTTCCCAGACTCAGTGCAACTCCAGCGGTGACGAGCTCGGGTGTTGGGCCGATGCCGTCACCTAGGTCCCGTTCGGTAGTGGGGCACATGCACACCGTGCAGTTGCACGCTCCGAGCAGTTCGATATCTCGGCTTGTGAGGTGGGTCGCATGGACCGCGGTGAAATTGGTTTCGAGCGCCCCGACCGAGTCGAGAAGCTCAACGGGAGTGCGGTCGTGCGCAGCGAGACACTGTTCGTTCTCGGCCACCTGCTCAGATACATGCGCGTGAAGCGGTGCGCCATTGCCAGACGCCCACTCGACGACCGCAGCCATCGATTCGGGGTCGACCGCTCGCACGCTATGGATCGCCGCACCCACGCGTTGGGAGGTTGTCGGCTGTAGTCGGCCAACACGATCCACCCAGCGTTCAGCGGTCTCATCGGTAAATCGAACTTGGGCACCGGCGAGGGGCATGTACCCCTGTTCGTTCAGGCCTCCATGTAGATACAGCGTGTCGAGCATCGTGATTCGGATTCCTGCATCGGCTGCTGCCTGCATCAGCGCGTGGCCCATCGCGTTGGGGTCGTCGTAGGTAGCGCCATTGCCCTGATGATGGAGATAGTGAAATTCGCCGACGACCGACATCCCGGCCATGGCCATTTCGGCGAAGACCGCTCGTGCCAGACGGTGGTAGCTGTCAGGTTCGAGGCGGGCCGCAGCGGTGTACATGATGTCGCGCCATGTCCAAAAGCTGCCTCGTTCGGCCTGCACCCGCGAGCGAAGTGCTCGATGAAAGCCATGGCTATGTGCGTTGGCGAAGCCGGGCACCGTAAGCCCGGGAAGTCTCGTGGCATCTGCCGTATCGGAAGCGGAAGGGGTGATGGTTTCGAATCGCCCGTCGGCGACCGTGACGAGAACATCGGGGAGTACGACTCCGTCGACGAGGGCGAGCTCGCACCACCACGTGTGCATGACCCCTACGAGCCAACCCGTTCGACGAACGCGGTGATGCGCTCGACAAAGGCGTCACGGTGGAACTCGTTGAACTCATCCCACGTCGCCAGGGTGGACGGGTCTTCGACACGGTCGACGAAGAGCTTGCCGTCGATGTGGTCGCATTCGTGCTGCCACGTGCCGGCGGTGAGGCCACGTTTGATCTCGTCGTGCTCGACCCCGTCACGATCGAGGTATTGAACCCGGATGTTCACGTGCCTCTGCACGTTTCCACGCAACGGAACTGACAGGCAGCCCTCGTTGATCTCGACCATCTCGTCATCGAGTGGCTCGATGATCGGGTTGATCGCCACCGTCAACGGAAGCGGCGGCTTGTAGGGGTAGCGAGGGTTTGACGTCACCTCCATCACCACGATGCGCACCGGCTCGTCGATCTGGTTAGCGGCAAGGCCAGCACCGTTGGCATCGTGCATCGTCTCGATGAGGTCATCGATAAGCGACTGCACCTCTGGACTGTTAATCGTCTCTGGGTCGACCTCGGCTGCGCGAACCCGCAGTGTCGGATGGCCAATGGAGAGGATCGGTCGGACGGTCATGAGCGCTGCCTACTCGGCTGGAACGTCGAGGTAGTGGTAGTAGTCGAGCTCCTCGGCGTGCATTGCTCGCCGATAGTTCACCGCGACCGTGTCGAACTTCAGGTGTAGCTCGTCTGCAAGGTCGAACGGTACCTGCTCGGGGCGCTGCGATTCGACGATGCGCTTGTCCTGATCGAAGATCGTCTGCTCGAAGTCTTGAAGCACCGAATCGGACTGATCGAAGTCGTAGTTGCGGCCGATGATGCAATAGCCCCGACATCGGTTCTCGCTGATTGGCTGGCCGACATAGAAGTAGACCATGCCCTTCTCGCCGCCCCATCCAAGGCGCAGCACAATGGTGTACGGAAGGTGCAGCTCGTAGCGGCTTCGTCGCTCGGGGGTGACTACCTCCTCGTTGGCGAACACCGGGAAGTCATCGGAGTTGGGTGCTTCGGGGCGCACGACCGAATAGTGCAGCACGTTGCCTTCGGTGGTCACGGTTGTCTCGGGAACGAGTGGTCGTTCCGGATCGCCGAGCAGTCCTGGATGCACCCATGGGAAGTGCCCGAAGTCGGTGAAGTTCTCCACCTGCCGCGATGCGTCGGCGTTCCAGTCGAATGGGCCGGTCATCACCAACTTCCAGTCGTCGGTCTCGAACTCGGGGATGTCAGGCAAGGGGTAGACCGGCTCAGTCAATGCAACCCAGATGAGCCCGAATCGCTCGACGCAGTGATACGCATCGACGCGAGCCTTCGACGGAATCGGTGTGCCCTCGGTGCGCTGCGGGATGTGTACACAGGTGCCGTCGGTGTCGTATTGCCAGGCGTGATATGGGCACACCAGGCAGTCGTCTTTGATCCAGCCCAGCGACAACGCCGTGCCCCGGTGAATGCACAGGTCGTGCATTGCTTGCGCAGTGCCATCAGCGGTGCGCCACACCACGACCGGCGTGCCGAGCAACGTCGTGCTGAAGGGCGACGCAGCATCAACCTCGCTGCTGTACGCCACGGGATGCCAGCAGGCGGACAACTTGGGGGAGAAGGACGACAAATTACTTCGCTTCCGAATCGGTGGTCATCGGTACAGTAACGCCACGTTCGTCGGCGACCTCGATCGCCTTCTCGTACCCCGCGTCGACATGGCGGATCACGCCCATAGCGGGGTCGTTCGTCAGTACACGCTCGAGTTTCTCGGCAGCGAGGTCGGTGCCGTCGGCAACACTTACTTGGCCGGCGTGGATCGAACGCCCGATGCCAACGCCGCCGCCGTGATGGACGCTGACCCACGTTGCACCCGAGCACGTGTTGACCAGTCCGTTTAGCAGCGGCCAGTCGGCCACGGCATCGCTGCCGTCGATCATGCCTTCAGTCTCGCGATACGGCGATGCGACCGAGCCCGAGTCGAGGTGGTCGCGGCCAATAACGACCGGTGCTTTGAGCTCGCCGCTCTTGACCATCTCATTGAATCGGAGTCCGAGGAGGTGGCGTTCGCCGTACCCCAGCCAGCAGATGCGAGCGGGCAGACCTTGAAACGCCACACGTTCTCCGGCGAGGCGAATCCAGCGGGCCAAGCCCTCGTTGTCGGGGAACATTTCGAGCACGGTCTTGTCGGTAGCAGCTATGTCGGCGGGGTCGCCCGACAGCGCCACCCATCGGAACGGGCCGAGTCCTTCGCAGAACAGGGGGCGAATGTAGGCGGGGAGGAACCCTGGGTAGTCGAAGGCACGGTCGAACCCGCCGAGCGCAGCTTCAGCTCGAAGGCTGTTGCCATAGTCGAAGACCTCGGCGCCAGCATCCATGAAGCCGACCATGGCCTGGCAGTGAGCGGCCATCGCGGCCCGTGCCCGACGGGTGTATTCGGTTGGGTCTGACATCTTGAGCTCGGCTGCCGCGTCGGGGGCGAGGTCGTTCGGCAGGTAGCTGAGTGGGTCGTGTGCACTGGTCTGGTCTGTGACGATGTCGGCGTCGATGCCGTCGGCGAGCAGTCGGGGCAACACGTCGGCAGCGTTGCCGAGCAGACCAACCGACAACGGCGTTCGAGATGCCTTCGCTTCGGTGACACGTCGGATAGCCGAGTCGTAGTCGGGGGCGATTTCATCGAGGTAGCGATGTTCGACTCGACGGTCGAGCATGTGCTGGTCGACATCGATGACCAGCACAACACCATCGTTCATGGTGACGGCCAGCGGCTGAGCGCCGCCCATACCGCCAGCGCCAGCGGTGATGGTGAGCGTGCCAGCGAGTGTGCCACCAAATCGTTTGCGAGCGATCTCGGCGAAGCACTCATAGGTGCCCTGCAGGATTCCTTGGGTGCCGATGTAGATCCACGAGCCCGCCGTCATCTGGCCGTACATCATGAGGCCCTCGTGTTCGAGGCGGCGGAACTCGTCCCAGTTCGCCCAGTCGGGCACCAGGTTCGAGTTTGCGATCAGCACCCTCGGTGCCCATTCGTGAGTTCGCAGCACGCCGACGGGCTTGCCCGATTGCACCAGCATGGTTTCGTCACGGTCGAGGGTCTTGAGTGTGTGGAGCATGGCGTTGTAGGCGGGCCATGATCGGGCTGCTCGTCCGGTGCCGCCATAGACGACGAGCTCGTTTGGGTTCTCAGCGACTTCGGGGTCGAGGTTGTTCTGCAACATTCTGTACGCCGCTTCTTGTGGCCAACCCTTGCAGGAAAGGTCGGTTCCGCGGGGTGCTGCGATGTTGGTTACGGGCGTGCCGATGGGGAGCGAGCTCATAGTGCATTCTGATCCGACGGCTGTCGAACTGTCAACAGACAACATGCTTTGTCACTAGTTGACAATCATGATGGACTCTGAAAACGTGGCCGGATGCCCTTACCAGTCACCGATGTCGAGATCCCTCGCTCCACCGGCCGGCTTCTCGATCTTCTTGAGATCGTGCTCGCCGAACAGTCCTGCAATCTGACCACTGCGGCGACGAAAGCTGAACTCACTCCGACGACGGCGCTTCGCCATCTTCGAGCACTCGAAGGTCGTGGATACCTCGAGCGCGATACAAACGGTGACTTCTCGGTAGGCCCAACAATGATGCGGCTGGCCGCATCGATGCGAAACACCGCAGCCCTCGAACAGCTGATTGGCGCTGCGCAGCCGCACCTCGACTCGCTTGCCAAGGCAACAGGCGAGTCGACCTACCTGGCGGTGAGCGACGGGCGCCGGGCCACGTACGTCGCGACGGCCGAAAGCGATCGTGCGATCCGCCACGTGGGCGGTGTTGGCCAAATTGTCGGACTCAGCGGCACCGCCATCGGCGAAGCCTTGGACTCTCCGGGCACGCTTGTGGCTCGCACTGGCGCCGTCGAACCTGACATTGCCGCCCTCTCGCTGTCGGTAGGCCGCTATTCCAAGTTGGAGGTTGCACTGTCGGTGATCGGACCGTCCCAACGCTTTAATGCCAAGGCGCGAAAGCAAGCAGGTAAGCAGTTGAGCGAGAGTGTTGACGCAGTTCAACAGGCGCTCGGTATCGACCGAGAGGCGGTGGCATCGTGACCATCGAACTCCATGGACCTGGCGTGTCGATCAGCGATGTCGTTGCCGTGGCTCGGACCGGTTCGGCTGTCGAACTCTCAACCGATGCGATCGATCGGATGCAAGCAGCGCGCGATGTCGTCGAACGCTTGGCCGAGGGCGAACCGAAATACGGGATCTCCACTGGCTTCGGCGCGCTTGCCACCGTGTCGATCGCCCCCGAACGCCGAGCGGCGTTGCAAACCGCACTCGTGCGCTCGCACGCTGCCGGGATGGGTGAACCCGTCGAGGACGAAGTCGTTCGAGCGATGGTCTTCCTCAGGGCACGTACTCTTGCGCTTGGGTTTAGCGGGGCCCGACCACTGGTTGCCCAAGCCATGGTCGATGTGTTGAACGCCCGAATCTCGGCCATCGTCCCCGAGTACGGTTCCCTCGGTGCCAGCGGCGACCTCGCACCCCTGGCCCACGGCGCAATGGCGTTGATGGGCGAGGGCGAGGTCATGCACGACGGCGTTCGTCGGCCCGCCGCTGACGCACTTCGCGCCGCAGGTCTTGAGCCCATTTCCTTCAAAGAGAAGGAAGGGCTCGCCGTCACAAACGGCACGGACGCCATCCTCGGCATGTTGTGCCTCGCTGTGGACGACGCCCAACGGCTGCTAACGCAAGCCGACATGATTACCGCGATGACCGTCGAAGGTCTGCTCGCCACCGACAGTCCGTTCGCCGATGAACTCCAGCAGCTTCGCCCCCAACCCGGGCAGGCAGACAGTGCGGCGAACCTGCGTGCCATGCTGTCCGACTCGCCGATCGTTGCGAGCCACAAAGACGATGACGTGCGTGTGCAAGATGCCTATTCGATCCGATGTACGCCATCGGTTCATGGGGCGGCGCGGGACACGCTCGCCCATGTGACCACCGTGGCCAACAACGAACTGGCATCAGCGATCGACAACCCCATGGTCCTCGCTGATGGTCGAGTCGAATCGTGCGGCAACTTCCACGGAGCACCGCTCGGTTTCGCAGCGGACTTCCTCGCTATTGCCCTCGCCGAAGTTGGAGCGATTGCCGAGCGTCGGATGGACCGGATGCTCGACAAGACCCGCAGCCACCAGCTGCCGCCATTCCTCGCCGACGAAGTTGGAGTCGACAGCGGCCTGATGATCGGGCACTACACCGCAGCAGCTATGGCGTCGGAGAACAAACGCCTCGCTGTCCCTGCTTCGGTTGACTCACTGCCCACATCGGGGATGCAGGAAGACCACGTGTCGATGGCGTGGGGTGCGGTTCGAAAGCTGCGCAAGGTCATCGACAACGTCCGCCGAATCTTGGCCGTTGAATACGTCATCGCCGCTCGAGCGATCGACCTTCGTTCACCGCTGGTTCCCGCTGCAGCCACCGGAGCTGTTCACGCGTTGTTGCGTGAGAGTGTCCTGGGCCCAGGCCCAGACCGGTATCTCTCGCCCGACCTGCTGGCAGCCGAGGAACTCTTGCGAGGAGACGCGCTGCTGAGCGCGGTGGCTAACGCAGGTGCCCGAATGCGGACCTTCTAAAAATCTGTGGCAATACTGGTGCCGAATTTCTGGGGAGAATGAACGTTGAACGTCGATCCACTGCCAACCGCCTTGTCGTCTAGCGAGGTTGTTCCTAATCATTCGATTGCGGCGCTCTCGCACTATCCGAACGATGTCGCGCTGCTGAACTATCTGCTGCAAGATCTTCGGGTTTTGATGCGCCGTCATCGTAAGAACGAGATCGCCATCGAGGCGCAAAAGGTGTTCACATGGGATGTGCATGGCCTCGAGCGACGCACGGTTGTGTGTGACCCAGACGGGCTTCACGAGGAAGGGGACGTGCAGATCGTCGGGTTCTTCGGGGATCGCCGCGAGCTCAGCGATGACGAGGCGATCGACGCCAGCGAGCACGACCTGATCAGCGAGTTCGTGAACTACCCCGGCATTCTCAGTTACAGCTCAACCGAGCTGGTCGACCACTACTGGGCCAACCTTGTCGTTCACCGGCACTCAGCCGACCGGGAGGCATGGCGGGCTAGCGAAGCGCATAAGCACGCAGTTGCCACAGTTGCTCCTCGGGCGTATCACGCCGTACGCATTCACAACGGCTGCATACTCGGAGGTGTGCTGGGGTCGGGCACGGTGACGCTCGAGTCCACCAAGTATTGGGACTACGACAGCGGCGATGACTGGCACGCTGTCCGGTCGCTCGACAAGCACGTATGACCAGGCTGTGCGCCACTACACATCTCGCCGATGGTGCGAACCAGCTCTTCGACGACTGGCTGAAGGCTCTTAGCGCTGCAGGCATCGAGCTCACCGGTTCGGTTGGCGATGACGAGACCTTCGACGCAGCTCTGGTGTTCGCCTGTGGGCTGTTGACCGCCAAGTGCATTGCCGAGGGCGCGGCGCGCGAGATCGTCGCCCGACCGATATTTGCCGGTGAAACCTCTGGTACCTATCGCTCAGTAATTATCGTCCGGGCCGATGCGGGCCTCGACTCGCTCGTTGGGACCAGCGGACTGCGGCTTGCGGTGAACGAGTATGGCTCGTGGTCGGGGTGGCACGGCCTGAAGCGCCATCTGCGCCAGCGCGAGGTTGCCGCCGACCTCTTTGGCGAGCACGTGATGTCTGGTGGACACATGGCCTCGATCGACGCAGTCCTCGACGGTCGAGCTGATATCGCAGGCATCGACCATTCGGTTTGGGCCTACCGCGTGGAGGCCGACCCTCGGTGCGCCGAGCTCGTCGTCATCGAAGTGACCGACGACTGGCCAGCACCTCCCATCTCGCTCAGCCTCGACCTTCCCCAAGCGACGAGAGACGAACTTGCCCTGGCCGTCCTGTCGCTCGACGGTGTCGAGCCGGCGAGCATCGAGGACTATGCCGAGATGGTTGCCGAAGTCTCCGAGTTCCCAACGGAACCCTTGCCGAGGGCGAACTAGTTCGGGGGTGTCACGGAGGGGGTTTGCTCGCACGCGTAACCTCGGACTTCGTGACCTCCATCGATTCGACCGAAGCTGAGCCACACATCGGCACGCTCAACGAAGGCTCACTTCATGCAGCGCTGAAACAGCTGTACTCCGAACCCGGCGACGAGTTTGAAGTCCCTCTCGATCGGTTCGTGATCGACATTCGCCGCCCCGACCTGCTGATCGAAATCCAGACCGGGTCCTTTGGGTCGATGGGTAAGAAGCTCGACCATCTACTCGAGCAGCACAAGATCCTGCTGGTGTATCCGATTGCCGTGGAGTCCTACCTCAATCGTGAGAACGCCAAGGCTCGCAAGTCACCAAAACGTGGTTCGATCTACAGCCTGTTTGGAGAGCTCGTCAGTATCCCGACGTTGCTCGACCATCCGAACCTGACCCTCGACGTTGTGCTGGTGTCGGTCGACAAGATGCAGAAGCACGACCCCAAGGCTCGCCGCGGACGCGGCGGCTGGCGCACAACCGACCGGGTGCTCCGGGAGATTCTCGAGCGGCATCGGTTCCAGACAGCTACGGAGCTGCTGAGCTTGTTGCCAAAGAACTTGCCTCCCGTATTTACGACCGCGGACATGGCCGAAGCCGGGACCTTCGACCGAGACACCGCACGTCAGATCGCCTACTGCTTTCGAGCGCTTGGATTCTTCGATGAAGTCGGACGCACGAAAGCCGGCTACAACTACTGCCTCGCTATCTGAACAGATTCGCCATCTGAGCTAGCGAACCGACGAACCAGAGAGCAAAGGCGTGATGTCGTGGGCATCGCGTGGCTGACCCAGGTGGTACCCCTGAACGAGGTTCCATCCACGACTACGTAGCCACTCGAGCTGCTCTTCGCTTTCGATGCCTTGGGCGACCGGTGTAATGCCATGGGCGTCGAAGACGGTGGCAAAGGCCTCGAGGATTGGTTCAGGTGTTCCCGGAACGATTCGCGACGTTAAACGACGGTCAACCTTGGCGATGTCAATTGGCAGCGAAGCCAAGCTTGCGATGGACGAGTGGCTCGCACCGAAGTCATCGATGGCGATCTTCACGCCAGCCTCCCGCAGGGTATGAAGGTCGCGGAGCAACTCATCGGATGGATGTGCAATGGCAGATTCGACAACCTCGATCGTCAACTGATTTGGTGCAACGCCGTTCTCTTCGAGCGTGCTGATGACGTCACTGGCGAGAACGCCGCTCATGAACTGCCGGGCTGAAACGTTGATATGGACCGGAATTGGCGTCTTGATCGACGGGTGTTCACGCCAAGCAACATGTTGACGACATGCCTCGGCGATAACGAACTTGCCGAGTTGCACGATAAGCCCCGAACGTTCGAGGAATGGGAAGAACTCGGCCGCAGGCAGAATTTGAGACCCACCAGCTGGCCGCCAACGAAGCAAACCTTCAAAGGCGAACATCTGGCCGGTGTTCCCGTTGACGATTGGCTGCCAATGCAAATTGAACTCTTTGTCTGACACGGCGCGCCGAACGAGCATCTGCTGCGCGAACTCGTCGTCAGCTGCACGGCGATGTTCAGGCGAATAAATCACCATTCGGCTGCCGCCGTGTTTGGCGGCGTCGCTGACGGCGAGAGCACCGTCTTGGAGCACAAGAGTTGAACGAGCGCGCCCTGTTAGGGCTGCAACACCGATGCTGACGCTTCCATATATTTGGTTGCCGTCGATAACGAATGGCTGACGCCACTTGGTCAGCATTGCCTCGCCGATCTCCCGCAGGTGGCCGTGATCGACGCTCGGAAGAACAACAGCGAACTCGTCGTTGCGGTTACGAAAGAGGTGCGGGCCGAACGCAGTGGTCAAACGACGTGCCGCAGCGCGGAGCAGCATGTCGCCGAACTCATGGCCGAGCGAATCACTGACGATTTCGTAGTCGTCCAGACGAATGATCATCAAGGAGCCCGGTTGATCCGAGTCAATGAGCTTGCCAATTCGATCATGGAGTGCCTGTTGAACTCCTACTCCCGTTATCGGGTCGATATGAACCGCGTCAGATTGGTCGATGGTGTCGGCGATTACAGACGTTGATGAGCTGAAGCCCACGATGCCGATCACCTCAAGGTTCTCGTTTCGCAGTGGGAGGCGTGTGACGTGTTGCGTCTCGGGCTGACCATCTCGCTCGATCGTGTCTACCGCGATAAGAGGCCGGCCTTCATCGAACATCTCCCAATCTCGCCGGATATGGGTCGCTGCCCGAACTGGTTCGAAAAGGTCGTAGTCGTTCTTGCCCACGACCTCGGAGACATTGACGAAACGCTCGTCGTCGAGCCATTGCTGGTTCGCTCCGACGTAGCGACCTTTAACGTCTTTGGCCCAGAGTGCGAACGGCAGCTGGTCGAGCAACATAGACATGCTCTTCTGCTCAAAGAATGCTGCATGGACTAGCGTGATTTCTTCTTCGTTTAACCGGGGTTGATCCTCCGGCGGTTGTTTTTGCAAACCCGACACAGTCCGTAAATCGGCAGGCTCTTAGGAAAACGAAGTCGGCCTATCAATAGGGGTACCGGGCGGGCTATTTGCGGTCCATTGCTTGACGGACCCCGGCGTAGTGGTCTGGTCCGACCTCGACGAGGTGGGAGAGGGCTGCAGCTGTTAGTTCCTGCTGCACTGCTGGGGAAGTCGAGGCCTCGAGCAATTGACGTCGCACGGCATCGACCGTCTCGGTGTCGAGCGTTGACCGGGCCACCAGTGGTTGCACCGGCCATGGACCAAGTCGCTCAATGACCCTCAGGTCGGCCACTGCACGGTCGGAACGTGCCCGCCCGGTTCGCACCACCGAGTCGACAACTGCAGCGTCTATCTCGCCGGCGAGCACTTGGTCGAGCGAGTTGTGGTGGCCTCCGGTGAACGTGAGCTGGGCGAAGTCCTCTGGAAGATCTCGATCTTGGAGTGCGAAGCGCATGGAGTGGTAGCCGCTCAGGCTGACCGGGTCGTTGCATCCAACCCGTTTGCCTGCCAAGTCGTCGAACGAGGTGATGTTCGAGTCGGCCCGGGTCACGATGTCGCCGAAGTACACCGGGCGGCCGTTTGCGTCGGGGTCGTCGGGCACCCATGCCACGCCCGCAAGGGTGATGCTCGGGTCGTCGGCGCGGGTGGCGAGGTCGACGAACGAGGTGGAGCAGATCCAGCCGAAGTCGGTCGACTGGTCGGCGAACGGGTCTTCGCCAGGAGCCGGGCCTGACATGGTCTCGTCGAAGGAAACCTCGGCACCCATAACTTCGCCCAACCGCTCGAAGAGAGAGTGGGGAAAGCCAGGCGACATATAGCTAATCAGACGCACCCGGCCAGGCTAGCTACCGAGCCAAACACTGCGACTACCCGGTGAGAAGGCTTACCAGCTCGTTAAGAAGCTGGAGTTTGTTCGACGTCTAGATATCGGCCGGAACGAGACGACCGAGCAGTTCTCCAGGTGCAGAGGTTGGGGCGACGCCAAGGTCTTTGAACAGCGCCCAATACAGCGTGGTGTCTGATGCGATGACCGGTTTGCCGACGGCAGCTTCCATGGCATCGATGTGATGCAACGCTCGCTCGGCCATGCCTGCCGCGGCGCTTCCGTCGTCGCCCCGGCGGAAGTTCGGCATGCCGTTGATGACGATGATGTCAGCGTCGGGCGCCCGCTCAGCGGTGCGCACTACCGACTCGACGGCGAAGCTCTCGGGAAAGCACCAGTGCATGTCGTTACAGATTTGTTGGTCGGGCAACATGCCCAGATCAACGAAGTTGCCCGAGTACTGCACATCGAGGTCGGCACTGCGAAGGAACCTTGTCAGGCCATCACGCCAGTCGGGCCAGTAGTACACCGAGTTCAGCGCAATCTTCTCGGCACCTAGCTCTTGGGCTGCGTCGACCAGTGTCATACCGGCCATGTGGAATGGCGTCTCGTATTTCTCACTGACTTTCGCGGTGAAGTCCCGAATGTCGTTCGCATCGGTGCCGCTGGCATGGACCCAGTTCGACCCAACCTGGCCCACTGCGTCGCACCCATTGTTGGCCATGCAATGCACAAACTCCTCGATAAGGGTGAAGTTATCCACCCGCTGCGTCAGCTCGTGGGCGTAGACAGGTGCGTGCATCATTCGGCCATGCACGCCAACGCTGCGCGGTGCAATACGGAGGAAGTCCGATGGTGCCGCGTCGAAATCGTGCGGTGGTCCGGTGAAGCCAACTTGGTACGGGAACAGCTTGTGGTCCTGGTTCTTCCAGTGCGCCGACTTCTCGTACGGCTCTTGGTTGTTTAGTTCCATGCCTGGTCCTTCACGGTTGGATGCGATGGGCGTACAGGTGCTCGTAGTGCGCCATGAGCTCGTCGACCACAGCCTTCACACGGTCGGGGGCGTCGGCGATGTCGATCGACGTCTTGGGCTGCGGCTTGAGGCCGTCGGAGCCCCGTAGGTTCTCGTGGAAGGAACCGCCATCCCACCAGCTGACCTCGTCACGCGCTCCTGGCTCCCAGCTAAGAGCCTCGGCGATGAACGGAATCCCAACGGCGTGGCACCACTTCTCGACCATCGTGTGAGGGTCGGACAACATATCGTCGCTGTCGATGACCGGCGGGGGAGTGCCCTGAAGGTCGGTCAGCTTGTCGAAGAGCTGGCGTTGTTCAGCGAACGCGGTTTCACGGATGTCGAAGTCGGGCCAATGCTTGAACATCGACGTCACGGTCTTTGCGGGATGGCGAATGAGGAACGAGTGGGTGAAGTTAGCCAGCCACTCGGGTGTCCAGAGTCGGGTGATGTAGTGCGGGAAGTCCTTGATAAACACTGGCCCGGCATCGGCCATCGATCGAAGATCGTTCCACGCCGACTCGTAGGTGAGCCCCGGCGTGCGAAGGCTGTCATCTTGCAAGCGGGGCCAGTCTGGCTCTTCGCCCTGATACCAAACCTCGCCGAACGGCTCGTGCACACACTCGAAGTCGCCACGTTGGCGCATCATCCACTCGAAGGCAGTTGATGTCGAGCGCGGAACGCCCCACACCGCAAGAATCTTGTTGGCGACGACCGGTGCAGCCTCTGACATGGTTGCGACAGTACTGGACGATCGTTCAGTCTGTCGACGGTGTCATCGAAAGACGTGGGTGGCCCACCAACCGCTCTCGTGCGGAACAAGCCCGATGCCGACGTGGGTATAGCGGTCGTTGGTCATGTTCGCGTAGTGGCCTGGGCTGTCAACCCACGCTTGATTGAAGTGCTGCGCCGCCTGTTGCGGAGTCATGTTGCCGTTGCTGTGCCATGCAATGTTCTCGCCGTAAGGGCCGGTGCTATGGCGGAAGCCCGACGAGATCATCTCGTTCGACCAGTTTGTGGCGAAGGTCGACATGGCTGGGTCGAGCGTGAGAGGTGCCAGACCAGCCGCGGCACGAGTGGCATTGAGCTGGTTGAGCGAAACGGCGGCAGCTTGTTGCTGCGCGTTCGTCGGTGGGGGAGTCGCCGTCGTGGTGTTGGGTGCCGCAGTTGTGGTGGTGGTAGTGGTCGGGGGCCGGGTGGTTGTCGGTGCCGCAGTGGTGGTTGGTGCGCGGGTGGTTGTGGTCGGTGGCCGAGTTGTTGTGGTGGTCGTTGGGGGTCTAGTCGTCGTGGTCGTGGGTGCTGCAGTCGTCGTGGTTGGCGGACGGGATGTGGTCGTGGGCGCCACAGTTGTTGCCGTCGTGGTGGGTGCGGTTGTCGAGGCAACGGTTGTTGAGCTCGGCGAAGTGGTCGCTGGGCTCGTGGGTGGTCGAGCAGCGGTCTGGCCGGTGTCGGGAATCGTCGAGTCGACGGTTGGCTCGGAAGCCTCGGTCGCCGCCTCGGTTGACGTCGTTGTAGAGCTGAGGCTGGCGTCATCGAACGCGAGGGCTTCGACCGGATCATCGTCGGTCCTCGTGGTGGTGGTCGTTTCTGGGGTCGCTTCTGCGCTGATGGCGTCGGTTGATGGCTCGTCGATGGCGACGTAGGCAACCACCGCAACCGGGCACAGGACTGCGGCTGCGATGAGGGCGTTGCGAACAATTTCAAACTGGACCATATGGTCGAACTCCTTCGGAGACGACCGCCCCACAGCTGGTTCGGTGGGTTGTGCGAGAATCTTGAGACTTGTTGTCAACCATCGGAGACCTCATGTCACCAACAACCGGTCTTGCGACCATTGCCGTGCTGGGTCTCGGAAAGGTTGGGGACCTCGTTGCGACCCTCCTCGTCGAGGGGGGTTTCGAGGTGCGTGGCGTCGACGTTGGCGTGTCCCGCGAAATTGCGGGCGTCCAAACGGTCGTCGCCGATCTCACCGACTCGACTGCAATTGCCAAAGCCGTCGATGGATGTGACGCCGTGGTGTCGTGCCTGCCGTACAACCTGAACATCGCGATTGCTGACGTTGCCGCGCAAAACGGACAGCACTATTTCGACCTCACTGAAGACGTGCCCACCACCGACCACATTCGTCACTTGGCCGAAACCGCCAGTGGCCTAATGGCTCCGCAATGCGGCCTCGCACCTGGCTTCATTGGCATCGTTGGGGCGTCGTTAGCAGCCGAGCTCGATACCTGCCGTTCGCTAAAGATGCGGGTCGGTGCGCTGCCGCAGCATCCGACCGGACTGCTTGGGTATGCCTTCAACTGGTCGGCCGAAGGTGTGGTCAACGAGTACCTCAACGACTGTGAGGTCATCGAGGAAGGCGTTCGCAAGTTTGTCTCACCGATGGAATGGCACGAGACCATTTACCTCAACGGCACCGAGCTCGAGGCGTTCACGACGTCGGGCGGATTGGGCACGATGTGCGAGACAATGCTGGGCACGGTTGAGAACCTCGACTACAAGTCGCTGCGATATCCCGGTCACATGACGCAGATGAACTTCTTCTTTCACGAACTGCTCATGCGTGAGGATCGAGCCAAGGCCACCGAGATTCTGACCACAGCCAAGCCCCCCGTTGATGCAGACGTTGTGCACGTGCACGTGGCCGCCGAGGGCACCGTCGACGGGCGCCTGATCCGTAAGGAGTTCGTCCGCTCGTACATGCCGATGGAGATCGCCGGAGAATCGCGCACCGCCATTGCGTGGACAACGGCCGCGTCGCTTGTCGGAGTTATCGAGATGGTCGCGTCGGGCAACCTGCCAAGCAACGGTTTCCTCCACCAAGAACACATCCCGTTCGACGCCTTCCTCGCCTCGCGCACCGGCAGCCACTACGCCGCCAACCACTAAGGGGTCTGACCCCTTTTTCGAAAAATGGGTCAGGGTACATATGTTGCTATTTGTATGATCGAGCGGGCTTGACGTCAGCTGTATAGCAGGTTAGTTATATGGCTATGTCGCTTGCCGAGGAAGTCTCACTCGATCTTGAAGTGATGTTCAAGGCCCTGGCCAGCGAACGTCGACTGCAGATCTTGGAGTGGTTGAAAGATCCCGCTGGGAACTTTCCTCCTCAGGAGCACGGCGACCCTCATGAGCATGGTGCGTGCAACCAGTTCATCGTCGAGAAGCTGGGGGTCAGCCAGCCCGCAGCGTCGAGACACCTGAAGGTGCTCACCGATGCTGGCCTTGTCATCGCCACCTCCCGTAAGGGCTGGACCTACTACCGCCGCAACGAAGAAGCGATTGCCGACCTCACCCGTCAGCTCGCCAACGATCTCTAGGAAAGAACAAACATGAGCAACACCTACGCGTCACTCAACGGCAAGGTGGTCATCGTGACCGGCGCCGGCAAGGGCATTGGCCGTGCCATCGCCAAGCGGTTCGCCGAACAGGGCTGCCCGGTTGTCATCAACGACATCGACGAACCGATTGTCGCCGAAACTGTTGACGCCATCACCGCTGCAGGCGGCAACGCAATGGCCGCAATCGCAGATGTTTCGAACTCCGAACAGGTGCAGGCCATGATCGATGCGACGATGGAGGCCCACGGTCGCATCGACGTCGTCGTCAACAACGCTGGCATCGTCAGCCCGATGCTTCACTTCTTCGAAGCCGACGAAGAATGGTGGCGCCGCATCGTCGACGTGAACCTCACCGGCCACTTCCTTGTTTCGCACCCAGCTGCTCGCATCATGGCCAAACAAGGTGGTGGCTGCATCATCAACATGAGCTCGGGAGGGGCAACCCGAGCGCACCGCGCCTTCACCGCGTACGACGCCACCAAGGGCGGTATCGAAGCGCTCACTCGGGCAATGGCCATCGACCTCGCCGGGTATGGCATCCGCGTCAACGCACTCATGCCTGGCTCGATTGACACCAACAGCCAGGGCGAGGAGTACCGCAAGATCAGCGGTGTCAACATCCCAATGGGAACCGTTGGCGAGCCCGAGGACATGACCGGCGCGGCACTCTTCCTCGCGTCCGACGATGCGTCCTACATCACCGGCGACGTCATCAAAATCGACGGCGGCATGCTCGCGCAGCAGCGGTCGGCAACCGTCGACATTCGCCCACCCGAGAACTTCCCGAAAGTCGAGGACCTCTAATGGGAGTCCGCATTGGCGCTGACGTCGGCGGCACGTTCACCGACGTCGTTATCGAACTGACCAACAGCGACGGCACCGTCACGTTCGAGTCGACCAAGGTGCTCACCACCCACGGTGGACCCGACGAGGGCATCCTGCTCGGCATCGAACGCATCGCGACCGAACATGACGTCGATATGGCCGAGGTCGAGCAGATCATCCACGGAACTACGCTTGCAACCAACGCGCTCATCGAACGCCGAGGTGCAAGGACCGCGCTGGTTACCACCGAGGGCTTCCGCGACGTCATCGAGACCCGCACCGAGGGCCGATTCGAACAGTACGACCTCAACATCGTCTTGCCCAAGCCTCTCATCGAGCGCAACGATCGCTTCACTGTGCCCGAACGTCTCAACGCGCGGGGCGAGGTACTCGTGCCGTTCGACGAAGCTGCAGCATCGGCTGTGATCGACTCGATTGCCGCGCGCGACTACGAAGCGGTCGCGGTTGGCTTCATGCACAGCTACCGCAATGCCATGCACGAGCAGCACTTCCGCGAAATGCTGCTCGAGCGGCTGCCGGACATCTCGGTGTCGATCAGTGCCGAGGTCTCGCCACAGATGCGCGAGTTCGAACGCTTCAACACGGTGTGCGCCAACGCGTATGTTCAGCCGCTCATGGCGAGCTACCTGTTCAAGCTCGCCGAAGAGCTCAAGGTTCGCGGCGCCGACTGTCCGCTCTATCTCATTCACTCTGGCGGTGGCCTCATCAGCGTCGAAACAGCCGCGGCATTTCCGGTTCGACTCATCGAATCGGGCCCTGCCGGTGGCGCAATCTTCGCCGCCGACCTCGCCGCAAGATACGGCCGTGACCGTGTGCTCAGCTACGACATGGGTGGCACCACCGCCAAGATCGCACTCATCGAGGACTACACCCCACAGACCGCCAAGACCTTCGAAGTCGCACGCACGACTCGATTCAAGAAGGGCAGCGGCATGCCGATCTCCATTCCGGTTATCGAGATGATTGAGATCGGTGCCGGCGGTGGCTCTATAGCTAGTGTCGACTCGCTCGGACAGATTCGTATCGGCCCGCACAGCGCTGGTTCCGAACCCGGCCCAGCCGCATACGACCGTGGCGGCGTCGACCCCACCGTGACCGATGCCAATCTCCAGCTCGGACGCCTGCATCCCGACAACTTCGGCGCCAAGGACATCACGCTTTCGCCCGACAAGACAGCAGTCGCAATCCGCACTGCCATTGGCGAACCACTCGGCATGGACGACCAAACCGCAGCGGTTGGCATCGCCGAGGTTGTCGACGAGAACATGACCAACGCGGCACGCGTGCACGCCGTCGAGAACGGCAAGGACCTTGCTGGCTTCTCGATGATCGCCTTCGGCGGCGGCGCCCCGCTGCACGCGTCTCGTCTGATGGACAAGCTCGGCCTCGACGAGCTCTTCATTCCCACCGGCGCTGGCGTTGGTTCGGCGATTGGTTTTCTCCGCGCGCCGTTCGCCTATGAGGCAGTGCGCAGCCTCTACACCCGCATCGAAGATTTTGACTTCGACGCGGTGAACCAGGTTCTGGCCGAGCTCACCAACGAAGCCGAAACGTTCGTCCGCCAAGGTACCGATGCTGAGCTGACTGTGGAGCGGCAAGTCAGTATGCGCTACAAGGGGCAGGGCTGGGAGATTCCGGTCAAGCTGCCCGACGGCGACTTCGACGCTTTCGCAGCCGAAGGCTTGGGCGCTACGTTCACCAAGGCCTACGAAGAGTTCTTTGGACGAGCCATCGACGATCTCACCATCGAGACCGTCAGTTGGGCAGTCCGTGTCGCATCAGTACTCGAGCTGCCCGATGCACTCGAGCTCACCAGCGAGCAGAACCGCATCGAAGCCTCCAACACTCGTCCGATCTTCGACCCGATCACCGGAGACATGGCCGAATCGTTCGTCATTGAACGCGACGACCTCTCGCCCGGCGATGCCGTTGCCGGCCCCGGTGTCATCGTCGAGCAACAAACCACCACCGTCCTTGGCTCGCATCATGTTGCGGTCATGCAATCCGACGGAACTCTCCTCGTCACTAGAGGATCCGGCTCGAAGGGAGACCTCCTGTGAGCACCAGCAACCGCGACGTCCACAACCAGATCATGTGGAATCGGCTGATTTCGATTCTCGAAGAGCAAGCACTCACGCTTGTGCGAACCGCGTTCAGCACGTCGGTTCGCGAGGCGGGCGATTTATCGGCTGGCGTGTTTGACCGCGAGGGCCGCATGGTGGCCCAAGCCGTCACTGGCACACCGGGCCACGTCAACACGATGGCCGCATCGGTTCCGCACTTCATCAACGACATAGGGCCCGAGCGCATCTACCCGGGCGACGTCTACCTCACCAACGACCCATGGAAAGGCACCGGCCACCTCCATGACATCACAGTCGTTACACCTGTATTTCGCTCCGCACTTCCGGCGGAGATCCGCGGTGACGGACATGGTCATTCCGCTTCGCTTCATTCCCCTCAAACGGCTTCAGAAAGCGCTCGGGGGGAGCGGAGCTCGCGTAGCGACCAAGATGGCGATGTGGGGATGTCGGGCGGAAGTCCCGACGTGTTACTGGGTTTCTTCGCGGCAACGGCGCACGTGGTCGATGTCGGAGGGCGCGGCTATGGCCCCGATGGAACCGAGATCTACGAAGAGGGCATCCGCATTCCGATCATGAAGTGGGCCGAGCGCGGCGAGCTCAACAACGACTTGCTCAACATCGTGCGCAACAACGTCCGCGAGCAAGACCAGGTCCTCGGCGACATCCACGGTCTGGCTGCGAGCAACGAAACCGGGCGGCGTCGACTTCTCGAAATGCTCGATGAGTTCGACATGACCGATCTTGACGATTTGGTCGAGTTCATCTTCGACCGGACCCGCAAGGCCACCATGGCTGCGCTTGCGCCGGTCGACAAGGGTGTCTACCGCAACGAGATGACCGTCGACGGCTACGAAGAGCCGGTCGATCTTGTCGTCGAGCTCACCGTCACCGACGAAGGCATGCATGCCGACTTCACCGGCACGTCGCCACTGAGCCAGTTCGGTATCAACGTGCCGATCGTCTACGCCCAGGCGTACTTCACCTACGGCATGTTGGTGGCGCTCGCCCCCGAACTGCCAAATAACTATGCGTCGCTGTTCCCCTTCACCGTCAGCGCTCCCGATGGAGTCATCCTCAACGCGCAAGACCCCGACCCCGTGTCGGTTCGGCACGTGCTCGGACATTTCGTCACCGACTTGTGCCTCGGCGCAATCGCGCAGGCGCTACCCGACGTTGTCCCGGCCGAGGGGGCGGGTGCGTTGTGGAACTTCCAGGCCAGTGCTCGCTCGGCCGACCCAGCGGCGTTGCTGCCACCGGTCGAGATGCTCATGTTCAACAGCGGCGGCACCGGAGCTCGTCCGAGCCTCGACGGCCTCACGGCAACTGCGTTCCCGTCAGGCGTGATGACGATGAGCGCTGAGGCCACCGAACAGGTTGGTCCGATCATCATCTGGCGTAAGGAAATTCGCGAGAACAGCGGCGGTGCTGGCAAGTATCGCGGCGGCCTCGGCCAGATCATCGAAGTTGGCCCGACCGACGGCTACCAGTTCGAGTTCTCGGCCATGTTCGACCGTGTCGACAACCCGGCACGTGGCCGTGCCGGTGGTGGCGATGGCGCTGCGGGCAAGGTGTACCTCGATGACGGCACGCCGTTCTCGGCCAAGGGCAAGCAGCTTGTGCCTGCCGATCGCAAGCTCATCCTCGAACTTCCCGGCGGTGGCGGATTCGGCGACCCAGCCGACCGCGACGCCGAAGCGATCGAAAACGACAAGAAGCAAGGATATGTGGGCTAATGGTCGACTCTTATGACGTCATCTGTATCGGTGGAGCCGCAATCGGTAGCGCCGTTGCCTACAACCTCACCGAGAACCCAGACTTCGACGGAACCGTGGCGGTCATCGAGCCCGACCCGAGCTACGACCTTGCCCAGACGTCCCGAGCGCAGAACTCGATCCGTGAACAGTTCAGCCAGCCGGTGAACATTGCGATCAGCCAGTACGGACTCGACTTCATCGAGAACTTCCACGAGAACACCCAGGTCGAGGGCGAGTCACCCGAGCTGAACTACCGAGGCACCGGATATTTGTTCCTCGCCCGAGACGATGACGATCTCGAGAACTTCGAGGCGCAGATGAAGGTACAACACGAGTGCGGCGCCATGACCCGCATGCTCACGCCGGAAGAAACCCTCGCCGAGTTTCCCTACATGGACGTCAGTGAGATTGCCGGATCTCGTATGGGCACCATGAAGGAGGGTTCATTTGACGGTTGGGCGTTCTTCCAGGGCTACCGCCAGCGTGCGATTCACAACGGTGCTGACTACATCAAGGACCGCGTCGTCGACATCAACACCGATGGCACTGCGGTAACCGGTGTCGTTCTCGAGTCAGGGCGCAAGATCGCTGCTGGCCATGTGGTGAACGCAGCAGGCCCGCGGGCAAAGGTCATTGCTGGCATGGTTGGCCTCGACGTGCCGGTCGAGCCACGGGCGCGAACTAGCTTCGTCTTCGACTGTCGCACCAAGATCGAGCACAACGTGCCGTTGACCATTACGCCCGAGGGCGTGCACTTCCGTCGTGAGCAACACCACTACATGACCGGTGGTGTGCCCAACCCCGACGTAGCAATCGAGTATGACGATTGGGAAATCCGCCACGACGAATTCGAAGAGCAGATCTGGCCAACGGTGGCAAAGTACGTGCCCGTCTTCGACCAGATTCACAAGGTCACCTCGTGGGGCGGACAGTACGCCTACAACACCCTCGACCACAACCTGATCATCGGCAACTCGCCCGAGATGACGAACTTTTGGTTCGCGAACGGCTTCAGCGGCCACGGTCTTCAGCAAGGTCCCGCCGTTGGTCGTGCCGTGAACGAGCTCATCACCTATGGCGAGTTTCGAACGATCGACATGTCGGTGCTCTCCTATGAGCGGATCGCCAAGAACGAACCGTTCTACGAAAACGTCGTCATCTAGGAATCTGTGGTCCGCTAGCGGGACCCTTCCCGACTACGGACCACAGAACCTCAGCCGAGGGCGATAAGGACCGACGCTGTGATCGCTCCGGCCAAGCCGGCGAGTTGGGTTCGCGACATTGCTTCGTCGAGCACGAAGCGGGCGAGGACGACGGTGATGGCCGGGTAGAGGCTGCTGAGCACGGCGACGATGCTGAGGTCGCCCAGGTTTGTGGCCAGCAGGAACAGCACGTTCGAGCCGGTATCGAAAATGCCCGTCAGCACGATCGTGCCGAGGGCTGGGCGGATGGTGTGTAGCCCAGAGCGAGCCCGAGTAGCGATGTAGGTGAGCAGTAGCCCGCTGGTGAGCACCCGGGCTCCTACTACGGGCCACGGTGCCGTTGCTTCCGACGTTGCGTCAAAGGCAATGAACATCGTGCCGAAGCATGCGCCAGCGAGCAGTGATTCGCCGATCACTCGACCGGTCACCGGGGCGTCATCTTGTTCGTTCGGTATCGACGACAGCCCGATGGCTACCACTGCGACGGCGACTCCGATCCACGCAATGGCCGACAACGTCTCGCCACCGGCCACCCCCCAAACCGCTGGCACGGCCGCCGAAGTGATTGCGGTCAGGGGCGCAACAACGGCCATGGGCCCATTGGCCAAACCTCGGTAGAGGAGTGCGACGCCGATGCCGCCAAGTGAGCCGCCAATGACACCTAGCCCGAAATCGCCCCACGTGAATGCGTCAGCCAGAAACGGGGCGAGCAGCACAACCCCAATCAGCCCGACCAGGTGTGAGAAGGCAACAACGTTGATGACCGATGTCTTCTTTGCCGAGATCCCGCCGCAGAAATCGCCCGATCCAAAGAACAGCGCGGTCAACAGACCAAAGAGCACAGCCACCGCTGCACCGTACTCGCATCAACCCAAGATTTGTACAGGATTTCGAACCGTATAGGTGGGAAAACTGTGTACAAAAACTGTCGGTTGGTTAGGTCTTTGTGCGGTAAGTGTTCTGCACCATGCCGTTGTCGAAGACTTCCGATGACACGTGGTCGAACCACTGCGGCTCGGCCAGGTCGCTGAAGAGTGACGAGCCGGCTCCGAGCGCAACCGGAATGACGGTCGTGATGAGCTCGTCGAGCAGTCCTGCTCGTAGGAAGCTACTTACAACGGCACCTCCGTCGATGTAGAGCTTCGACATGCCTTTTGACTCGAGGGCGGCCACAAGTTCGATTGGGTCGAGCGCAGTGAGCTCGACATTGGTGAGACCATCGGGCAGTTCGATCAGCGACTTCGACATGACGATCACGGGCTTGGCATATGGCCACTCAATGTCAAAGCTGGTGACCACTTCGAAGGTGTTGCGGCCCATGACGAGCGCGTCGATCGAATCCATGAGCGCACCAAAGCCCATGTCGTTGTCGGCCGGTGGAGCCAACACATCGAGCCATGCGAGATCGTTATTCGGCCCGGCGATGAAGCCGTCGAGGCTCATACCGAGATACGCCGTGCAGATCACGAGATCGCTGGAAGAATGTCGAGCCCGAGGAGGTAGAGCGTCCCGAGCGCAATGCTCAAGATGCTGACGATAACGGCGAGAGTGGCGTAGACGGGAAAGCTCCGCTCGGCGTTCAAGACGCCTGCGCCTGCCACGAGGGCAAGCCCGGCGTTGGCGACGATGAGCCCAACAACCCACGCACCGAGCAGCATCAAACCGAAGCTCATGCCGGTCGCAGCAGATGACGCCACGAAGATGGCGATCTGTGTAGGGCTTTCGATACCGACACCGTGCAACATGCCGATCCCAGTTGCGGTTCGGTGGCCATAGCTTGCGTCTGGCGTTGACGGGAGCGCGAGCTCGTGGGTGTGCGGGTGGCTGTGAGAAGCACGAGTGCGCCAGGTTCGCCAACCGGTTGCGCCGGCCGCTACCGGCACCCCGGTCTCAACGCGCGCGTCTACTGCTGCTTCGACGTGTGCGTGATCGTGGGCGGGGACGGCGTCGTGATGGTCGTCGACGTGTTCGTGATCATGGTCGTGCTCGACGCTGATGGATCGTCCGGTGAGCCCGTTGCGGACGCGTCGAAGCCCCGCGAACGTTCCATCGATGACGAGCATCCATCGGCTGCGAAGTCGAAAGTCGCGGCCCTTTCGTGCGAGCTCGTACAGAATCCAGCCGCCCAGCAAGATGAGCGTGACGCCCACGATGCGGCCCATCCATGCATCGAGTGAATCGGGAATCGCAAGCCCAAACACGATGGCGAGGGTGCCGAGTGCGAAGACCACCGCACCGTGACCTAGTGCGTAGGTCATCGAGAGGGCAAAGCCGCGTCGGCGGTCCTTTGCAGTGCCGCTGAGATCGGCGATTGCTGCGATGTGGTCCCAGTCAATGCCGTGGCGCAAGCCCAAGCCGAGGGCGGTGAGAAGCAGGCCTATCGTCATCCCTACCCGTCTATCTGGATTCGGTGGGTCCAGGCAACCCGAAGCACCAGCTGGGTACATATTTCTCTTCAGATTTGGGAACCAGAAGTATCTGCCGAACGTGTAAGTGGTATGAAACGCCTCCTAACCCCCCTCCTCTTCACCGTTCTGATCCTTGCGGCTTGTGGTGATAACACCAGCGAAGTCGGTACTGGCTCTACTGCCGATGGGCCAATCCCCGTCGAGCCAGATGGCGGTATCGGTGATGGTGCTGAACCACTGCCCGAAGAAGGATTGCCCGAAGAAGAATTGCCCGACAACCTTCCCGATGCCGACCCGATCGATGAAGAGGTGATCACCGACAATGAGCCGGTTGACGGCAAGGTGACCACCCCGACAGACGTGGTCATTAACCCTGACAACCCGAGCGAGCTGTGGGTGCGCTTTGTTGGTGGCGCTGCGCCCTGCACCGCGGCAAATGCGACGGTGTTGACCGAAACGCCCGACACGGTTGAGATCGAGCTCGTGGTCGGCATCACCTCCGATGCCCTGTTGAAGAGCTGCCTTGCGGGCGAGTTCAACCTTCGGGTCGACGTGCCACTCAACGAGCCGGCAACCGGCAAGAACATCTCATGGGCTAGAGCTGCGGCAGCAGACGATGAGCCAGTTCTGCTCACCCCGGACCTCACGACCGACGACTTCATTGGACTCACCGAAGACGAAGCGGCTGCGATCGCCGATGAGAACATCATGGACTGGCGAACCGTCCGGGTCGATGACGAGTCATTCGTCGTGACCGAGGATTACAGGCCAGGTCGCCTTAACTTCGAGATCGACGACGGCGTGATCACTGCGGTAGCCCTCGGCTAGAGATAGGCCCTGGCCGAATTACATCTCGAGAATTGCGGGTATCTCCGAGAGCGCGCCGACTGTCATGGTCGGCGTGCTTTCTGTTTTGGCTGGTCCGGGCTTGCCAGCGGGGTTGTACCAACACGTAGCAAATCCAGCGTTGACCCCGGCGGCGATGTCCGACGTCAGGCTGTCGCCGATCATGATCGTTCGGGCTGGGTCGAGCTTGCCGAACCCGAGGTGGTCGAAGATCGCAGGGTCGGGCTTGGCCACGCCAACTTCGCCGCTGATTGCTACGCCCTGAAAGTGTCGACCGAGGTCGAGGCGATCGATGCGTTGGCGTTGGACAGACCCGATGCCGTTGGTGACCAGACCGACCCGAGCGAATCCGGCCTCGTCGAGCAGCTCGCGGGCCCCCGGGTAGAGCTCGCCGAACGACCCGAGTCCCAAGAGAAAACGGGCGCCCATCGCCTCGGCGTCGCCATCCATGCCGAGGTGGCCGAGCAACTGCTCGAATCGAAGACGCTTCACATCGTTTGGGCTTAGCTCGCCTTGCTCGACTTGCTTCCATAGCGCTTGGTTGAGCTGTTGGTAGGCCGCAAGGTGCTCGGACGGGTTGTCGATGCCGATCGATCGGAGCGTGTCGTCGAACGCGAGGGCTTCGGAGGTGTCGCTGTCGAGCAACGTGTGATCGAGGTCGAACAGGATCGTCGTCCACCGAGGCGTTCCGTCGTCATGGGCGCTGAGTGGATCACCCAATGAGCTTCTCCATGTGGGCGGTCATTGCCGCAAGGCCTTCGTCGAGGCCGCGCCGTCCGTAGCCAAGGCGGAATCGGTCGGCGATGCTGTCGCCGACATCGGTCCGGTAAATGCTGGATGGAAGCAGAAAGACGCCCGACTCTTCGACCAGGGTCTTGGTGAACGACTCGACATCTCCGGGCCCGGTGTACCGCGGAAAGCCCATGCACGAACCGTCGGGGCGGGTCCATTCGAAGTGGTCTCTATAGGTCGCAAAAAATGCGTCCCATTTGGGCAGGTTCTCGTCGACGATCGCGCAGTTGCGCGCAAGGATCTGCTCTCGGTTCTCCAAAGCGATAATCGTGAGGCGTTCGCTTGGGCCCGAGCTGCAGATCGACAAGTAGTGCTTCATCCGTTCCATCCGGGCGAGTACCTCGGCGTCCTGGCATGCAATCCAGCCAATGCGAAGTCCGGGCAGGCCGTACGCCTTCGAGGTCACGTTGAGAGACAGACCGCGTTCGTAGACATCTGCGATGAACGGCAGGTGTTCGGTGCCGGTTGGGCCGAGGCCGTTGAAGATCTCGTCATGGAGGATGTAGATGCCGTGATGGCGACAGAGATCGATGAGTGCGTGATAGCGGTCGAGGGACAAGATGGCCCCCGTTGGGTTGTGCGGGAAGTTGATCGTGACGAGCTTGGTGTTCGGCTGGATGCTTGCGGCCACCCGGTCGATGTCGAGCGACCAGCCGTCATCCGCGTCGAGCGGAACACCGCTTACCTCACAGATCGTGGCCGGCAGGGTCTCGTGGCTTTGATAGTTCGGAGTAACGACGATGGCGTGGCTGTCGGTATCGAGAATGACGTTATTTGCTGCGTAGATACCTTCGCTTGCTCCGGCGAACCCCAGGACTTGGTCGGCAGTGATGTTGCGGTGGGTGGCGGCGATGGCTTCTCGCAGATCTGGGGCGCCCCAGGTCTCGGTGTATCCGAGCCACATGTTGTCGAACGCTTCGCGCTGTTCGTCGGTGGCCATGGCGAGCAGCTCGGCCAGCGACATGCTCTCGGCGTCCGACGCCGTCAGGTGATACTGCGCCTTGAACTCCCAAGTCGCGAAGTGCTTCTCCAGGCGGAAATCGGGTAGCTGCACTGTTGACTCCAATGCGACGTCGGTCGCCAGAGCCTAGTGAGAATCGACCCCTGCGCTAGCAACAGGCGGATTCGCCTGACGCTGTCTCAGCGGTTGGTTCGTCGGTCGGGCAGCACGAGCCACCTCCACTCGACAAGATGACATTCTCCAGGACTTCGGCGTCGCCGGTCTTGACGTACCACTCCCACTTGGTGTCTGGCCCTTCGACCCACGTTTCGGTCTTCTCGGCATAGCAACACACCGTGTCGTCGATGCCGGTGGTTTCGAGGCCGCTGCGGCTGATGCGGATCTCGGCATCGCTGACCTGGGCCTTCTCTTCAACCTCGACGCCCAGGTGGTTGAGCGTGCCGCCCTTACCTTGTCCCTCGAAGAGGACGAGCTTGAGGGGCGGGTTGGCGATTTCGAAGTTTGCGTAACCGTCCTTCTTCTTGGCGACGGGGGTGTCGAACATCTTCTCGTAGAAGTCGATTGACTCGTCGAGGTCGGTGACGTTGAGGGCGAGTTGTACACGCATGATCTGTTCCTTAGGTGTGATGATTTCAGGATAGCTGTTGGAGGACATCATTTCGACATTCATCGATATGACGTTGCGGCCATAGTAACTACATATCGACAGATGTCAATACGTTCGATAGGATATTCTCATGGAAACTTCTCCGCTGTGTTGCACCCCAATCCAGTCGGCGCCACTGAGCGACGACGATGCTGCAGCGCTGGCCAGCGTGCTCAAGGCGCTGGCCGACCCGGTTCGCATCAAGCTCGTCAGTGTTATTGCAGCGGCGGGCGAAGGGTGCGCGTGCGACTTCCCCGAACTCCTTGGCAAGAGCCAGCCCACCATCAGCCACCATCTTCGCCAGCTCGTTGACGCAGGAATTCTCGAGCGTGAGCAGCGAGGTAAGTGGGCCTGGTTCACCGTGAGCAATGAGCGCTTAGCCGAGGTGTGTTCGATCCTCTGCTGATGCGTTGGTCTTGCCGAACGGCGGAAGCAGCGAGAACAGCAGCACCGCTGCCGGAATGAGTGCGAGAAACAGAATCGCAGGCGGGTACGAGCCCAGCGAGCTCTGAAGCAGAGCCAACGTGACCGGCCCAATAGCAGAGCCGACGACGTTGATGAACGTGAGCGTTCCCTGGATCGACCCGAGGTGCTTCGTGCCAAACCACGCAGGAAGGAGCGCCGAGGTGACCGTGCGGATTGATCCACCGGCAGCGCCGAGCACGATGGCATAGGTAATGACCGAGATACCCGGTGCTGCCACCGCGGCGAGAAGGTGAGCTAACACGAGCAGCGAGATGCTGATCGCAGGAAGGTATCGACTACCTACCCGGTCGAGGGTCGTGCCGAACAGCAACCCGGCAACGGTCGACCCGAGAACTTGCGGCAGGAACATGCCCGCCGCAGCGGTTTCGCTGAGCCCAGCGTCTTGGAGCAGGTCAATCTGGTGGAAGTTGAGCGCGGTGCTCAACATGCCAGCCGCTGAGCTGATGGCCGCCAAAATCCAGAACGCCCGACTTCGAAGCGCCTCGCCTCGGGTGAAGCTCTCAACGTCGTCGTCGAGCACAACCTTCTCTGCCTCGTGCTGCTCGCTGCTGCGAGGCATTGAACGAAGGCCGAACCATGCAAGCGGGGAGACGGTGGCCGCGATGATCACAGCAGCGATAAGCCACGTGCTGCGCCAACCGAACTGTGAGATCAGCGCAGCGAGCCCAATCGGCACCAACGCCATAAGCCCGGCGGTGAGCATCGAGAACAGCCCGAGCGCGGTGCCACGATTCTCGTTGAAGCGCAGCGACACGGTCACGGTGCTCGCCAGCGAGAGCGAGCCCTGCCCAAGCAGGCGAATGCCGATGAAGCCGATCGCTAATGTCACGAAGCCTTGAACGAACGACATGTTGACGAGGGCAGCGGCGAACAGTACACCGATGATCAGCTGCGCATGGCGCACCCCCCGGCGGTCGATGAACCGGCCAACAGACGGCAGGAAGAACGAGCCGGTCAGGGTGCCGATGAGGTAGGCGGTGCTGACTAGCTCGCGCTTGCTGTCGGGGTTACTCGTGCCGAAGCTGAGCTCGTCAACGAAGTGGTCGATGAAAACCGACACGCCAATCGTCTGACCGGGGCCGGTGAGCGTTGCCGCAAGAACCGCGCAACCAAAGATGACACCCGACTGCCCGCGAAAGATCGATTCGCGTTGGGGAGCCTTCGGCGCCTGGGTGCTGGTCACCCGGTAACGCTAAGGGCGTTTACCCCTCCGCGCGCTTTTTCATAAGCCGTTCCATGCGAGCCAGCTGACGTTCGGCGTCGATCGTTGCCGCGAACTCGGCAAAGCCGTCGCGTGGGCCAGTCCATTCGAGCTCGTCGACGCTTTCGTTCACCGGAGCGTCGAGCTCGATAGTGGCGATGCGACGGAACAAGAAGGCGAGGTCGCGATTGTCGGCGAACGTCTGGGCGAGCTTGGCCCCACCGCGAACCGTGATGTCCCACTGGCCGGCGGCCAACGGGATGTCTTCGAGCTTGCCGTAACGAGTGAGCACGGTGCTGGTCGACTTGGCGCCCCAGCCGGCGAGGCCCGGGAAACCGTCGGCGGTGTCGCCGACGAGCCCGAGGTAGTCGGGGATCGATGCAGGTTCAACGCCGAACTTCTCGCGCACGCCAGCCTCGTCGTAGCGGACTTCCTTACGGCGATCGAACTGCACGATGTTGCGTGAGTCGTCGACGCACTGGGCGAGGTCTTTGTCGGGCGTGCAGATCATGACCTCGTCGACACGAGGGTCGTCGGCGTACTTGTTGGCCGCGGCGCCAAGCGCATCGTCGGCTTCAACCTCGACCATGGGCCAGACGGTGAAGCCGGCAGCTTCGAGCGTGTCTTCGAGCAGCTGGAATTGTGAGGCGATGCCTTCTTCGATTCCCGAGCCGTCCTTGTAGTCGTCCCACAAGTCGTTGCGGAATGACTCGATCACATGGTCGGTGGCGATACCCACGTGCGTGGCGCCCTGTTCGAGCAGCAGGATCATCGACCCAAGTACGCCGCGAACAGCGCCAACTTCCTGGCCCGAGTCGGTCACATGCGACGGGGCGGCGAAGTAGTACCGGAAGAGCTCGTAGGTTCCGTCGATCAGATGCACACGCATAACCGGACAGTATCGGCTCACATCCCGATGCCCGAATCCAACTTCAGGGAGAACCCGAGTCGGAATCGTTTCTCCTCTAGCGGTTCGCTCCAAAGAGAATCTCAACAACGGCTTGGGCCTGAAAGATCCGGTTGTATTTGCCGCCAGTGGTTTCGATCAGAAGTCCTTCCTCAACCAGCCTGTTGACGGCGTTGTTTGCCGAAGCCGTGGTGTGTCCGAACCTTGTGACGACGCTTTTGACGTTTAACACCGGAGTTTCGATCAGGGTTTCGGTGATCTCCAGGATGAGACCCTTGTATTTCTTTGATCGGAGCTTGTCGATTGCCTCGTGCTTCCACAGAAGCAACGCATGGACTCGGTCGATGGCCTCCTGCGCCTGAATCGAAAGCGCTTCACAGAAGAACCCGATCCATCCGTCCCAATCTCCAGAAACACTTATCTCTCGCAGACGATGGCGGTACTCCTCCGACCGCGTTTCGAAATACGGGGAGAGATTGAGGAGCGGCCCTCCAAGAACTCCGGCTTCTACGAGCTGCAAGATTGCGAGCAATCGACCGATTCGGCCATTTCCGTCAGTGAACGGGTGAAGCGCTTCGAATTGATAGTGAGCTACGGCGACTCTGACAATAATGTGGAGGTCGGTCGTGTTGTGAAACCATTTCTCCCAAGCATCCATCCCACGAACGAGTTTCTCGCCCGGCGGCGGAGGAACGTAGGTCGCATCCTTAACGGAGCAGCCCTGATAGGGCCCGATGATTACCTGGGTCTGCCTCAGGTTTCCCCGTTGATAGTCATCGCTGGGTGTGCCACGAATTAGGAGATCCTGTAGCTCGCAAGCTAGGCGTGTCCCAGTTGGGAAATCGATGATCCGTTGCACGCCGTGGTCGGTCGCAGCAATGAAGTTGAGGATCTCTTGCACGGCGGGAGATCGCGGGCGATCGAGATCGACCTCGCTGGAAAGAACGTCTTCAGCGGGGGCGAAGGTCCCTTCCAACGCTGAAGTGCTCACAGCCTCACGTCGGACGGTGGGGCGTGAAAGAAGAACTGGATCTAGGCCTAGCTCGGTAGTCACAGCATCAAGGCGTCCAAGCATCTCCGCAGCGGTAATGACCTTGCTCCAAGTATTTGGGCGCAGCTCCAGTTCGTCGGTCAAGTCATTTGGCACGAATGCTGCATGGCTGACCTGCTCCCCTCGCTCGTCGACGGTGATCGGTACTAACGATCCGGTAGGAGATTGTTCGAATTTGCCTATATCCACAAATTATAGTCTAGACGTATTGGTCTATAATTTGGATTGTGGATTTCCAAGTGGAGTACATCTTTGCGTCTTCAAACTATTGTCCGAGGGCCTCGGACTTTAAATCACACCTTGAGAATTATGGTCTTCTGATGGTGTAGCCCGACCTTGCATATCTCTCACGGCCATCGCTGAGGTGCCTGCCTTCAGTGCGTAGGCTTGGGGTATCCGTTTACTACTTCGAGTGACCCATGCATCTGACACCTGAACAGATCGACCGCCAGCCGTTCAAGATGACGCGCCGTGGGTACGACATTGTCCAGGTACGCAATTTCCTGCGCGAGATTGCCGACGAGATGCGGGCACGCCAAGAAGTTCGGGAACGGCTTGCCGCTGATGGTGAAGACGTGGCCGTCGCCGAGGACGAGGCGTATCAGATCCTCGAGCAAGCCCGTAAGGACGCGGCACAGATCATTGCCGATGCCGAAGTGAAAGCAGGATCGGCTGAAGCGCTTGCTATGGCCGATGGCCGGGCTGGCGAAGTTATTGCGAATGCCGAGACCGAAGCTGACGCGCTGGTCGAGCAAGCCGAGGCCCGTGCCCGCGAACGCAGCGACGAAGTTATTGCCGCTGCTCAGGCGCGGCTAGATCAATTGCTCGAAGCCGAGCGCCAGGTGTCGCAACGAGTTGAGGCTGCACGGGCCGAGCTCGAACCCAAGCCCGTCGAACCAATCCTGTCGGACAGTCGAGACGTGGTGACCATAGAGATGGTGCCCGACACGTCGCTTGCCGACTTTATGAAGTCAACGCTGCGCCACGAACTCCACCCAGACTGAGTATCGGTATTGCCTCACCTCTTCGAGGATCGGCAAACCCGAGTTTCTCGCCTGGGGGCTCGAAACGTCGCAAGGACAAAGCGCTCTGGGGAGGGAGCGGAGCGGACGACCATGTCGGTTTCCGCGGATCTCGACTGGCAGTGTCGGCTGCCGCGGATCTGGGCGGGAAGTCCCAGAAAGCGCTCAAGGGGAGCGGAGCTCGCGTAGCGACCATGTTGGTTGCCGCGGATCTCGACCGGAAGTGTCGGCAATTCGCTGTAGGGGAGCGGAGCTCGCGTAGCGACCATGTGGGCTTACGCGGATCTGGGCGGGAGTCCCAGCGAAATAAGGGTTGCTGCTCCGGCCAATCAGGCGCGGGCGGTCGTATGGTCTGACCAGCCGAAGCAGCAGACAACCCCATGTCGAATCAAGAAGAGACCCTGATCACTTCCGTTTCCGACGTTGCAGTTATGTTACGAAAGTTACGAACAGAAGTCAAGTACATCTCATAGAAATCTGGGGATTTCCTGAAAAACCCTGCTTTCTAAAGGATTTTCGATCCTCGGCCTGTGGATAACCTGCATGACGGCTCTGTCACAATAACTGCTCGACACTTCCGGTCGAGATCCGCGGAAATCGACACTCCCCACGGTTATTTGGGGGGAAGCCACCACGCCGTTGGGGGCCGTGGTTGGTCAACGTTGTTGTATGCACAACACACGAGAAGCCAGGATCGCCGAGCTTGAAGATCTGCTCGTCGAGACCGAACGTCAGCTAATTGCTCTCCATCGCAACGAGGTCGATGTTGAGTCTCCGCCCCCACCACCTCCTCCTCCGCCCCCAGGGGCAACAAATCCGGGCCCGCCGCCACCGCCTCCTCCACCTCTACCGCCCGCCGCTGGACCAACAGCGGCCGGTGCGTCGTCCGGTGTGAACTTGCCGGGCGCCGAGCTTCTTCTTCGTTACGGCGGCATCAGCCTCGTTGTCGCATCGGCGATCTTCTTCGTTTCGACAGCGATTAGCCGTGGCTGGATTGGCCCGGTCGCCCAGCTCGTCATCGCCACGCTGACCTCGTTCGCATTCATTGGTCAGTCGTTCCGGTTCAGTGAGGCTCGTCGCCCATGGAGTATCACCCTTGCCATCGGCGGCACGGCTGCATTGTTTGTCAGCGGCGTGGTGGGTTTCCTCGGATTGGAGCTCCTCACGTTCACCTCTGCCATAGCGTGGCTGCTCGCCTCGGTCGGACTGTTCCTCGTCTTGTCTCGGCTACATGACGCCGAGTCGATCGCCATCGCAAGCGTTCCCGCAGCGTTGGTCGGAGCGTTGCTCTTGTTCGAGGGCGAGTTTTACGAACCGATGTGGCTTTGCCTCATCGGTGCGATCTACGTGCTGGCAGTCACCATCACGACCCACGGTAGGTCATGGTTCAACGCCCGAGCTCTGGGCGTGTCAACCGGGGCCTTCCTCGCAGGCAGTGCGGTGCTCGACACCATCTGGAGTAACGACGCCAACCTGTTGGTTCTCGCCACCATCTCGATTGCTTCGGTGCTTGTTGCAGCGGCATCACAGTCGATCGACTTCGTAGCTGAGGAAGCCGCCGACAAGCCAAACCCCTTCGCACTAGTCGAGGCGCGGTTTGCTGCTCTCACCATCCCGTACATCACCGCAATTGCAATAGGCATCGCGATCGGGTTCAACCTCTTTCCGGTCAACCCTCTGTGGGTGGGCGTTGTCGTCGCTTCTGGACTTGGGCTTGTGGTGGCGGCGATGGGTCGCTTACCGCAGACCATGCGTCTACTCCACATCGCTGGTGCGCTGTCGGGCGTTACGTATTCGTTCGTCGGTGTCGCTGACGGTCCGGTCTTGCTCGTTGCATTTCTCGGCCAAACGGTCATGGCAGGATGGCTGGCTCACCGGTTCGAGTCGACCGACATGAGGGTGCTGGCAGGTCTCTTTGCGGGCGTCACGGCGGTGTGGACCGTTGGGTACCTCACCTTCGGCCTCGCCGGTGGGTTGACCTCCGGTGAGTCGATCGCCGTACTGCTCGTCATCATCGCCAGCGGCTTTGGCGCAAAGGTACTTCGAGATAACTCTCGGTTCGGCGAGGCATGGTTCATCCCGTGGACGATGACCATGGCGTGGGTTGTCGGCACGTTTAGCAACGCACCTCAGGGTCAGATGATCATCACGCTCCTCTGGGCCATGCTCGGGGCCGCCATGCTTGTGGTTGGAAGCAAGGTCGTGGAGCGTCAGGTTCTCAGTGTTGGCCTATTCACTCTCACCCTCACCGCAGGCAAGCTCATCTTCGTCGACCTTGTCGCCGTCGATGTCCTGTGGCGAGCTGGCCTGTTCTTCGTCGTCGGCATGCTCTTCATGCGCCTGGCGTTCATGTTGCCGAAGCTCGTTAACGAGCCGGACGCGAAGCCGCACCTGAACCTGGATGAAGACGCTGCTGCGCCCGAGCCCGACCTCGTGAACTCAGGTGGTGGGCTCGGCTGACCCAATTCGTTGGCGGCCTTCGAGTGCCCGACCGAGCGTGAGCTCATCGGCGTACTCGAGGTCGCCGCCCACCGGCAGACCCGAAGCGATCTTGCTGACGGTGATGCCGAGGGGTTCGAGCAACCGGGCGAGGTACATCGCCGTGGCTTCGCCTTCGATGTTCGGGTTGGTGGCGAGGATGATCTCGTCGATGCCTTCGGCGGTGATCCGCCCGAGTAATTCGGCAATGCGAAGCTGTTCGGGCCCGATGCCCTCGATGGGGCTGATGGCGCCTTGCAGTACGTGGTAGCGGCCCTTGAACTCGCGGGTGCGTTCGACGGCCACGATGTCGCGAGACTCTTCAACCACGCAGATCGTCTTGCCGTCGCGAGATGGGTCACGACAGATCTGACACTCTTCACCCTCGGCGATGTTGAAGCACCGGTCGCAGAACGAGATGCGCGCTTTCACCTCAGAGATTGCGGTCGACAGCCTCGTTGCGTCGACGGTCGAGATTTTGAGTATGTGGTACGCGATGCGTTGAGCTGACTTTGGCCCAACGCCGGGAAGCCGGCCGAGCTCGTCGATGAGGTCCTGGACGGGTCCAGCGAAGACGGCCAAGACCTATCCGCCGAGCATTCCGCCGAGGCCACCGAGATCCATGCCACCCATGGCATCGGACTGGGCCTCTTGAAGCTGGGTTGCGGCGTCACGAAGTGCGGCTAACACCAGGTCGTTGAGCATCTCGACTTCACCGGCGTCGACCACCGACGGGTCGATCTTCACCGAGTGGAAGTTGAAGCCGCCGTCGACTTCGATCTTGACCATGCCGCCACCGCTGCTGCCCTCGACGATTTCGGCCGCTGCCTCCTGAGCTCCGGCCAGCATCTGCTGGGCCTGCTCCATCATGGCGCCGAGGTCCATCCCACCGGCACCCCCGCCGAGGAGTGCACCGAGGTCGGGCATTGCGTCGTTGGGATCGTTCTGTTCAGACATGTGGTTCAGCTTTCTTTCTCAAGCACTTCAGCGCCAGGGAATACGTCGGTAATGCGGTCGACGACCGATGCGTTGCCAACGTCGGCGTCGGTGAGGTCATGGATGTCGATTTCGGACTCGTGCTGCGCGGGCTCGGCGGGAGCCTGGGGCGTTGACGCCGATGGCATGGTCGATGGGGTGGGCGAGTTGTCGGCCCGCATGACGAGCTTGAGCGGCGTTCCGAACGATTCGGTCAGCGCAGCCTCGACTTCCTTGCGGTACTTCTCGCAACGCTGCACCTGGCTGTCGGTTGGCAACACGAAGTGCACGTTCTCGCCGTCGACCGCGTCGACGCGGCCAGCGAGAAAGCGAGCTCGGGCAGGAGTGGATTGCCCGTCGAGCATGGCCGTCCAACCGTCGGTGAGCTGTTCGACCGTGAGAGTCTTGCCGCCGGATGACGCTGGGGCCTGTGGTGCGGGCGCCGGGTTCTCGGCCGGGGCAGGTTCGGTTGGTGGCTCGGCGGCCGGCTGGGCTTCAGCCTCTGGTGCAGGGGCCGGGGCTTCAGCAACTGGAGGTTCGGGGGTGGCCTCTGGCTCGGCCGGGGCTGCTTCGGCCTTGCGCATCGACGGAGGTGGGGGAGCGCCGCCCGGTCGGCTTGGTGCCGCAGCTGCGGGTTCCGCCGGTTTTGGTGACGGTGTGGGAGTCTTCTTGTCGCCACGTGGTTTAAGCGCGGCGCGGGCCATGTCGGCTGGCCGGCCGCCGGGCTTGGGAGCCGGCGCTGGTGCCGCTTCAGCAGGTGGAGCAGGAGCCGCGTTTTCGACTGGTGCCGCCGCGGCAGGCTCGGCTGGGGACGGCGCTGAATTGTCCGGGGGTGGTGCTTCGACGGGAGCGGCCGGGGCGGCTGCGACGACAGGAGCAGCGGCAACCGCACCTCCAGCGAGGGCGGCTTCGAGTTGTTCGACCCGGGCGGCCAGGCCAGCTGCGCTCGAATCGCCGCTGATAGAGCAGATCCGAACGAACGCCACTTCCAAGTCGATACGAGGGTCGGGTGCTTGGCGCATATCGACCAACGCCTTGCCAACCGTTTCGAGACTCCGAGTAATGGTGCCAGGCGTCAGGCGGTCGGCGTAGGTGGTCGACAACTGCTGCTCTGATTCGGACAGGCGAGCAGGTGCCGCGTTCATCTTCACCAGGAAGACCGAGCGCAGTGCGTCGATGAAGCTCTCGCCAACGCGCCGTGGGTCGGCGCCTCGGCTCGTCGCCGCTTCGACTGCTTGCAACGCAAGACCAGGGTCTTGGCTCGCCAGTGCTTCAAGCAGATCGCCCGTTGACGTATCGACGTCAGCCACACCGCCAGCAGCCACAACTTGGTCGAGGGCTGAAAGAGTGTCGCGAGCTGAACCGCCGCCAACCTTGATGACGTGATCGATGGACGCATCGTCAACATCGAGACCAGCGTCGTCTGCGATCTCGCGGACCAGGTCAGCCATTTGGTCCGACGGAATGAGGCTGAGGTGCAGATGCTGCGTGCGGCTGCGAATGGTCGGAACAACCTTGTGGGGCTCGGTGGTGGCCAACACAAACACGACGTGATCTGGCGGTTCCTCGAGCGTCTTCAACAACGCGTTCTCGGCGCCGGAGGTAAGCATGTGGACCTCATCGAGGAGGTACACCTTGGTGCGTCCGGGCGTTCCGAGCGCCACCTTGGACAGCAAGTCTCGAATGTCGTCGACCTTGTTGTTCGACGCAGCGTCGAGCTCGTGAAGATCGAAGCTGGTGCCGGCCTCGATCGATAGGCACGAGTCGCAGGTGCCGTCGGGCTCGCCATCGACGGGGTTGGTGCAGTTCAGCACCTTGGCAAGAACGCGAGCGGCGGTGGTCTTGCCCGTGCCGCGGGGCCCGCTCAACAAGTAGGCGTGCCCCACGCGGTCGTCACGAACCGCGTTGCGCAGTGCTTTGACGACGTGCTCTTGACCCCGCATGTCGCTAAACGTCTGCGGCCGGTAGCGGCGATAGAGAGATTGGTAGGCCACGACAGGATCCTATCCTCTCGATTTTTGTCCCGGTTCTGCCGATGGGAACGGTGTGTACACCGGACTGGGCGCGCGCCCGAAAGAAGCAGCTGGAAAGCGTTCCCGTAAGGGAGCACTGAACGGCACCGTCATAGCCCTTGGCATGACCAGCTTCTTCAGCGACATCAGTTCCGAGATGGTGGCGGCGGTCATCCCACTGTTTCTCACCCTGGAGCTCGGGTTCACGCCCGCAAGGTTCGGGCTGTTTCAAGGCGCATATGAGTTGGCCAACGCCCTCCTGCGCTTGGTGGGCGGCACGATTGCCGACCGAACCCGCCGACCAAAAGAAACCGCCGCCGCGGGCTACGGCCTGTCAACACTGACGCGGATCGGGTTGCTCGGCTCGGCGGTGGCCACGAGCGTGCCCGCTGTGCCATTTCTTTTGGCCGACCGACTGGGTAAGGGCCTACGAACCGGGCCCCGCGATGCCATGATCTCACTCGCCACCCCCGAGCAATCGTGGGGGACCGCCTTCGGCTTCCATCGCACGCTCGACGCAACCGGCGCACTAATCGGCCCGCTCGTAGCGTTCGCCATCTTGTGGGCCCTACCGGGGTCATACGAGTCGGTCTTCTTGTTCAGCGTTGGCTTCGGGCTGCTCGGCTTTGCCGTCATCATGACGTGGGTCCGCAACCCGAAGATCGGCGAACCGGCGCAGCCAAAGACGGCGAAGGTCCGCGGCGCCATCTCTGCACATTTAGGCAACCCGGGCTATCGGCGCATCCTGCTGGTTGGCTCTGCGTTCGGCCTTTTCTCGATCGGTGACTCCTTCGCCTACCTCGTCATCTTTGAAGCCACGAAATCGTCGGACGAGCTCGGCGTGTCCGAGGGTGCTCAATGGTTCCCACTCCTGTTCGCCGGCACCGCAATCGTGTTCCTGCTGACGGCAACACCGTTCGGGCGCCTCGCCGACCGCATCGGCCGAGCTCGCGTATGGGTTGGCGGCCAGGTGCTTCTTGCCTGCACCTATGTCGTGTTGATGTTCGAGCCTTCGTCGGCGGCTGCCATCGTCGTTGTGCTCGCCTTGCTCGGCCTCTACTACGGCGCCACGGACGGGGTGCTTCCAGCCTTGGCCGCCGGGGTTGTACCCGAGTCGTTGAGAAGCAGTGGTTTGGCCCTTCTCGCAACGTCGGTTGCGGTTTCTCGGATGGTGTCGGCTCTTTCGTTTGGCCTCATTTGGCAGTGGGTAGGTGTCGATAGAGCACTAGCACTCGCGTGCGTCGGATTGGTGATGACTATCGGCATCGTCTCCGTCAGCGCGATCGTGCGCGAGAACCCGACCAAAGCGGACTGATGACCGACGAGCGAGACGACGAATCCACAGAGCACGATGACGCGGTGCACGAATCCACAGAGCACGATGACACGGTGCACGGTGACGAGATCATCGACGCACCTGCCCCTACCGTTCCAGATGCGGCCGATGTTGTCGATGTCGCCGAGGACAACAGCGATACCTCGTTCGCTCTGCTGGCAGTTGCCCTGCTGGTCCTCGTCGGCGGCTCGGTGTTCTTCGTAGGCAAGCTCATCAACGCCAACAAGGAAACCGAGCAAGCACAGGCCCAAGCAGAAGATGCCTTGGCCGAGTTCGACACCCAGTTGCCGTCGACCGTTCCGATCCTGCCGTTCGATGACGAGCAGGGTTTCATCACCGTTGCGCCGTCGACAACCGACGCACCGCAAGCTGCAGAAAATGACGAGCCCGAGCCCG
>CALHTB010000096.1 GCA_938038785.1 uncultured Acidimicrobiales bacterium
GGGCTCGAGTCTCCAAGTAGTACTTGCAGTCAACGCTTGGTGTTGTGCGAATCGGACACCAACGGGTCCACGGTCTAGTCGAGCCCGTACGAGCGAAGGCGCCTGTAGAGAGTGGCCCTGGAGATGCCGAGCAACTCGGCAGCTTCAGTTCTATTGCCACCTGCTTGAGCAAGAGCTCGCCGGATCGCTGACTCCTCTGCTTGCTGGATCGTGCCGCCGATCCCCGTTCGCGCCTTGCCACCCGGCGGTGGAAGGTGGTTCGCATCGAGCGGGCCATGTCGCGCAAGGTCCAGAGCGCTGTCGAGTGTTGCAAGCAGCCCCGAAACGTTGCCCGTCCAAGGACGACGGCGCAACGCTGCGAAGAACTGTGCTGGCACGGCCGTGCGGCCAGCGGCGGCTAAGTGATGTCGTGCTATCGGCTCAATGTCTTCGGGTCGAGACCGAAGCGGGGGCACCACAATCGACAGCGGTATCAAGCTACGTAGGTGCGACAACTGATCGGATACGACATCGTTGGCGGCCATCGTGACAATTAGCCGGGCCGAGTTTGACCGACGGGCAAGCGAGGTCAACGCACCGACGATACTTTCATCGAGCGAGTCAGCATCGCGGACGATGACCACCTGCGGCTCTTGCAACGCATGCTCAATCGAACGCAGCCAATTCAGCGCACCCTCAAGAGCGACAGTTCCGGAATCGAACACAGCGCACGCTTTACCCGCACGCTCGGCGATCGATTGCGCGATTGCGCAGCGCCCAGTGCCGAATTCACCGGATATGACAAGTGGCTGGCGAACCCTGGCAACAGCCAAGGCTTGATGCACAATCTGCTGCCACAGAACGCTCTGGCCGATCAGGCCTCCCAGCTGTAGATCGCTCGGTGCAAGTCGGGAGGGAACGCCACGAGGCTCGAGCGGTGTCTCCGAGACTTCGAAAACCGCAGCACCCTCCGCGAGCAGCTCGACCATCTCGAGTTTCACAAACCGGCCGTCGCGTCCGCCGATAACAACCGGTTGCGTGAACCGCGATCGCTCGACGTGTCGCCAGACCGTTTCATGGTCGTACTCCGTCAAGCGGTCTCGAGCTTTTGGAGTGGCGATCCACGTTGAGCTATTCACGGCGACGATCGAGGCGTTGCGGTTGCGGCGATGACGAATGAACCCGTCCAGCAGCAAGCGGTCGCTGGCCGACGCCTCACGAAGCAGTCGCTCCTCGATAGCTTGGGCCAACTGCATCGCCGTTGGCAGTAACAACGGCGATGTCTCCGCCACCGGGCACACCAGACCAACAGCGCCAGCAATCCGATGGCTAACCGGATGAATGACTGGCGAATGCACACACGAGAAGCTCTTGAACACCTCGAGATAGTGGTCTGCTCCCACGACTACGGCTGGACGTTTGGTGATCAGTGACGTTCCTACACCGTTCGTCCCGACGCGATCTTCAGCAAGGCTGTATCCAACGGCAAGCGCATGCTGATCCATCACCTCTGCAACATCGCGAGTGCCCGTCCCGCGAAGGGCAATGTTCCCGCGATGATCAGCGAGCACTACGCCGATGTTGGCATCGGTGAGTTGGTCGAGAATCGGGCGAAAGACCGGGTCCGATAGGTCAGCAAGGCGCTCAGCGGCCTCGCCCATATCTCCCAAGCTGAGTGACTGCATGCCCCACGGGTCGATTCCGTACTGCGTTGACCGGCGCGCCGCTTCCTGCAAATCAGCAGGTTGTGCGGAATGTGGTCTGCGCGCTGTCATGGGCGGTCCCCCAATCGACAACTTAGGGCGACCCCGGTGCGTTGGAAAGGGAAAGTGTCTCAAAGCGACCCGTGTGTCTCAGATTGCGACACCCGCGCCAACTCCTACCAGCCAAAACTCTTGCACAGCTTGGCTGACTGCTTCACACGTTGGGGAACGTGGAAATCGCGAGGTGGTGAGCCGAAGCGAAAGGGGGTCCGATGATGAGAAACGCATCCGTTGGCATCATTGCCAACCCCGCGTCGAGCCGCGACATCCGACGGATCGTCGCTAGGGGCCCAGCAACCACAACGAATGACAAGATCAACTCTCTCGCCCGCCTTATGGAAGGGCTCGCCGCAACGGGAGTAAAACGAGTGGTGTCGATGAGCGACGCCGGCGGCATCGCACAGGGCCTCGCAGCGATCGCACAGAAACCCTCCGCGTCACACTGGCCCGATCTTGATTTCGTCGACCAAGAGATAACCCACGGCCCCACGGACACGATTAGCGCTGTCCGTTCGATGCGCTCTCAGAATGTCGGCGCAATTGTCGTTCTCGGCGGTGATGGCACCAATCGACTACTCCTCGGTGAGACCGGGGGTACTCCAGTGGCTTCGATCTCCACCGGCACGAACAACGCATTTCCCCGCCACGACGAACCTACCGTTGTTGGGTTCGCGGCCGGGTACGTAGCGACCGGAGCGATCGATTCGTCGACCTGCACCTATCGCGCTAAGTCGCTTGGCGTCATGGATGGCACCCAGGTGATGGGAGCGCTCGTCGATGTCGCCATCGTTGACGGCGACCGCATTGCGAGCGGCGCTGTCTGGGATGCTCGAAGCCTGCGCGAGATCTTTCTTTGTTTCGCCGAGGCTGACGCTGTCGGCCTCTCCTCGGTGGGCGGACACCTCCGGCCGACCAGTCGGGAAGAGCCGCAAGGGCTGCATATTCGACTCGATGACAGCTCACCGGTCCGCGTCACGGTGCCGATCGCGCCTGGGCTCGTTCGGGAGCTCGGTATCGCGTCGGTCTCGACTTTGGAGCCCCAGGCCGAAATACGGATCGAGTCCGAAGCCGGTGTCATCTCCGTCGATGGCGAGCGGTCGATGCGGTTCGTCTCGGGCACGGAGATCTCTGTATCGCTCGATACCAACGGCCCGCTCGTCCTCGACGTCCAACGTGCCATGGCAGAAGCCGCAAACACAACAACCACAACCAAAGGAGAAGACACCCATGGGTGAACTCGACCGATTGGCTATGTACACGCAGATGGTTCGCATCCGCCAGTACGAGTCACGAATCATGCAGGAGTACCACGCCGACAAATCGCCAGCGTGGGACATCGGCGCTGGGCTGATCCCCGGCGAGATGCACCTCGCCGCAGGCCAAGAGCCTGCAGCTGTCGGGGTATGCGCACACTTGAAGAAAGGCGACGCGATCACCGCCCCGCACCGTCCACATCACTTTGCGCTGGCACACGGTGTCGACATGAACAAGATGACCGCAGAGATCTATGGCCGAACGGGCGGACTTTGCAAGGGCAAGGGCGGCCACATGCACCTATTCGATCCGGAGAACCACTTCTCCTGCTCGGGCATCATCGCGCAGGGGTTGCCAGTTGCCTGTGGGCAAGCGTTGGCCTTCCAGCGAAAGGGCACCGACAATGTTGCTATTGCGGTCACGGGCGAGGGCGCTGCCAACCAGGGTGCCTTCCATGAGTCACTGAACCTTGCGGCGGTCTGGGACCTGCCCGTGATCTTCGTCATCGAAGACAACGACTGGGCAATCTCGGTTCCCAAGGATGCATCGACTGCAGGAGCATCTAATGCCGACCGAGCAGCCGGCTACGGAATGCCCGGCGTGCGTGTTGAAGATAACGACGTTGAAGCGATGTATGAAGCAGCCGGTGCAGCCATCGATCGAGCTCGTGCGGGCGACGGGCCGAGCCTGATCGAGATCCACACTCTTCGACTGTTTGGCCACTTCGAGGGCGACGCTCAGGCATACCGACCAGAGCTCGCCACCGTGAACGAGCGCGACCCCATCCCGAAATACGCAGCAACGCTCCAAGAGCTCGGTGAACTCACCGACGACCAGATCGCTTCGATCCAGGCCGACGCTGATGCCGAGGTCGATGCAGCGATCGAGTTTGCGAAGGCCAGTCCAGAACCCGCCCCTGAAGACGCGCTCCTGCACGTCTTTGCGTGACCAGAACGAAGAGGAGAAAGAGATGAGTACTACAACAGAAACCCGTCGAATTACGACGGCAAAAGCAATGGCCGAGGGAATCGGCCTAGAGATGCAGCGGGATCCCAACGTGTTCGTCATGGGCGAGGACGTTGGCGCCTACGGAGGAATCTTCGGGTCGACGACCGACCTGTTTGGTGAGTTCGGTGCCGATCGTGTCATCGACACGCCGATCTCGGAGACCGGTTTCATCGGAGCTGGCATCGGCGCTGCAGTCGAAGGCCTGCGGCCGGTTGTCGAGCTGATGTTTGTTGACTTCTACGGCGTGTGCATGGACCAGATCTCAAACCACATGGCCAAGATTCACTATGAGTCCGGAGGCAACGTCAAAGTCCCGATGGTCTTGATGACAGCGACCGGCGGCGGGTACTCCGATGCCGCCCAACACAGCCAGTGCCTGTGGGGGACGTTCGCCCATTTGCCCGGCATGAAGGTCGTCGTCCCATCGAACCCATACGACGCCAAGGGATTGATGATCTCGGCAATTCAGGACGACAACCCCGTCATGTACATGTTCCACAAGGGCGGCCAAGGCCTGGTGTGGATGGAGAAGAACCCACGGTCGATCGGCGAGGTGCCCGAAGAGTCCTACACCGTGCCAATTGGCAAAGCTGCAATCGCAAAGGAAGGCAGCGATGTCACCATCGTGACCTTGTCGCTTTCGGTTCAACACAGCCTCGATGTGGCCGAGGAGCTCGAAGCCGAGGGGATCAGCGTCGAGGTTGTCGACCTCCGCTCGCTTGTACCGCTCGACAAAGAGACGGTGCTCGAATCGGTCGGAAAGACCGGTCGAGTACTCGTGGTCGATGAGGACTACAAGAGCTTCGGACTGACGGGTGAGATCGCAGCGATCATCGCCGAGACCGACCCCGGGCTTCTCAAAAAGCCCTTCAGCCGGCTCGCAGTACCGGACGTTCCCATTCCATATGCACGTCCGATGGAGTACGGAATCCTGCCCACCCGCGACAAGATCAAGGCCGCAGTCAAGGACCTGATGGCATGATCACCGAGGTTCCGTTCCCGCCAATGTCGGAGGACGACCCGACCGGAGAAGGCGTCGTCGGCACGTGGTTTGTCAATCACGGTGAGACCGTCAGCGCAGGCCAGGTCATTGCCGAGGTGCAGTTCGAAAAGGTGTCCCAAGACATCGAGGCACCGGTCGCTGGAATTATGTACCAGCTCGTCGCCGAGAGCGTGGGCATTGCGCAGGGGCAAGCAATTGCTCGAATCGATAGTTGAACAAGGAGAAACAGAATGACGTACTACTCAGTATTGGAAGTGACACCAACCGATGATTCCTGGATCCCTGGATATTTGGAACCGGTTGGAAAGATCATCGCTGGACACGGCGGTAAGTACCTCGCCCGAACGTTGACCCATGAGCGCGTCGAAGGCGAAGGGCCCGACGTTGGCTTGCGAGTCATCCTCGAATGGCCCTCGAAGGAGGCCGCAATAGCATTTGTAAACGACCCTGAATACGCGCCGTTTCTTGCGGCCCGACACGCTGGGTCGGAAAGCCATCACGTGATCATCGCTGGGCAGGACGACTTCGCCTAGCGATTCCGTGGCACCGCTGGCGATGCCAGCGGTGCCCTTGCGGGCGGTGAACGTGCAGGTTAGGAAACGATGTTCTCGATTGGCTGATAGCTGATGTCGGGGAATCCGAAGTAGGCCGGGCCGAACGCGTTCTCTAGTGCGTGGTCGGTTCGGAAAACGTCGAGTCCTCGGCTTCCAACGACGGCGACTCGGTCGCCCTCGGCAATGTCGGTCGAGGTGTAGCCGAGCCCGGTCTCGGCATTGACGATCGAGATCAGGTCGGGGCTGCACACCCAGGGTTCGCCGTTGAGCCACGACACGTGGTTCTCGTTCTTGAACCAGATTCGCAACGTCGCAGGCTTTCCATCGTGGGTGCCGTCGATATGGACGTTGCCGTACATGTACCCGCCGCGGTCTTCCCAGTCTTTCGAGATCACGACTCCGTCGAACAGGCGCCAACCGTCGGCGGCTTCCACCGCGGCGTTGACTGGGTCTTCGTTGCTCTCACGGGCCTGGCGCGCCGCCCGCCCGATCGCAAGCGATTTCGTGAGCGTGCCGGGCACGATGATTCGCTTCATCACCTCACCGCTGATCGGAGTCGACGCAATGCTTGTGCCATGGATGCCGGCGATCGAGAGGTACTTCGACACACGCTCGAGCATGAACGCGTTTGCCGTCTCGGGGACGATGGCGATGTTTCCGAACATGTCGACCGACGTGAACGGGAAGCTCGGGATCTCGTTGATGAAGGGCGTGCCCTGCATCTCGTCGGGAACCGCCCGACCCGAGAAATCTCCGTCGGGCACCGCGATGCCGAGGCGTGCAGCGGCCACCAGGGATGTTGGCGAGTTCGACGCACCGAGCTCGACCGGGACAACCGCTCCAACCCGCTGGCCGAGATACCGGCCAAGCTCCTCGACCGCTCGCACCATGGCGTCTTCGGCTCGAGCAGGTTCGCCCAGGTGTAGCGAGGCAATCAGCTCGTCGACCTCGGGGCCAAGCGGAGCGATCGACCCCGATGCGTACACCGTGATGGCCAGGGCATCGTTGGGAATCGATTCAGCATCGACCCAACCCACCGCCACGTCGTCGTGCAACGCGCTCAGCAACGCGCTGAGACCTTCACTCGCCTGACCGCCGCCGCCGGTGCCCAGCCAGAGGCAGCCATCGACAAAGTCTTGACAGTCGAGTTCGGTGTTGAGTGTGGTGGGGTTCATAGCGGAGGCCTAACAAGGTGAAGTGGAGGCTTAGACAGTTGGTGATGCGTCGAGCAACGACTTCGTGTACTCGTGTGCTGGGTTGTTGAAGAGGTCGGCGGTTGCGCTGAGCTCGACGATCTTGCCGGTGCGCAGAACGGCGATTCGGTCGGCCAGATAGCGAGCCACCGCGAGGTCGTGCGTGATGAAGAGATACGTCAGTCCGTGCTCAGCTTGGAGCTCGGAAAGCAGTTCAAGAACTTCCGCTTGCACGGACACATCGAGCGCCGATGTTGGTTCGTCGAAGATGATGCATCGAGGCTCGAGAACCAGCGCTCGTGCAAGAACTACCCGCTGTGCCTGACCGCCGCTCAGCTCATGCGGCTTGCGCTCGACTAGGTCGACGCTCAGTCCGAGGCGCTCGAACGTCCCCTCGATCGCCCCGTTGCGTTCGTCCGATGACATGCCGGTATGCAATCGCAGTGCTTCATGGAGCTGCCAACGAATCGAGCGTCGAGGGCTGAGCGAAAGCAGCGGATTTTGGAACACCATTTGGAGCTGTGCCCGGGTCGCCCGTCGAGCCTTACGATTCAGCGCAGTGAGCTCAGTGCTTTGGAAGTGGATGCTTCCATTTGCGACGGGGACGAGCCCGGCGATGGCGTTGGCCAGTGTGGACTTGCCGCTTCCGGACTCGCCGACCAAGGCGAGGGTCTCGCCGGCGACGACAGACAGGTTGAGGTCTTCGAGAACCCTGACCTTCCCGCCGCTCGTTCGATTGCGGTCGCGGTAGTCGACGGCCAGATTGCGGATCTCCAAGATTGCATGCTCGTCCGGCTCGTGGGTGATTGCGGCGGGAGTTCTCGAGGGCGCCGAGGCAATCAACTTCTGGGTGTAGGGGTGCTGGGGAACGTGTAGGACCTGTTGAGTGGTTCCCGTTTCGACCACAACACCCTGTTGCATCACGGCCACGCGGTCGGCCACTTTGCCGATCACATCTAGATCGTGGCTGATAAAGACAACGGCCAGGTTTCGTTCGTCGCGGATACCCAGAATGAGGTCCAAGATCTGCGCTTCGGTGGTCACATCAAGGGCGGTGGTTGGCTCATCGGCAATGAGCAGTTTTGGCTGCTGTGAAAGAGCCATGGCGATGACGGCTCGTTGCTGCATACCGCCGGAGAACTCGTGGGGGTAGGCCTGCATGGCCCGCTTCGGATCAGGTAGTCCGACTCGACCGAGGAGACTTTCGAGTTCCTCATCGTCGGCACCTCCGGAAAGCAGTCGGAGTTGACGCCCGATCGTAACTACCGGGTTTAGGGCAGCTCCCGGGTTTTGATACACGAGGGCGCTCATCTTCTGGGCGGCACCCGACATGTCTCGAGGGGTGCCCGTCGTGCCATCGATCGTGACCGTGCCGCCGACGCTCGCCGATGGCGGTGTGAGGCCGAGCACGGATCGGACCGTGACCGACTTGCCCGAGCCCGATTCGCCGACGATGCCGAGGACCTCGCCAGCGCTGATCGCGAGGTCGACGTCGCGCACGGCGCGCACCGCCCCGGTAGGGGGATTGAACGTGACGCTCAGGTCGCTCACATCGAGGAGAGTGCCGGTCACTGGTCGGCCTTTGGATCGGTGATCTCGTGCACCACATCGCCGATCAGATTGAACGCGAGCGCAAGGACCGTCACGGCAACGCCGGCTGACCCAGCAATCCACCACTGGCCGGCCAGCACAAAGCTGCGGCCCTCTTCAATCATGAGCCCCCAGTCAGCACCTGGCGGCCGGGTGCCCAATCCGACGAAGCTCAATCCGGCTGCGACCAGGATGACGGCACCCAGGTCAGCGGTGGCCTGCACCCATACGGGAGTCATGGCGTTGGGGATGATGTGTTGGCCGATGACTCGGTAGTCGGGAACGCCGAGCGCTTGGGCGGACTTCACGTAGGGGCGTTCGCGCAGGCTGAGCACCTGGGTGCGGATCTGTCGCGCGTACCAGGGCCACCACGAGACGGTGATGGCGATGATGGTGTTGCGGGTGCTTGGGCCGAGCGAGGCGGCGACGATCACGGCGAGCAGAAGTGGTGGGAAGGCGAGGAACATGTCGGTGATGCGCATGAGCACTTCATCGACCCATTTGCCGAAGTACCCGGCTGTCGCTCCGATGACGACGCCGATCACTACCGAAACAGACACAACGCCGAAGGCGATGAGTAGTGCAGTGCGGGCACCGAACAGGAGTCGGGCGAGCACGTCTCGACCGAGATCGTCGGTGCCGAGCCAGTTTGTTGAGTTCGGAGCCATGAGCCGATTCGGGAGGTCTGGCGTGCCACGACCTTGATCGGCGAACGGTGTGATGATCGGCGCCAAGACTGCGACGACGATGTAGAACCCAATGATCGATAGTGCGACGAGGCCAAGCTTGTTGCGACGGAGCCGCCACAATGTGCCCCCAGCCGGCTGTGTGCCGCGACCGTTTAGCCCGGAGAGTATGGCGGTCATGACAGCTGTACCCGTGGGTCGATCTTTGCGTGCACGAGGTCGAGCAGCAGGTTGACCACGACGTACACCACGGTGATCACGAGCGCTCCAGCAGTGATAACCGGGAAGTCGAGCCGCTGGATCGCACTGGTCAGGTAACTACCGATGCCAGGCCAACCGAACACCGCCTCTACGAGGAACGCCGACGATACCGAGTAGGCGAACGTCAACCCGAGGATCGTCAGCGCTGGCGCCAACGCGTTCTTGAGCGCCAAGCGGTACAACACGGTCCGTTCGGGAACGCCCGCAAGGCGGGCAGCTTCGATGTACGGCTCGGCGAGCACATCGATCATCGACGAGCGAATAAGACGCGTGGTGAGCCCAAGGGGGAAGAGCGCCATGACCATGACCGGCATGGCGAGGTGCCGCAACACCGCCCAGAAGTTCGATGGGCTGCCCGACAAGATCGAGTCGACGACGAAGAAGCCCGTCGGCTCGTTGAAAGACACATCGGCGGGCAGCCGCCCCGAAAGCGGAAACCAACCGAGCCGACTCGCAAAGAACAACTGCGACAACAGTGCCGCCCAGAACACTGGTATCGACACGCCGGTCACCGCGAGAAGCCGCAGTGACGTGTCGCTGGCTTTGTTCTGGCGAGCAGCGGCACGCACCCCCAGCGGGATTCCGATCACCATCGACAGCAACGTCGCCAACAGCGCGAGCTCAAGCGTGGCGGGGAAGCGATCGACGACGTCGTCGAGGATTGGTTGGCGCGTGGCGAACGAGATCCCGAGATCGCCGCGGGACAGTTCACCGAGGTACGACACGTACTGCTCGGCGAGCGGCGCATCGAGTTTCAGATCTTGACGCACCTGTTCAACCTGGGCCGGTCGGGCCCTCGGCCCCGCATACAACGCTGCGGGGTCCGAGGGCACCAGACGCGCGACCACGAAGGTAATGGTGATGACCCCCAGGATCACGAGCACGCTCGTGAGGAGTCGTCGAACCAAGTAGGGCACGTCTAGAGCCTGGCCGTTTTTCTACCCTCGCGAGAGGTCGTGGAACCGAACGACGTTGGCATAGGCCGGGTTTGGTTCGAATCCGTTGATGTCGTCGGCGATAACCGAGATCTCTGGAACGTCGAGCATGAAGACCGCCGCGTTGTCGTCGATCAACAATTGCTGTGCCTCCTGGAACAACTCGATCGCACCGTCGAGGTCGGTCGCCGTGATGGCATCAGCTTCGAAGATCAGATCGTCGAAGTCCGGGTTGGAGTAGTAGCTCAGGTTGAAGAATGGCTCTTCTTCCGACGCGAACAGCGTGAACAAGAAGTCGTTCGGCGTCACGAACGTTGGGAACCAGAACAACGTGAAGATGTCCTGCGCGTTCGCTGGATCGGACTGTGCCAGTTCGAGGCGCGCGTCGAAGGTGAGCGGGTCGAGCACGAGGTCGATTCCGATCTCGGCCAGGTTGGCCTGCCAAACGGTTCCGATCTGTTCTTGCTCGGTAGTGCCTGCGTCGTAGCTGTAGGTGAGCTCCGTGCCTTCAGCTCCAGCAGCGGCAACGAGTGCAGCTGCGGCCTCGAGGTCGGTCTCGGGGAGATCGAGGCTGTCGGATGACCCGAACACGGTCTGAGGCACGATGCCTTGCGCACGGGTTCCTTCGCCGCCGAAGAGCGAGGACTCGACGTCGTCATAAGGGAACGACAGCACGAGCGCTTCACGCAGTTCGGGGGAGAGGCGCTCGTGGTTGAGGGCGCCGAACAGATTGGTCATCGAGAGGCCGCGGGCGACGGTGACACCATCTTCGCCTTCTAGCGCGTTATAGCTGTCGAACGGCAGGTTGTAGGTGAAGTCGGCGTCGCCGCTGCGAACGAGCTGCTCGGCGAGCACTGGGTCCTCGACGAGGCGCAACTCGATGTCGGTGATTTCGGCCGTTCCGTTCCAGTAACTGTCGTAGGCGGTCAGGATGGTGGATCCAGTTGGGTCGAACGAGGCGAGCGTGTACGGGCCGGTGCCCGCGGCGTTGCCTTCGTTGAACCATTCACTCGACTCGGCGGCTGCCTCTGCGCTGATGATGTAGGCGCCGTAGTTCGATGACATCGCGAGGTCGAGCGGTGCCGGGAAGTCGAGCGAAACCTCAACGGTCAGGTCGTCGACTGCCACGACGCCGACTACGGGGAAGAAGATGAACGCTGCGCCGAGGTCGAGTTCGATGGTGCGGTTAATCGATGCGACGACGTCTTCGGCGGTCATGTCGGAGCCGTCGTGGAAGGTGACGCCTTCACGCAGGTTGAAGGTCCACACGGTGGAGTCCTCGTTGGATTCCCAGCTTTCGGCAAGACCGGGGGAGAGGAGGTCTCCTGAGCCTGGTGGGTTGAACACTGTCAGTGTCTCGTAGACGTTTTGGAGCAGGATGTTCTCGGTGCCAAACGCCGACGATGGGTCGATGTCGAAGATGCCGAAGGGCATTGCATAGACGAAGCTGCCATCGGACGAGCCGCCTTCGTCGGAGCCACCATCGGTTTCTGAGCCAGTGCCCTCGTCGGTTGATTCGTCGGTTGCTGTCGAGTCACTGCTGCCGCACGCGGTTGCGACCAATGCGATTGTCAGCAGCGCAATAAGTAGTCTTCTCAACGATCCAAACTTCATCGGCTGATGCCCTCCATTGTTGGTTCTGTCGCGAAATTAAGTCTATGTTGCAAATATTGCAAGCTGAATGCCAAGGGGTTGACAAAATTGAAACTTGATGCGATCGACCGTGAAATTGTGCGAATGCTCGGTGAAGACGGCCGCGCCAGCTATAGCGAGATCTCGAAAGCCATGGATGTGTCGATCGGAACGGTGCGCAACCGGATCAATGCCCTGCGCGAATCCGGTGCGTTGCACCTCAACGTGTGGCTAGATCCGTCAAAGGTCGGCCTCGGAATCACGACCACACTGCTTGTGCGCGTGGCCGGTGGAAGCCTCGATCATGTCGTCGAGGCAGTGACCAAGGTCGAGGCCGTTGGTTACGTGGCGGTCATCGCTGGCGATCACGATGTGATGATCGATGTGTTCTGCCGCGACGTCTCACACCTCAACCGCGTCATCCGCGAAGAGATTCGTGCAATCCCCGGGGTCGACTCCATCACGTCATACCTCGTCACCGAAGTGCGCTATGACTCGAGCAACAACCTCGTCAACCTGCTCGAAACCGATAGTTCGGAAACCCAAGATCAGGAACCGTCGAATACCCGACGCCAACGCAGCGCTTAGCGCGCCGCAACATGTTGGGCGTGACCTCTTGCGATCTGGGTCATGTTCTCGATGAAGTCGAGATCGGTTCGTCCTCCGCTGGGCCCGCGGGTTTGGCACACTGAAGAACATGGGTTCCCATTCCCGTCCTGAGCTTTGGAGGTTTCTCGTCGCGCTGGGGTGTAGTACCGAACGCGCCGCAGCGCTTAGTTTCGATCAAACGGTCACCCCTGCCGATGCCGTGTCAAAAGCGTTCGAAGACGACAATGCGCCTCGGCCGGCTTTTGCCGTGGCGCAGCCGCAGTTTGAGGAGATTGATGGGGTTGTCGGCCTTGAGACCTTGAACCCGCAGGCGCAGTCGGCGATTGATTCCCTGGCAATGCTTTCGGGGTCTGAACGCATTGCTATCTGCGCCGTGCACCTGCTCGGTGTTGCGAAGGGCGATGTCGCCCACCTCGGCGTCGACGTGTCGGACGTAGCGACCGCCGAGGAGGTTCTTCGACGGTCCAATCCGGAGTGTTCGATCGAGGAGGTGCTGGAACCGATTTGTTCTTTGGAGGTGCCCGACTGTGAGCGTGATGCATATAGCCAGTCCTGGATGCCCGCCGCAGGTGCTCTCATAGTGGTCGTGCTCATGCTTGTGCTGTCGACAGCGCTACGCACGCCGGCGCCGGCGGCATCGGCTCAAACGACGGTTTCGATACAGGCGCTGGCCACAGAAGCAGTGCAGTCGACTGAACCGCCGCCTCAAGCTGTAGTGACCCCCAGTTCGACCACCACGGCCGCTCCAACGCGGCAAGTGAATATCGAGATCCGTGAAGAGAATACGATCGTCCGATTGGAGCCAGAAACTGGGGACGTCATTTGGGAGTCGCTCCCGTTGCGAATGCCAGAGATCGTTGCCGTTCACCCAAATACGATCCAACTCACGTCTTCGGGGAGGCCCGTAGTTATGAGCTTGCTCGACGGCACCATTCTGCCCGGCTGAGACGTCGTTCCTTTTCGGACTTGTTGACAATGAAACAGCGACAGATCTAGTGTGGCCAAAGTCTCCGAAACGTTTCGGATAGCGGCGGAGATGATCGGCCACAGGGAGTGGCGGAAGCATTTATTGAGGGGAAATTTCATGATCAACCGCAAAGTTATGAAGTTGCTGTCGTTGCTTATGGCATTCGGGTTAGTTGCCGCTGCGTGCGGTTCCGACACCGAGACCACAACCGAAGCAACGGAGGCCGCTGAGGAAACGGTCGAGCAGGCTGTCGAAGAAGACGACGCCATGGAGGACGAGGAAGAGGAGGCCATGGAAGAGGAGGCCGAAGAGGCTCCTGCCGCCAGCGCCGCCGACGCCCAATTCGTCAGCTCCCAGTTCGCTCCCGTTGAAGAGGCTGAGCGAATCCAAGCCATTCTCGACGACGTTGGAGCTACCTTCAATGGCGCCGAAGAGGGCCCAACCCTCGACCAGATTCTTGCTGGAACCGGAGAGATCGATGTGTTCGGTGGTCTGCACGGTGCGTTCCCGCCGCTTGCCCGTGAAGGTGCGCTAACCAACATGGCCGACACCCTTGACGACCTCGGCGCAGATCGTGACTTCAGTCAGTCAATCGTGAACGCGTCACTACTCGGTACCGACGACTTCGTGCACTATGTGCCGTGGGCGCAAGCGACCTACATCATGGCAGCGACCAACGACTCGTTGCAGTACCTGCCCGAGGGTGCCGACGTCCAGGCGCTTAGCTGGCAAGAGTTTTCGCAATGGTGCCAGAACATCCTCGATGGTGAAGGAACCGCACGTTGCGGCCTTCCGCATGCTGGACTCTTCCACCGATTCCTCGAAGGATTCATCTATCCATCGTTTACCGGCGGCATGGTGAGTGAGTTCCGAAGCGCCGCAGCTGAAGGAATGATGGAGTGGGCCCGCGATGAGCTGTGGCCCACCATGCATCCTGAGTCGATCAACTACGACTTCATGCAGGACCCAATCCTCGCAGGCGAAGTATGGGTTGCGTTCGACCACGTCGCTCGCCTCGTCGATGCGTTTAACGGCATGCCTGACGACCTCATTGCCTTCCCCGCACCTGCGGGACCCGAGGGTCGAGGATTTATGCCGGTCATCGTCGGGCTCGGCGTTCCCGCCGATGCGCCGAATCCAGAGGCTGGCGCGGCCTTGATCGACTTCCTTACCCTGCCAAGTACGCAGGCTGAGGTGCTGGCCGAGACAGGATTCTTCCCGATCGTTGATGGGGTGGACTTCTCCGCTCAGCCAGAGGGCGTCCAGATCGAGGGCGAAGCAGTTCAAGCAACACTGAACGCCCCGGATGCGCTTCCGGCGCTACTTCCAATCGGACTAGGAGACCGCGGTGGTGAGATCAACGAGATCTTCCGCGGTGCCTTTGACCGAATCGTTTTCGATGGCGAAGACATCTCAACGGTTCTCGATGAACAGGGCGATCTCCTGCAGACGCTGTTCGATGAGACCGGAGCACCATGCTGGGCCCCTGACCCCGCCGGTGACGGCCCCTGCCAGGTGAACCCTGCAGGCTAAGGTCCCCTTTCAGTTGGGGTTGGCTGGCGAGCGCCCGCCAACCCCACGATCTCGGCGCGAAGGTCCGCAATGTCTACATCCAACCCATCGCGTCGACGCTCGCTTACGCCGTACTTTTTGATCGCGCCAACATTGGTCTTCCTCGCGGCGTTTTTTGCGTGGCCAATGGTCCAAGGACTAATCCTCGCTGTACACGACGACGAGGCGTTGTTGCCGCTTGTAGCCGTTGCCTCGGTTGAAGGTGATCGGACAGGCGAACTCAGTCAAGGCGCAGCCGTTGAGATCTTGGGTCAACAAGGCAACACGATCGAGGGTGAGCTGACATCGGACCTGCTCACCGAACAATGGTTCCGCATCACGGGCGTGGGAACTGATGGGGCAGCGGTCGATGGCTGGGCCCCTGAAACGCGGATACGTGTGCGTGATGAAGCCTCCGACGGAACGCCACTTGCGGGGACGGTGCGCCCGCGGCTAGGTGAGGGTGCCGAACCGTTTACCGACGTGCTCGCCGAGCCGAACGAACGAGCTGAGGTCACCGGCGCTCTGGACGACCGTGCAGAAGTCGAGATCACACAAGTGACCGTGCTCGAGGTGTGGTTCAACGTGCGTGGACAGTCGAATGACGGCACCACCATTGAGGGATGGGCGCCGTCGCGGTTCATCTCGGCGTTCGAAAGCGGCGAGGAAGGCCGAGTCGATCGTGGATCCGACGGCGAATTCACGCTGCGGTTCGTCGAGCGAATGTTTAACGACCGCTTCTTTAGCCCGGCGCTTCGAACCACGTTGCTGCTCATGGCCATCATCTTGCCGCTTCAGTTCCTCCTAGCGATCGGCATGGCGCTTATTGTGCACTCACGGCTAAAGGGCGGCAGCGGCTGGTTATACGTCTTCTCGCTGCCGATGGGGATGTCCGACCTCGCTGTTGGAATTTTGTTCTTCGCGATTTTCACCAGCAACGGATTGCTCAATTCAATCCTCGATTTGTTCGGCCTTATCGACGAACCTCAGGTGTTCCTCAGCGCTGACACGAGAGGCTGGATCATCGGTGCGATCGTGCTGGCCGAGCTCTGGCGGGCGACCTCCATCGTGATGGTCATTATCGTCTCCGGTCTGCAAGCCATTCCCGATGAGACCCTCGAAGCCGCCGAACTCTTCGGCGCAACCTATTGGAAGCGTGTGCGCTACATCATGTTGCCGCTACTGAAGCCCAGCCTGCTGGTCGCACTCATCCTGCGGACGATCCTTGCGTTTCAAGTGTTTGCCGTAGTCATCGCCCTGAGCGGTGGGGAGATCGTAACGGTGCTTGCGAACGAAACCTTCCGCCAGTACTTCTCGCTGCGAAACAACAACGTCGCTTCGGCCTACGCCGTCTTCATCTTGTTGCTCTCACTCGCGAGTTCGGTCTTCTACCTTCGCATCGTCCGCACCCAAGACGAGTTGGCTTCGAGATGACTACAACCAGCCCAGCAGCGAAAACAACTGTCGAGGAACGGAAGCCTCCACTAACACTGGGTCGAATCGTGACCTACGGCGCTGCCGCGACGATCGGGGTGTGGATCCTCTTTCCGATCTGGTTCCTGTTCTCGCTCGCGTTTACTACTCCCGACGAGGTCCGCTCCTTTCCCAAGTCGGTGTTTCCCTTCACGCCATTCTCAACCGAGACGATGGAGTTCTTCCTCACGGCGAGCGGCGTGGGCGCGGGACTGGTGAATAGCTTGATCGTCGCGCTCGTCGCGGTCGTGCTGTCCACAGCGATCGCAGCCCCCGCAGGTTATGCGATCGCTCGATATCTCTTTCCCGGTCGAAATATCTTTCGACTGACCGTCCTTGCCGTCCGGGCGTTCCCAGTGGTCGTGCTATCGATTCCGCTGGCGGTTCTCTTCATCCGAGCCAACCTTTTCGACAGCATTATCAGTGTCGCCATCATGCACACCGTACTTACGCTTCCAACCACGCTGTTAGTCATTGCGTCCGTGTTCGCAAGTGTGCCTTACGAACTCGAAGAAGCGGGCCAAGTATTTGGTGCGTCACCGTGGCAATCGTTCCGCCATATCGTGCTGCCGCTCGTTCTACCCGGTATCGCCGCCTCGGCGGTTCTTACGTTCGTTCTTTCATGGAACGAAGTGTTCGCTGCCAGTGTGCTCACTATCGAGAACCGCACACTTCCAGCGTTGATCCTCGCCTCGCTCGGTAACTCGTCTCCCGCGTTTCAGTTCGCCGGCGGCTTCTTCTTGATGATCCCATCGATCATCTTCATGTTCTTTATTCGCAAATACCTCTTCAACCTTTGGGGGCAAGTATCCAAATGAGCGAGACCCTTTGCTCTACCCGGCGGTGCGCCCATGGCTGAGATTCGCATCGAGAACGTCACCAAAGTCTTCGGCGACTTCGTTGCGGTCGATGATGCCTCCATCACCGTTCGCGATCAGGAGTTCCTCGTGCTTCTCGGTCCAAGCGGCTGCGGTAAGACCACGCTGTTGCGAGCGGTGGCGGGCCTGGGGATGGCCGACGCAGGGCGGATCATGATCGGCGATCAAGACGTGACCTACGCTCGACCGGGTGATCGAAACCTCTCGATGGTGTTTCAGAGCTACGCGATCTTCCCGCACATGACCGTGAGGGAAAACATCGGTTTCGGTCTCAAAATGAACAACGCTCCTCCTGCAGAGATCAAAAGCAATGTCGACGAGGCCGCCGAGCTGTTACACATCGGCGAGCTTTTGGACCGCCGCCCCAACGAGATGAGCGGCGGGCAACGCCAACGCGTCGCAGTAGCCCGCGCGCTGGCGATGAAGGCCGAAGTGCTACTGATGGACGAGCCTCTTTCCAATCTTGATGCGCTTCTTCGGCTCGAGATGCGGGCGGAACTGAAACGGCTACTTCGCGAGGTGAAAGCGACAACGATCTACGTCACCCACGACCAGATCGAAGCGCTGTCGATGGGTGACCGGATCGCCGTGATGAAAGATGGAGTGATCCAGCAAGTAGACGAGCCTTCGACGGTCTACGGGGAACCGGAGAACCAGTTCGTCGGCAGCTTTATCGGCAATCCGCCAATGAACTTCCTCCGCGGCAAAGTGCACACCGCCAACGGCTCGGTCGCTGTAGCGATTGGCGGTAGCGACATCGTGCCATCGCCTGAACTGAGCGATGCGGTCTCGGCGTTCGATGGACGCTCTATCACGCTTGGCATTCGCGCGGAAAACATGGGTGCATTGAACGATGAGGAAGCCAATACCGTCCGAGTGCAAGTCGATGTCGTAGAGCCGCTGGGCGCACAGAACTTGCTAACCGCGCGAGTTGGCGATGACACACTGAAAGTGTCGACTCACCCAACCTTCCCGGTTTCTCCGGGCGATGATCTGTGGTTGAAATTCCCAGCCGAACAGATCCGTTGGATCGACCCAGACAGTGGGGAGGTGATCGCACGTGCGACCTGATGGAAGTTGTTTCGCTAGGTCTGACGGTTCCTGTCGATCAATGTTTGTCGCGCTCCGCCGATTGGGTACTAGCGAAGATAGGAGCCGGCATGGCCCGGGTAACCCTTAAAGACGTCGCCCGCGAGGCGGGGCTGTCGGTTACACAGGTGTCGCGTGCGCTCAACGGTCATTCCGACGTGGCCGAAGCGACTCGCGCACTTGCCGAACGAGTGGCCTCAGAACTTAACTACATCCCGAACACGGCGGCGCGCCGCCTCCAGGATCCAGGTGCTCGCACTGGTTCGATCGGCGTGTTCTTGCCGAGTGACAGTATCCGCTTCTCCGACCCGTTCTTCGGCGACCTCTTATCAGCGATGGTTCTCGAAGCCTCCGAGCACGGATTTCATCTGCAGCTGTCGACGCCTCCGAAGGACACGCAGCGGTTGATCACTCCCTACGATGCGGCGATTCGGAGCAACTCCGTCGATGGGTTCGTGCTTTTGCGAACGCTTATCGACGATCCGCGAGCCACGTTTCTTCTCGAACGAGACTTCCCGTTCGTGACCTTTGGTCGGCCTCGTCAAAGCACTGGGCTCGCCTCGGTCGACACCACGCGCGACGCCTTCGCTCCGGCGATCAAGCATCTCCGCGGGCTTGGCCACGACAGAATCGCATGTCTCGCCGAGCCGCCGCAATTCGCAATTTCGGCCCGCCGTCTCGAGTCGTTCCTCGCAGCACTTGCCTCGGAAACCGAACTGGCTGGCGAGCCGACCGTCCTCGTCGCAGGGTTTCGAGAGGACGATGGACATCGAGCAACGATGGAACTCTTGATGACCCAATCCGAGCGACCTACCGCAATTGTGGCACTGAACGACCTTCTCGCACTCGGTGCGCTTCGAGCGTCGGAAGACCTGGGTCTATCGGTGCCGGGCGACCTCAGCATTGTTGGCTTCGATGATGTCGACGCTGCTCGATTGGTGAGCCCTTCGCTAACTACCATGCGCCAGTCCGCTACCGAAGTGGGGTCAGCGTTGATCGAAGAACTTCTGCCACTAATTGATCGTCGTTCGCCAACGCACGTCGAACGCCAGATCACACCCTCGCTTGTTATTCGTGAGTCAACCGGACCCGCTCGCCCGTAGTACTGGAAATCTGATGCCTACCGTTCACATCATCAACCACACCCACTGGGACCGTGAGTGGTTCCTCACCGAGGAGTACACCTCGGCGTGGATCCCCGCACTCATCGATTCCTTAGAGAAGCTTGTAGAAGCGAACGCTGATTATCGGTACCTCTTCGACGGACAGACGCTCGTAATCGAGGATCTGCTTAGAACACGGCCCGCCTACCGAGACCGCGTTGCCAAGCTCATGACGAAGGGCAACCTCACCATTGGGCCGCTCTACAGTCAGCCGGACTGGCGCATGGTTTCGGGCGAGTCACATATGCGAAACCTTGCCTACGGCGTCGGCGATGCCGAATCACTCGGCGGCACCGCCGATGTTGCGTGGCTTGTGGACACATTCGGCCATATCTCCCAGGCGCCGCAGATGTTGGCGCACGCCGGCATCGATGCGGCATATGTATGGCGAGGCGTTCCAGCAATGACTCCACTTTTCTCGTGGGAGGGAGCCGACGGCACGAGAATGGCAACCATCGACCTCTTCGGTGGGTACCGGAACCTGTACGGCATCACCCACACCGCCGAGATCGCCGTCGAGCGCCTCAACGCAGAAGTATCCAAGCTCGCAGGATCTTATGGCGAGATCCCGATCCCGTTGTTTGACGGATACGACCTCGACGTGAACCCCGAAGATCCTGCGAGGTATTACGACGACTGTGAAATCGATGAGGGTATCGAACTCGTCGCGTCATCGCCTCGGACCTACGCAGATGCGGTGCGGCCGCACTTGGATGACGCTCCGACCATTCGGGGCGAACTGATCTCAGGCAAGTTTGGCTCGACCTTTCCCGGGACACTCTCGTCACGCGCCTACCTCACGGTGGCCCACCACGACGCGGAGTCGCTCATGCACCGTCGGATCGAGCCGCTCGCCGCTTTGGCGGAAGCGGCCGGGCGAGCGAGCTACGACGGGGAGACCTATGAACGGCTCTCTCGAGAGCTGCTCCAAAACGGTGTTCACGATTGCATCTGTGGGGTGTCGATCGACCAAGTTCACGAGCGAATGGAACGTAGCTACAACCGAATCCTTGCGTTTGCTGCGCGGCGCCAAGACGAACTGGCATCGGCACTGCTCGATGGTTTCGCGCCTGGGACGTACGCGATTTCCTCCTCGGCGATGGCAATGTCTGGATCGCTGCGTGTTGACGGCGGAGTAGTACGGGTTGATGCAAAGGGGGTGGGCGTAAGCGAGGTTGCAGCGGAGTCGGACGTCGTCGCCGTCGGCGAAACCTTCGAAACCTATAGCTACACAAACAGCTTCTTCTCGGCGACGCTTGATGAACGGGGTCTCTTGATCGACGAGCGGCCGGCCTTGCGCATCGTGGTCCGCCAAGATGATGGCGACACCTATTCAAGCGAGCCGGGCGAGGCCCTTGGTGAGTTTGCGGTCATTGGCGAGATGATGCTCCTGGACCGAAGCGAACTCGACGAACGAGCACAGTTCACCATGGGCTGGTCCAACCCTGACATCGATGCTCAAGCCGTCGTGACCGTCCGGCTCAGCGAGTCCGCCCTGCTCGAACTCTCGATCGAGCTGGACTCCACAGGTACTGGCTTCCGAATCGACGCAGAGATAGATACGGGCATCACAACGAACAACGTGCATGCGTCAATGCCCTTCGACATCGTGGAACGTCCTCACGACGACACTGACCTCCTCGGTCATGAGATCGACCCGGCCCTTGCGGGCATACTCATGGGCCAGCGCGAATCGGGGCGGGTGACCGAGTTCCCATTTCATGACTTCGTTGCACTGTCGAGCGGCGAGCGTACGGGTGCTGTGCTGGCCAAAGGGCTTCGCAGCTACTCATCGACGCGCAACGGCGCAATTCGGGTGACGTTGCGGCGCTCAGCCGAATGGCTCGCCCTAACCGACCTCCAGCTTCGTGCGGGCGACGCTGGGCCCATGATGTATGTCCCATTGGCTCGATGCGAACGGGTCGTGACCCACGAACTTGCGATCGCGAGCCTTCCGGGTGATCTTCATTCCTGCGGGCTCGTGGAGTTGACGGAGTGGTTCCACAATCCACCTGTTGTGGCGACCGTTGAATCAAGTCCACCGGACGGCCCAACCGAGTGGTTGGCGTTCTCCGCCGGCCTACCCATGACGAACCTGTCCTGCACGACATCAGGTGATGCCATCGCTCGCCTGTGGAACCCACGGGACACGACGGTTCAGCTGGCCGAGCCACTTTCACTGCGCGCGATGCGCGGGGATGACATCGGAACAGCTAGCAAAGTCGCACCTCGCCAGATCGTTTCGGCGGCAATCGAAATTCCAGATCTTCCGGGAAATTCGACGGGCGGTTCGGTACATCTTCGCACTCCGATACCCAACCGAGTGCAGGCGAATCGTTCGATGCCTGACGCCGATATCCTCGCCTCGCTCGACGCTCGAATTGAGGAGTCCTCATCGGACCTCGCCTTCAGTATCGACGCCGTGCAGTCGGCGGAGGGAACACAACGATGGCTGGCGACCCATCGCCAATATGTGATCGAGCGAGAACTGCTCGAGCTCAAGCTGTCTCGGGAACTGAATGGGCGGCTCGCGCAAAGCACCGGAGAGGTAAGCATCCCCGACGAGCGAGACCCGGTCATTGCTGCCCTCGGAGAAGAGCTCAACGACTTGCGCGTGAAACGCCGAATCTTCGACTACGTTGCGCAGGCTTTGACAATGAACGGCAAGTGAGCGACCTGCTCGGCCGAGCGGGGGCCGTTCTCGACGCAAACTGGGTAGGGCAATCGACCAAGCCATCCGCCCGGTTGTACCCCCACCAGTGGAGCTGGGATTCTGCATTCGCTGCGATTGGGAATAGCGTGCGAGGTCTCCCGGAGCGAGGCGTCGCCGAGATGCAGGCACTCTTCCGGGGACAGTGGTCTAACGGGCTGCTGCCCCACATGATCTTCGACACGACCGCGGCTGACTACCGTCCATCTCCATCAGTGTGGGGAACGGCTGAGGTCACTGAGGCTCCAGATGCTGTGCTCACGTCCGGAATGATCCAGCCAGCTGTTCATGCACTGGCGATTCGATTGGTGGGGGAGTCGCTCGAACCATCTGAGCGGCGCAAGTTCTACTCACATTGCTTTGAACCGCTGCGGGCCTGGCACGACTATTTGTGGCGGGAACGTTCTACGGACGGTGGGCTCGTCGAAGTTTGGCACCCATGGGAGTCGGGGATGGATAACAGCCCGCTGTGGGATTCCGCGCTCGACGGTCTCGCATGGTCTGCTCATGAAGTGCCTGCATACGAACGTGTTGATACCGCCCACGCTCCCGAGCACGTTCGACCCACAACATCGGACTATGACCGGTACATGTGGCTTCTCGGTGTGCTTCGCGATTACGACTACCAGCCAGAGCGCCCACAGGATCTTCCTTTTCGGGTGTCAGATGTACTGTCCACATCGATCGCCGCCTTAGCGGATTTGGAACTTGCACATATCGCGGACTTCGTAGGAGCGCCGTCGAGTGAGTTCCACGACAGAGCACGCCAACGTGGAGACCGTCTTGTTGAGGAATGCTGGGATGGCGACTCCGGGACGTTTTTGAACATCGACAGAGTCGCCGGTGAGCCCATCGCGGTGATCGCAGCGAGCGGGCTGCTCCCGCTGCTGCTCCCTCATCCAGCTATCGACCGGGCAAGCATGATTACAGCGTTACAGAACTCCCTTTCAGTTTCGACGCCCGTAAGTGGCAAAGGATTCGTCGTGCCAACCGTCGCTCCCTCGGATCCAGCATTCGAGGCCGAGCGCTATTGGCGCGGTCCGGTTTGGATCAACCTTTGTTGGCTGATCGAACGGGGACTTCGAAGCAAAGCCGACGGCCGAGACCTAGCCGACGAGCTACGCAGCGGTGTTCTGTCGCTCGCAAAGAGCTCGGGTTTCCGCGAGTATTTCAACCCGCACACCGGAGAAGGTCTCGGCGCCCGTGACTTTTCCTGGAGTGCCGCATTGGTTGCGGATCTCGTGTCACGGTGAACAGAAAGGGACAGTCCCTAGCTGTTTGAGAAGTTGGTGTCAGTGGGGAGCTCTACTCTCGCTGTCATGCCTCGAGTAGCCCGACTTCATCGTCCCGGTGAACGACATCACATCACCAATCGCACATCACGAAAGAACCCTGCCTTCCTCGATGACGCGGACCGCAAGTTCTTTCTTTGGCTGCTCAGCGAGTTCTTCGATCGCTTCAAGGTGGAGGTCGAGGCGTTCGCCTTCATGACGAATCACTATCACCTGCTGGTTGAAGGTGACCTCGATCAACTCGCCCGGGCAATGCACCGTCTCGGATTCCTGTACACCCAGTACTTCAACAATCGCCACGGACTGAGCGGGCCGTTGTTCTCGAGCCGCTTCTACTCGTCGCCGGTCAACGACCCGACGTATCACGCGAACGTATTGAGATACATCCATCGGAACCCTCTGGCGATTGATCCGAACATGGCGCTCGCTCGGTACGAGTGGTCCTCGTACGGCGTCTATACCGGCGTCCGCTTCGAGCATTGGCTGGTTACCGAGCCGGGCCTCGACCTGTTCGACGGGTCGGTGTCGGCGTTGGTCGACTTCGTCGAGGATCCGAAGAAGGATGTCTGGATCCCAGAGCTCGCCGATGTTCACGATGTTGTTGCGGCGGTCGCTCACGTACCCATCGACGACGTGATGGTCCGTGGTTCGCGGACTAATTCGACCGGGGCTCTGCTGCTGTTTTGCTTGCTCGCTAGCGAATTGCTCAACGCCTCAAGTATGGAGATCGGGAAGTACGCCAATATCCCCTCGTCGACCGTCCGAGGAATTCTGGCGAGGGCTCGAGAGACTCGAGTCTCGTCCAGATCGTTTGCTCTGCAGATGGATCAAGCTGCCGAGAAGCTTGGCCCGATCCCCGACCTGCCAACGTGGTGGGCCGACTCCTGGGAGCTTTGACGGACAACGAGGGACTGTCCCTATCTGTCCACGAGCCAGAGCGAGCGGGGGCCGCAGAAGCTGACGTTGTCGATGTATCGCTGCTCGGCATCGGGCACGAGCTGCAGGTTTGGCATTAGTGCCGTCAGTTCTTCGAGAACGATCTTTAATTGCAGGCGAGCGAGCCCAGCGCCGACGCAGAAGTGTGCGCCGAAGCCGAGGCCGAGGTGCTTGCGGAGCCCCTCTCGATCAACATCGAAGCGATCGGGGTCGGGGAACTGGTCGGCGTCTCGGTTCGCCGATCCGTAGACGAGAAACAGGTTGGCTCCTCCGGGCACCGTGATGCCGTCGAGGTCAACTTCTCGAGTAGCGCGCCGGCGCCAGTTGAACACCGATGTGTTCATGCGCAGGCTTTCCTCGACCGCTTTCGAGATCTTCGTCGGGTCGTCGACCACCGCTTCCCACGCCTCGCGCTGCAGCAACATGTCGCGTACCATGCTGCCGATCTGACCGGTTGTGGTCTCGTGCCCAGCGAAGAGGAACGACCAGCAGTAGTTGGCAATGTCGTTCTTGGTGACGTCTTCCTCGCCGTCGAGCATAAGCCGAACCAAGTCGCCGACGAAGTGGTCACCAGGGTTCTCGGTCTGCGCGTCGATGTGGTCTTCGATGAACTTCCAGAACTCGACGATGCCTTCAGCTTCGTGTGCCTGACGGTCGCCGGGAAGGCTGCCGAAGAAGAGCTCGAGCCGGGCGTCGGCCCAACCCGTGACCTCACGGACAACCTCGGCGGGCAACCCGAGAAATTCGAAGATGACGAGAGCGGGAAACTCGAGCGTGAAGCGATCGACGAAGTCGAACGGTTCGCCGGTCGGCAGCTGGCCCAGCATGTCCTGAGCGAGTTGACGGATGCGCGGTTCGAACGCGGCAACTGCGCGGGGATGTAGCACCTTGGCCATGATGCGTTTGGTCTCACCATGCGCTTCCCCGTCGAGGTTCACGATGAACGGTCGTCCACCGAATCCGCCAACCTCGAGCGTCTGTGGAACACGTTCGTCGAGTGGACTAATCGGGTCGAGCGCGTTCACTGAGCTAAACGTCTCGGGATCGGCGAGCATCGTCTTGATCGTGCCGTAGCGGGTCACGACCCAGTGCTCGGTGGCCTCGTCGAAGAAGACCGGTGCCTCGTTGCGAGCTCGGGTCAGCACCGGGTGCGGCTCGGCGAGGAACGTGAACGCGTCGAAGTCGTCCGACAGTTGCGCTTGCGCGGTAGTGGTATGAGAGGGACAACCGTCAATCCCGCTCTCGAGACCACTCATAACTTCAAGCCCTCCTCCGCACCGTCGCGCTCGCCTCGATCACCGCTGACGATATCGGCCGTCGCCCAGCCGCTAATCCATTCGCCGCATACGAGCACGACTTGGGTGCTCATCGGGAGATCGCATCCATGATCTCGGGTGTGGGCACGGTCCAACCTCGGGCGATCGTGCCCATGGCTGTGCGAGGAAGTTTGCCTGTCGCCGGTGAGGCCGCACCGCTGGCTCCAGACTCGCCGAGGAGGGTCCGCTGCTCGATGCGGATTCGATCGTCGGCCTCGACTGGGTTGAGCACGGACCCGAGCGCGGTGTCGAGCTCGCGGAGCACGTCTTGGGATCCCGGGTCCAAGGCGAGGTCGTGGAGTTCGTCAGGGTCGGCCTCGATGTCGAACAGCTGCACGTCGTCACCGAACAGGTGCCGCACGTACTTCCAGCGTCCCTTGCGGATGAGGTACGACGCCGCCGTCGACGACGGACCGTGATACTCCGAGAATGCGACCCGGTCGGCATTGTTTGCCGAACCAGAGACCGCGATGAGCGAGCTGCCCGGCAGATCGTGGTCCGACTCGTCCGCGGTGATGTTGAGGACGTCGAGCACGGTCGGGAACACGTCGACCAGCTAGGTGGCGGTGGTCGAGACCTGCCCGGCGCTGATGCCTGGACCCCGAGCGATCAGGGGTACCCGGGCAGCGGCGTCGTACATGACGCTCTTCATGATGAACCCGTGGCTGCCCAACATGTCGCCGTGGTCGGACGTGTAGAGCACAAGTGTGTCGTCGGCGAGCCCGCTCGCATCGAGCGCGTCCAGCACCGTGGCAACCTGAGTGTCGAGGAAGTTGACCATGCCCGCGTAGATCCACCGAAGGCGCCGGATCTCGCCTTCGGTGAGCGGTCGCTCGTCATATCCCATGAGCCGTCGACGGGCGTCGAGTTCGGCGCTTCGAGGCCAGTCGACGCGGTCCCACGCCGGCGGCATCGGAATCTCCACGCCGTCGTCGGGAAGCAGATCGGTCGGTGCTCGAAACGGATAGTGGGGGTAGGCGTAGGACACGTGGGCGACCCACGGGACGTCACGCGGTGCCTTGGCGTGGAGCCAGCAACACGCGGTCTCGGTGGTGTGCCGGTCGTACAGCTCGTACTCGGATGGGCCGGGCCCGGCATCGAGTGCCTGCCTCACCATGATGTCGCTCGGCGGGGCATCACCTCGACGCCACCCCAACAAGGCGCCCACGTAGCCGCGCTTGGCCTGGAGCGGGAGGTGCATGTCGAACCCGCTGTCCGCTTCGGCATCGAAGTGGAGCTTGCCGAACGTGACGGCGGCGTGGCCCGCCGCCCGAGCGCGGTGTCCGAACGTGTCGACCTGGCCGTAGTACGGCGAGCCGTTGTCGTAGCTCCCGATGGCCGAGCCGTAGCGGCCGGTGGCGAGCGATGCTCGGGCCGGCATGCAGATCGGGCTGTTGGTGTAGGCGGCGGAGAAGCTTGTTCCCTCGGCGGCAAGGCGGTCGAGCGCCGGCGTGCGCACGAGCTCGTTGCCGGCGTAGCTACAGAAGAAGGGATTGTGCTGATCGGAGGTGATGAGCAGGACGTTGGGCACGGCGAGCTCAGTCGTCGGGGAAGCGTGCGATCAGCCGGCGTGCCAGTGCGTTCATCACTTCAGCCCTTGAACCCGCTGTTGTAGGTTGCCGAGGAAGCCATCCCAGTCGTTTGCCTTGGCCTGGAACATGGCCATGGGTTGCTCGTTGGGGGCAATGATGAACGTGCCAGCCTCGAGGCCAGCAACCACCGAGTCGACCACATCATCCACCGACAGCGCCTGGAACATAACCTCGCCGAACTCGGACGCCATCGGCGTGTCGACGATGGTCGGGCAGATCGCCTGCACGGTGATCTTCGGGCCGTGGTTAATAGCCAGCCATTCGGCGACTCCGATGGCGCCGTGCTTGCTGACCGCATAGTTGAACGACACTGGACCGGTGTTCAGGCCCGCGGCCGAGGCGGTGACGACGAACGTGCCGCCGCCTTGTTCTTGCATGTGTGGCACCACGTGGCGGGCCGCGATCGCGGGGCCCATGACGTTGACCTTCCAGCTGAGCTCCCACATCTCATCGCTCGCCTCAACCCCTGCGCCAGCACCGACACCGGCGTTCGCGAAGAACATGTCGATGTGGCCGATGTCGGCAATCGTGTCGGCAACGAGTGCAGCCACCGATGCGTCGCTCGTGACATCGCATTGACGTCCAACGCCGCCAACCGATTCGGCTACCGCAGTTGCACCGTCGAGGTTGAGGTCGGCCAGGACGATGTTGGCTGCACCAAGCGAAGCAAAGCGCTCGCACATGCCCTTGCCGATACCGGACGCTCCGCCGGTGACGATTATGTTCTTTCCTTCAACTGTCATGTGTGTTCTCCAGATTCAGAGGTTTCGTAGAGCGAGTGCCACGCCGCCGAGCCCGGCAACGACGAGGATGAGCGGCCGGAACCATGGCCGTTCGAGCATCGGCCGGACGTAGCGAGCGAGGACCAATCCGCCGAGCGTTCCCGGGACCAACAACCCGAGTAGACGAATCTCGTGCGAACCGAAGTTGCCCGTGAGTGCGAGAGGGATGAGCGAGATCACGATCAGCGAACTGATGAACAGCGATGCCGTCGACCGCATGGCCGCCGGCCGAAGGTCGCTGAATGCGGCGACGAACGGAGGCCCCGGAAGCGCTGCACTAACCGCACAGAAGCCGGTGGCCGCTCCGGCAACTACCTCGACGACAGGAGTGCGTTGGATGCTCAGTCCGAAGAGCATGGCAACTGCGGCAAGCGCGGTCGCCGTGCCGACCGCGATTCCGAGTAATCGGTCGTCCATCGCATTCAAGACAGCGAGCCCGGCGATCAGGCCCACGGGCATGCCCAGGAAGCATCGGCCGACCGCTGGCCGGTCGATGTCATCAAACTCCGCGAAGATGTGGCGCGTTCCGACGATGAGTCCAATGAGTAACAACGGGCCAGGAATGAAGGCGGTGTCGATTGCGGCAAGTCCTGGACCGGCGACGAGGGCATAGCCAATGCCGATCGAGCCTTGCACGGTCGCGCCGGCGGCGGCGAGAAGCAGAACGAGCACACCTCGGCTCCGGTCACCTCACGAGCCGTCTTCGAGGATCAGCTGACCTGCCGCCGTGTTGCTGGCTGGCACGTGATAGTGCCGGTGAACTTCGGTGGGTGCTGCGCCTCCAGCCAAGTCGCTCATGGCGCCGCGGGCGA
>CALHTB010000097.1 GCA_938038785.1 uncultured Acidimicrobiales bacterium
TTCGAGTTCGCCGACGCGTGCGTTGGCTGCGTCGAGGTCGCTTTCGAGCTGGCCGATGCGTGCCTGGGCCCCTTCGAGTTCGCCCTTGGTTTGGCCTGCCTCGGTTTCGAGGTTCGCAAAGCCGGCGATCTGCGACTGCGCCCCACCAAGCTCGCCTTCAAGCTCGCCAACTCGTGCGTTTGCAGCATCGAGGTCGGCTCGACTCGCTGCCAAGTGAGCGTCGAGATCAGCAATGCGACTCTGGGAGGTATCGAGCTCAGCCCTAGTTGCCTGCAGTGAAGCTTCCAGTTCGCCCTTCTCGGACTCACGGGACTTCAGCGCTGCGGCGGTGACCGCAGCTCCAGCAACCGCAGCCTCGAGTTCGGAGATCTTGTCACCCGAACCACTGAGGTCGGCACGAGCGCCGGTGAGGTCGGCTTGGGCTGAACGTAGTTCACCTTCGAGCTCCATGACTCGGCCCTCAGCAGTGCCTGCTCGGCCCTCGGCTGCTTCAAGCTCGCCCCGGACTGCAGCAAGATCGCTGTCTGACTTAGTCTTGGCGCCCTCAAGTTCCTTGATTCGGGCGGCCGACTTGTCGAGCTGCCCCTTCATGGTCTTGTGTTCGCCTTCCAACTTCACGTACCCAGCAATCGTGCCCTGGGCGTTGTTGAGGTCGGTCTCAAGGCCACCGATGCGGCCGTTGCTCGCGTCGAGCTCGGCCCGCAGGGCGTCGAGCTCGCCGGTGCGAGCGTTGAGATCAGCGGTGACTGATTCATTCGACCGAGTTGCCGCAGCAAGTTCGGTCTGGCGTGCGTCGAGGTCGGTGGTCAAGCCATTGATCCGACCCGAAAGCACAGCTCGCTCGTTGATTGCCTCGTCGCGAGCGGCGTGAGCGTTGCTCAACTCAAGCTCGGCGTCGTGGGCACGGCTGCCGAGCGTGTTCCACTCCGACGATGTCACCATACGGCGACGCCAGCGGTGGATTAGCCACGACAAGAGGTATCCAAGGATGCCGGCCAAAAGTAGTGGGAGTAAAATCTCCCTGATTGCGTATTCCATTAGAAGCTCTCCTTAGCGATGAATTCGACCCGCCGATTTTGTAGACGACCCTCTTCGGTCAAGTTGTCTGCAACTGGTTGTGCCTCACCAAATCCCACCGGCGAAAGCCGGTCTGGTGAAGTCTGTGATCCGACGTATTCGACTACCGAGTCGGCTCGGCGTTGTGACAGGTCGATGTTGTAGGCATCGTTGCCCTGCGAGTCGGTGTGGCCGCCAACTTCGACGACCGGACGTGGGTAGCGCTGCATTGCGTCGACGACCTTGTCGAGGGTCGCCTGTGCATCGCCGCTGAGCACATCTGAATCAGATGCGAACACGACGTTCTCCCGGATCTCTTCTTGCAAGGCATCGAGCTCGGCCTGCAATAGGTCGATCTCTTCCTGCAGTGAAATCTCGGCTTCTGCAACGGTGATCTCGCCACCAGGTCGAAGTCCGGCTCCTTCTGAGGCGGACACTGCGTCGACCGAAACTTGGCGGGAGCCATCGTCTGGCGCCACGCCGTTGACGGTGAGATCGGTGTCGTTCATGGTTGCGTCGGCGCTGTTGAGGCCACCAAACGTTCCGATCGCGGCACCGAGTGCGGCAACTCGTCCGTCAGCACCCTCAACTGCTTCGTCGAGACCGGACACTTCGAGGTTGTTCACCACGTTGTCGGCACCTACCACCTCGGCTGCAGCTGCTTCGAGCGATGCAGAGTGCTCGTCGGTGAGGACGGTGCCGTTCAGCACGATCCGTTCGCCGTCGTAGTTGGCTTCGGTGTTGAGCGAACCGAGTTCGGGAACGACCTCGGGTGCGTTCACGGTGACTCCGTCGCCAGCAACGCCAGCAAACCCGCTAGCGGTCTCCTGGGATACTGCGTCGATCGTTCCGGTGACCGGCCCGTCGTCGTCGATGTTCAGCACGGCCTTGGTGAAGACACCAGCGGTGAGGCCACCAACGACCACACCCATCTTGGCGATCTGGGCATCAGCGTCAGCTGCTGATGGTTCGAGGCCAGAGACGGTGAGATTGTCAGTAACCGGTAGGCCCGTCGCCTCAGCATCGGCGACCAGTTGGTCTCGATGCGCTTGGCTTGGCACAGTTCCGGTGAGGATGATCTCTTCACCGTCAGATGACACAGACGCATCGAGCGCACCGAGTGCGGCAGCGGCTGCTGGGGTTGCGGTCACCCAGGCGTCGCGAATGTCGCCATCCTCGGTGTACAGATCGTCGTCGGCGTCGGGAATCTGCGTCTGCAAGATGTTCTCGACCTCTTGGCGGGTAACACCTTCTGGCAGTTGGCCGCCGACCTCGACGTCCCGATACTCAGCGTCGAAGGTCAATCCGGATGTATCGATGCCCGCCAGTTCGAGTTTCTCGGCTGCTTGGGCCTCGATATCACCTTGTATGTGGCTAATCGCCCACAGGGCGGCAAGCACAAGGAACAGCAGGACGAGGAGCGGGCCGAGCATCCACCACCGGCTGCGCGGCCATCTCGCCTTTCCTCCGGCTGTTCCGTCTAACAGTTGCGAACGTTTCCATGAGACACGTTCGTACTGGGCAATTTCTGCGTCCATACGCTCTCCATTTTGAAGTCCGCCACTGGCGAGTCTTCAACACGGTTCATAGACAGCGCAAAATGAAATGCCTATTTGTGTGGACGACGCGCCGATCGCAGACGGTTCCCCCCACCGAGAGTGACCCTAGCCCAAGATCGGGGTCGCCCGCTTCCAAAAAGTGGTGTGCTTTTGACTATTGGACGACAAATTCGATGCGCCGGTTTGTCGCACGGCCATCGGCGGTGATGTTCGGAGCGATCGGATTTGACTCGCCAAAGCCAACTGCGGTGAGGCGGTTGGCGTCGACTCCACGCGCTGCGAGCGCGGACACAACCGCCTCAGCTCGGGACTGGCTCAACACCTGGTTGGCTGTCTCGTCACCGTCAGAATCGGTATGGCCGTGGACCTCGATCACCATGCCAGGTGACTGATTGAGAAGCGATGCCACAGCGTCGATGGTCTGGGCTCCCTCGTTGGTAATCGTCGTCTTGCCCGTGTCGAACGTGACGTTGCCCGCCGCAGCGAGCTGGGCACTGAGGTCGCCAGCTCCGGTGGGGGTCGCCACCGCTGTTGTCGGCGTCGCCGTTGCATCGATGGCTCCTCCGGCGACCACGACTCGGTTCTCGACGCGCTGGGTTCCCTCGACCGAGCGGGCGACCGCCCCCACCGATGCTGCGGTGATGTTGTCCGGAACGCTGCCCTCAATGATGATGACATCGTTTTGTTCGGTGACCGTGAGGCCACCGAAGCCTGCCCGAAGCTCAGCCTCTTGCACGTTGCGAGCCAGATCGGTTTGTTCGATGACCTGGTTCTCAGCATCGAGAAGCGCGGTGTCGTCGCCGACCGAGTTCGATCGAAATGCCATGCCGATGAGGAAGACCGCGGTCAGAAACAATAGCAACGGGATGAGGAACCGCGGGTCGGTCCAGGAAGGCCCGGGCTGTGGTGTTGGACGGGCGTTGCGGGGTCGGCGGCCTTGCCCGGGCGGGCGCCGGTCTATGTCGTCGAGATCGAGAATGTCGATGTCGTCATAGACGCCAAGATCGTTGGGAGGTCGAACAGACATGCTTTTACCGTACGCGAAAGCACGCTTTAGAGGGGGACAAACGCCATTAGCGGTAGCGCAAGACGTGAATTGCCCCTGTTTCCAAACGCTGTGTAGGCCAAGCGGTCCAACATCTTGGGCAATCAGGCTCGATTGGCCGTTCGGCCCTTCTCCCGGAGCGGTTTGGCTTCTACCTTCAAGTCGATGGAGGAAATTTTCACTCTCGATGACCACGCTCGACTAGCACTCGATGTGGCCAAACATGCCGCCCTCGCGAACGGCGATTCGCGTTGCGGTACCGAGTATCTGCTCTATGGCCTGGTGGCGACCGCCCATGGAGAACTGACCGAACTGATCGAGCTTTTTGCGCTCAATACCTTGCGCATCGATCGTGCCATTGAGCGGCTGGTTGAGCAGCGCCCAGCGACCCTCGGGTCGTTCGCTGATCCCCAGTTGACCGAGCGGGCCACAACCGCGTTGATGACCGCGCGACTCGATCGAAACGGTCCAACCGGAACCTTCGAGCTGCTGCACGGTCTTTTGGCCGACGATGACTCGGGTGCGTGCGCAGTGCTTCGAGATCTCGGCGTTGTGCCGGGCGAAGCTCGCCGCCTCGTCTCGTACGGCATTCGTCACCTCACCAAAGAGGAGATCGACGATCTACTGACCACGCTCGATCGCCGAAGCAGCACACATTATGCATGGTGGGGACCAGATCCATCTGGTCGCATCGAGGCAATCCAGGCACCAGGCGTCATTCCTTTGCATGTGGCTTCGAGCGACTCGGCCCGCGTCGAACTCACCGCCTTCGGGTCCGACTCGTTCGGGTTCGGCTTCACCCTCTCGTTGCGCTCGTTGCGCACATGGGTGCTCCCTCCAGTCTTTGCTCCTGAAGAAGCACTTGTCCCAGGACAGGGGGCCCAGTACAACGACGGGCCCGACTTCTTCTTGATTCAGCTGATCATGCCCGATGGCACCGTCATCGATAACCGTGCGGTGTTCGAACGCTTCAACAACGAACAACCATCGGCCGCCCGCTTGATTTCGCTGGGTCAACGCAATGAACAAGTGAACATCAACGATCGGCGTCAACCTGAACAGCACATCGTGACCGGCGACTGGTGGGTCTGGCCAAAGCCACTGCCAGGCATCGTGCAGGTACGTGTTGACTGGCCAGCCGAATCGGTTAGCGGTGTAGCAACGTTCGACTCGTCTCTACTTCACGCACACGCAACGCAGAGTGCTGCATCGCCGAGCGGGTCCGGTCAGATACATCCTGGACAATCAAGTACCGACGCATAGCCGAGCCGGTAGGCTCGCTCGCACGCACCGTTGACCAGTCCTTGGGGGAGTGCACATGAAGCTCGTAACTGCGGTGATCAAGCCGTTCAAGCTCGATGACGTAAAAGATGCACTTGCTGCAGCCGGAATTCAGGGCATGACGGTGTCTGAGGTCCAGGGCTTTGGTCGTCAAGGCGGCCACTCCGAGACCTATCGCGGCACCGAATATCGCGTGCTGTTCACCCCAAAGACCCGCATCGAAGTCATCGTCGACGACGATCAATCCGATGCTGCGGTTGAGGCGATTATCGCTGGAGCTCGCACCGACAAGATCGGCGATGGCAAGGTGTGGGTCACGTCGCTTGAGACCGTGGCACGAATTCGCACCGGCGAATTCGGTGCTGACGCGATTTAGCGACACACCAGTAGTAGGAGAAGTGATGGCGAACGTAACGATCTACCACAACCCTCATTGAGGTTCGTCCAAGAATGCCTTAGCGGTCGCTGAGGACTTGGGTGTCGACCACGATGTGGTGCTCTACATCAAAGAGCCGCCAGATCGTAAGACGTTGGAGAAGATCGTCGCTGGTCTTGAGGGCCCGGTCGAGGATCTTGTTCGCAAAGACTCGAAGTTCAAGAAGCTCGAACTCGACCCCGATGACTTTGTTGACAACCCCGATGCGGTGGTTGACATCCTCGTGAAACACAAGCAGCTGTTGCAGCGACCTGTCGTGGTGAAGGGCAAGAAGGCCATCGTTGGTCGTCCCAAAGCCCGAATCGTCGATTTCCTGAGTTAACTCGCGCAATCTGCCCGCTTTTGCAGGTGCCCCTTGGGTGGCGTATCAATGACCTGATGAGTCGATGGGGGAGAGCTGCGGTTTTGCCGGTAATTGCTGGCGCGCTTTGGCTCTTTCCGAGCCCAAGTTCTGAGGTCGAAGACGCGTCGCCAGCCACCACCACGCAGGCTGAATCGCTTGCCGATGCTGCGCCAACGACGTCAACTTCGGGTCGTTCGTCGCTCGCCGATGTGGTCTCGGCCGCTATCGGGACGGGGGCTGCCCCTGAGGCGCTCGCTTCGGAAGCTCAGGGCAGCGCTGATGCACAGACTGATTTATCAGCGCAGGACAGTTCATCAGCGCAGGACCGCTCAGCAGCGCAGGGCTCCGGCGATTTTGATCCGACGGCATCGGTCGGCGAGCCAACGCCGGCCGACACGACAACCACCGCATCGACTACCTCCACAACCTCCGAACCCACAACCACCGAACCCATAACGACGACGACCGCGTCTACGACAACCAGCGCTGCGCCGTTGTCTATTGGCGATCAGGCGCTCTTGCGCGTTGGCTATCCATGGCGGTCGACGTTTCCCGAGTGGGAGGTGGTGTTCCGTGGGCCGCGTAGCGGCATTCGGGCCTTGACCTACCCAGAAGATCGACGTGTCGAGATCTTCATCCGGCCATCGGACACGGTGTCGAGTTTGCATCGGGTGTTTGCTCACGAGCTCGGCCATGTGATCGATGTCGAACTGAACTCTTCTGCCGATAGGGACCGGTGGTTGGCCCAGCGAGGGATCTCGGATTCAGCTCCGTGGTGGCCTAGTGCCGAGTCTCCTGACTTTGCCACCGGCGCGGGTGACTTTGCTGAAGCATTCGCCGTATGGGAAACCGGAGTCACCACCAGGTCTACGGTGGGCGCGCAACCAACCGCTGACGACATCGCGCTCCTGCGTGAACTGTCCCAGGGCTAACGGGCGTACTTAGGCGATTGGACCCAACGGGTCGAAGTCATCGTCTTCGTCGAACAAACTGTCGAGCCATGCTCGGCCGGCCGATGGGTGATACCGGTAGCGACGGCGACGGCGTTCGGTGTCGAGGTCCACAACGTTGGTCTCTTCGCGTTCGACCGTTGCAGTGTCGGAGTCATCGAGGAGGTCCGCGCCTGCTGGTACTAGGTGGAGATGTGGTGCCATACCCTTCTATCGGCAGGCGGTCCGATTATCTGAAGCGGGTTCTCGTGAAGTAGGAAGCGGTGGAGGCCATGCGATCTAAGGAGACCGCCGAACCCTATGAAATCAACGGAAACTGCCGATTCCCCGACACGATGCGGTTGGCCCACAGGACACGAGGATTACCTCGACTATCACGACAACGAATGGGGTCGGCCAACCACGAGCGATCATCTCCTGTTCGAAAAGATCTGCCTCGAGGGCTTTCAATCAGGCCTGTCGTGGTTGACGATTCTCCGCAAGCGAAATCGCTTCCGAGAGGTATTTGCGGGCTTCGATTTCACGAAGGTGGCTCACTTTGGTGAGTCCGATGTCGAGCGCCTGCTCGACGATGCTGGCATCATCCGTCATCGCGGCAAGATCGAAGCCGCGATCAACAATGCGCAGCGGGCGGTCGAGATGGTCGAGTCCGAGGGGTCGATCGTCGACTGGGTCTGGGAGTGGGCGGTGGAGATCCCCGAACGCCAAGACGGCGGTATCCCCGCCCAAACGGACCGCTCAGCTGCGTTGGCCAAGGATCTCAAAAAACGAGGCTGGAAGTTCTTCGGCCCTACAACGGCCTACGCCTTCATGCAGTCAGAGGGTCTCACGAACGACCACGACGACGACTGCTTCGTCCAAGTTGCCTGTGAGAAAGAACGGACCAAATTCCTCAAAGGCCGAAAGCTCCGCCCCTGAACTACGAATCTGTGGAGTCTGATGATCGAATATCGAACATCAGACTCCACAGATTTGTGTTAGCCGACTGGTTCGAGCCGGGCGGGAACGTGTTTGTGCCACGGGGTGCCAGCGATGGGGTCTTTCCAGTCGAGACTGGTGAGTTCGTTTGGCGCTACGCCGGTCACTTCGGGTTCGCCTCCTGCGGGGGAGTAGCCAAGCCCCAAGCCGTTTGGCAGTGAAATGTGGCCGTTCTGCATGGTGTCATTGACCTCGGCCACCGCTACCGCAGTTCCGGCAGCGGTGGTGATGCGGATCCGGTCGCCCGTTTCGACACCGAGCGATTCGGCGTCCGCAGTGCTCAGGCGCAACGCCCCTTCGGGGTCCTTTTTGCGCCATGCCGGGTCGCGAATAATCGTGTTCGCCGTAAAGCCGCGTCGCTCGCCCGCAGAAAGCACAAAGGGGAACTCGTCGGTGGTCTGCCGGGCTTGCTCGTCGGCCAGGCTGGCGAGTTCGGCGAACATTTCGGGTATGTCGAGGTTGACCTTTTGATCCGGCGTACGGAGCAGGTCGAAGCTGTCTCCGTGTTCATGTCGTGTGATCGGCACGCCATCGCGCCCGCTCACCAAAGCATCGAACAGTGCGTTGCCAAGAGCCGACTCTTCGCCCTCGTAGCCCGCTGCACGAACTTGGTCGGGGTATCGCATTGCGAGTTGCTGACAGCTGAACCACATCGGGGCGGCCATGGCCATGCCATCGGGCAGCGTTGCGCCGATCGTCTCGTACAGAACGACCGCGCCCAGTGCCCCCAGCAGTGGTTTCTCCGCTGCAGCGGTCATGTATGCAGCTGCGAACGTGTCGTAGCTCTCTGCTGCCGCCTCGCGAAGTGGAACGAGGTCGTCCTCGGTTAGGAAGCCCATAGCTTTCGCAAGACGGCTATGAATTTCGGCTTCGGGCAATGTGCCCTCGAGCGGTTCGAGAATCGGTGCTCGCATCGTTGCGTGGTTGACCGGGAACCCCATGGCGAAGAACGTCATCTCGGCCTTCTCGTACTGCGATGCAGCGGGCAGCACATAGTCGGCCTCGGCTGTGGTCTCGGTCATGACGACGTCGATAGCGATCGACACATCAACCTCTCGCATGGCCCGCCTGAAGGAGGCCGAATCGGCAAGCGAGTGCACCGGGTTGGCGCTCTCGATAAACAACGCCCGGGTCCGGTCGGGGTGGTCGCTCAAGATGCCCTCGGCGATGTCGTTGCAAGGGATGAGTCCAGAAATGATCGGGCTGCCAGTGACCGGGTCGACGGGCTCGTTGCCTGCCGTTCCATAGCTGAACAGCGGAACCATGGCGGTATGGGCGCTCATGCCGCCGGGTACTCCATAGCTACCCACAAGGGTGCTGAGGGCACGCTGGAGATAGGAGACGAGCGTCGAGTGTGGGGCCATCTCGGTGCCCAGGTCTTCGTAAATCGACACGCTCGACGCTGCGGCCAGCCGCCGAGCAACCGAGCGGACTTCAGCTTCGGTGACGCCAGCGCGTTGGGCGTAGTCAGCAATGGGCACCTCAGCGAACGCCGCCAGAGCGACCTCGGTGCCAACGGCATTCTCGGCAAGCCAATCGGTTGCGGTGAGGTCTTCGTCGACCAGCACGCCCAACAATGCAGCCATCAGGAACGCATCGCCGCCGGGTGCAACTTGCAAGAAGTAATCGGCGAGGTCAGCGGTCTCGGTCCGGCGGACGTCGACGACCACCATCGAGCGGTCATCGTCGGCCGCGATTGCTTTGAGGACCCTGCGGGTTTCGTCAAACCCATGGCTGTGCCACGGGTTCTTGCCAAGGAACACGCTGACCTCGGCGTCGGCGAACTCGCCATGGGTGTGGGTGCCGTACATACGGCCCTCGACCCACGCCTCCCCCGTCTTTTCTTGGGCGAGAGCGTTCGACTTGCGGGTAATACCCAACGCCGACCGAAGCGCAGCGCCATAGGTGCCGACCAAGTGGTTGCCCTGTCCGCCGCCGCCGTAGTACATGATCTTGCCCGGCCCGTAGGTTGCGTTGACTGTGAGGAGGACCTCACCCACTTCGGCAATGGCCGTATCCCAGTCGAGCTCGATATACGTGCCGTCATCGAGGCGCTTCATCGGCGAGGTAATTCGGGTTGCGGCGTTCTGATAGTGGTTGAGGCGCAACGCCTTCTCGCACGTGTATCCCTTTGAGGAAACGTGGGCTTTGTTGCCCCGAACGCGGGTGATCTCTCGGTGATCGAGTCGAACCTCAACACCACAGTTGTTGCTGCAGAGGATGCACACCGTCTTGTGCCACTCGCGCGTTGGATCGGTCTCGGTCATGGTGCCCCCCTGTGCCGGTGATCTTTCTTTGACGGTACTGCGGTTTCGACGTCTCGTGCGGCCGAAAGCACGGCAAGCTAGGCAGATGAAGATGTCTGATACTCCCTCGGTCATGGTCGAGACCGTCATCAAGGTCGATCCAGCTCGGGTGTACGAACTCGTGAGTGATCTCGATGCAATGGCCAGCTTTGGCACTGAGTTCCAAACCGGCGAGTGGTCGTCGGGCCGACCCGGAACTGTCGGCTCGACGTTCTTGGGTCGTCAGCGTCTTGGAGATGCTGAGTGGGAGACAACTTCGACGATCACCAAGGCTGACCCTGGGCGCACGTTCGAATGGGTCGTCGGCGACGTCGACAACGTCACCGCCACCTGGACTGTCACCATGCGTTCGGTGCCCGACGGGACCGAGGTGCGTTATGCGTTTGTCCACGGACCGGGCCCCTCTGGCTTGCGCGAGCGCATCGAACGTCATCCCGATGACGAGGCCAAATTCATCGAGGGTCGACTCGAAATGCTCCAACAGAACATGATCAAAACCCTCGAGGGCATTCGGCGTCGAACCGCGCGCTGATCAAAAACTCGCAGGCCTGAAGCTGACGCCTGGAGTTAGAGAAAGTACTGCTCGTTGAAGACGAGCCAGTCGACGGCGTTCCAGAAGTCGGGAAGCCAGTGGTGAGCTAGCGCTGCTTCTCGGTCCAGCCGGGTGCCCAAGATCTCGGGAGGATTCTCGCCGCCCCAGGTTGGCGTAACCAGAGTGCAGGCGTCTTCAGACAGTTCGACCGGACCGATCCGGCAGGCAAACAGGACTTGGTTTGGGTAGTCGGGCTCGTCAAAGCTGCCGATCGACATGTCGATCCACTTCTCACTCGCATGTGGATTCCAAGACACAAGGTACGCGGCGAACTTCGCGTTGTTCCGATTGAGGAACCCTTGTGCTGTTGGATGTGACTCGTCGCAGCTACCGCAGGTTGTGATTCCGATCTCGCGTTCACCGTCGAAGGTGATTGCATCGCCGAGGCGCGAGTAGGGATGTGGTTTCCCTCTCTTTGCCTTTGACCTTCGTAGTGCCATACAGATGTATCGACCGCTGATGAGCGTTGCTAAACCGCAAACACCTACACGAGAGCTGGCTCGTCATCCTTGGGTAGATCGGCGTCGCTCGTGTTGCCGGTTCCGTCGATGGCGAGCAGGTTGCCCCGTGCGGCTTCGACCTGGCGGATACCCGCAGCGATGACTGTCACGATTGCTACCAATGCGAACACCCGTGGAGCTCGGGTGAACTTCTCGAGGATGTTGTCGATGCCGATTTCGGTCTCGAAGATTCGCTCGATCGCCCAGATGGTCGCTACGAGTGCGAGCAGCATTGAGCCACCTTTCAGAACGAACTGGTACACGCTGGTGCGGCGAAGCAAGAAGAGCGCTGGGAACAGCAGCAAGATGATGAACCCTTGGCCAATCTCGACGCCGATGTTGAACCCGAACAGCGATAGGAGTCGCTGACCGTTGCCCACACCGAGGTCGGTGAGGAGGCCGGCGAAACCAAAGCCGTGGAAGATGCCGAACGCAAAGGCGATCAGCGCTTCGCGGTTGGCAAAGATTGGCTTCAGGTTGTGGAACGCCGTAGCGACAATCGACAACGCAATGATCGTCTCGACAAGTTTGGATGGCAGCTCGATAATTCCGAGGCCGCCCAGAGCGAGGGTGATCGAGTGGGCGATGGTGAAGCTCGTTGCGATCTTGAGTACTCGCCAGAGGCCCTCTTTGAAGCTGGGCACTGGGGCCCAGCCGTCGGCTAGCGAGAAGACCATTACTGCTGGCAAGAGCAGTACGAGCACGAACAGAATGTGGTCGGTGCCGATGAAGATGTGCTCCATGCCGAGGGCGACGGTGCCTGTGAAGGCCTTCCACGTGCTCGGGTTGTCGAGGTCGACGTCGAGCGTTGGGTTATCGGCGGTGATGACACGGCCGTTTTCGACAAGGCCTTCGAGCGGGTTTTCGATGTCGTTGTCGAGGCCAACAGGGTCGCCTTCGTTTAGGAAGACGCCGGTAACAGGGTCGGTTCGCATGACGACCCATGCAAAGTGTGAGCTGTTCGGCACGATGCCATCGAACGTCACGTCGAATTGGCGAGGTGCCGAGTCGAACACGTTGTTGATATCAAATTCGAATGCGGCGTAGATCTTGTTTTCGGTTTCGACCGCATCAACTTCACCGGTGAACTCGATGTTCCAAACGGTCCCATCACGGCTGACAATCGACAGGTTGTCAGCGTTGTAGGAACGAACGACGTCGGTATTGATGGCAGCGATGTCGTCAGCCGTTGCCGTGTCGGGGTCGAGGTCGAGGTCGAAGATCTCGTTCAGCAGTGGAACCGGATGTTCGAGCTGCCCTTGGGCAGTTCCGTCGGGAAACACATCGAGGTACACCACCGAGGAGTTTCCGTCGTGTGCGCTAGCGGTGGCCGTGAACAGCAATCCAAACAGCGGCACCAGAAGCAAGGCCACAAGGGCCATTGCCTTGCGAGGTGAGAGTTGAGCGATCATGAGCTTGGGTTTCCCTCCACGAGAACTGTCTTCAGAGTGGCTTACGTACGAATTCGAACGTATGGATCAATGGATTCGAAAAATCAGGCCGGAAGGCCTAGCAGTCGAGCAATGATGTTCTTTTGAATCGCGGAAGCGCCACCGTAAATGACACCACCGCTGAGATTGCGTAGATCTCGTTCCACTCCGTACTCGCTGACGTAGCCGCGGGCACCATGCACCTCGACCGCAGCGATCGCGCCTGCGAGGGCGCCCTCGCTTCCGGCCAACTTGCTGAGCGCCGCCGCCATCATCGAGCCATGGCCGCGCTGTTGGAGAGCGGCCGCTTTGTACATAAGGAGGCGCGCTGACTCGTGAGCGAGCTTGATATCTGCGAGCTTGTGCGACACGCCTTGGAACGAGCCGATCGGTTGGCCGAACTGTTCGCGCGTGCGGCCGTAATCGATCGAGTCTTGCAAGACGCGCTCGAGTGCACCGATGCTTCCGACCAGCAAGAAGCCGCGTTCAGCTTCCATCGAGGAGCTGAAGATGCTCGCCCCCGACCCTTCGGTCCCCATTACGGCGGACTCTGGTACGACGCAGTTCTCGAACGAAATGTTCGAGAACGGCGTGGTGCGCATACCCATCTTCGGGACGTTCTCGCCGACGATCAGCCCCGGGGTATCGGCAGGAATAAGAAACGCGGTGATTCCCCATCGTCCAAGACTTGGGTCGACGGTGGCGAAGACCATGAAGACGTCGGCGACGGGCGCCATCGTAACCCATGCTTTTTGGCCGTTGAGAACGTAGCCGTCGTCGGTTTTGGTGGCTGTTGTGGTGAGAGAGAACGCATCGGAGCCCGACTCGGGTTCGGTCATTGAGAACGAGCCGACTGCTTCGCCCGACACGATCTTGGGCATCCACTGTTGACGCTGAGCGTCGGTTCCGAAGCGCTCGAGGGCCAGTCCGAAGGTCAAGACGGTCGACGTTGCGGCAAAGACGAGGCCGTCGTCTCGGCAGCCAAGGCCAAGGCCTTCGAGCTGCAGAATGGCGTCGGTGAGGGGCAAACCTTGGCCGCCGTACGAGGGGTCGGCGAGTAGGCCGAGCAGACCGTGCTGGGCAATTCGGGAGTAACCCTCACGCCAAAAGGTGCACGAGTGGTCGCGATCAACCAAGTCGCCGTCATCGAGGTTCTCTCGGGCCCACGCAGCGACCTTCACTTTGTCGGGATGCTCGTTGTCGAGCATGGCGTCGAGGATCCGAGAGGACGCGCTGAGGTCGATCTCGGGCGAGGCTGCCGTCGTTAACTCGATCTCTGGTGACGCATCTGTTGCGCTCATTACCCTCGTAACTCTTCCACGCGGCCTAGATGGCCGAACCTTAACGAGTACCACATGTTCGAGATCTTTCAATTCGAGACCCGCAGTACCCGCAGCACAAACACGTTCGTTTGTGCCCGAAATGCCTATTTGACATGTCTACGTTTCGTAGCACGCTTATGGATGCGTGTTATTCCTGCAACCTGCGGAACCAAGGGAAACGGGCCGAGCGAGAATGTCGGCACGTCGAAGAATGTCTAGGGCCATATGTCGCGAGCGCTAACAGCTCAAAGTCTCAGTACGTTGCTTGCCGAGCAGGCAATGCGTCGCGCTGACGCGCCCGCAGTTGTCGATGTGTCGCGTTCATGGACGTACGGTGAAGTCGCTATGGCTGCGGGACAAATGGCAGCGGCACTGCGCGACGCCGGTGTTCATGCGGGCGACCGGGTTGGAGTCCACTGCAACAAGGGGGCCGAAGGCTTTATCGCCATGCACGCGGTCGTATCGATCGGCGCAGTGGCCGTACCACTCGACCCCGGCTCTCCAGCTGCACGCATCGGCACGATCTGCGAGCGCATGCAGATCGACGCGGTCATCTCTCACGCACCACGGATAAAGACTCTCGTTCAGGTGCATGCCTTGCGTCCCATTCAGACGGTGCTTGGGGTTGCACCTGCCGAGGGACTGGCAGGCGTGACGATCGTCGACGCTGACGAACTGGGGCGGCTCGAACCGCTGACTCCCGTCAATGTCGACCCCGGCGACTCGTCGTACATCATCACGACATCGGGCTCCACCGGCGAGCCGAAGGGCATGGTTCACACTCATCGAAGCGCGCTGGCCTATGCCGACATGACGATACGCACCTACGACATGACGCCCGATGATCGAGTCAGCGATATCGCTCCGCATCATTTCGACATCTCGACACACTCGCTGTGGTCGGTTCCCCGAGTTGGTGCGACAAACGTCGTCATCAGCGAGCCGTACCAACGACTTCCGGCTAGCCACTCCCAGCGCCTCCAGGACGAAGGCGTCACCTTTTGGTATTCGGTCCCTTTTCTGCTTCACCAGTTGGTGCTTCGGGGCGATCTCACCAACCGTGATCTTTCGGCACTGCGCTGGGTGCATTTCGGCGGCGAGGTCATTTCGGCTGAAGTCATCGGCCAGATGATGCAGTACTGCCCAAATGCCAGGTTCGGGAACATCTTTGGCCCTGCCGAGACCAACCAGTGCAGCCTGGCCATCTTCGATGGGCCGCCACCGCCCGACCAGCCATTGTCGGTCGGTTTCCCGCTCGATCATTCCATCATTCGGGTCGTCGACGTGAACGCCGACGATCCCGGTGACGAGCATCTGATGCCGGTTGGTGAGATGGGCGAAATGTGGGCACACACGCCGCAGCTGATGGATGGCTACTGGGATCAGCCCGAACTCAATGCGCGTGTTCTGCATGTTCATGAAGGAAAGCGGTTCTACCGGACTGGTGATCTCATCTCGATTGATTCTCATGGCGAGATGTCGTTCTACGGACGGGTCGACCATCAGGTAAAGGTGCGCGGTTTTCGCATTGAGCTGGAAGGGATCGAGCTCGAACTCGAGCAGATCGATGGGGCTGATCATGTCGTTGTTGGCATTCTCAGAACCGAGTCCGGCGAGGATGAGCTCGTGGCGGGTTTGCTCGGTGTTCAGTCCGAGTTCGACGAAGCTGAATTTCTGCGTAACGCTGCATCTGTTTTGCCGGCCCACGCCGTACCTACTCGTACGGTGCAAATCGCCACCGCAAGCTTTACCGGTAGTGGAAAGTTGGATCGACGTGCGCTTCGCGAGCACGCGGTCTCGATAGTGAGGGAAGTGGCACGATGAGCGCTCTATCCGAGGCCCTAATCAGTTTCATCCAAGACGAAGTAGTCGTCGACGATGTGATCGTTGACTCTGAGACCGATCTGTTGCTTTCCGGTGCTGTCGACAGCCTGGGCGTCATCCGCATTACCCACTGGATGGAAGAGCACGCAAACATCGTCGTTGATCCTGGCGATGTCACTTTGGAGAACTTTCAAACCGTCACCAAGATGACGGCCTACCTCCACGATCGATCGAGCAACTGACCAATGTCAGAAACGGTGCCGAACGCAGTACACCTGCAGCCCCGCCGATCTCTCACGCCCGCGCAGAAACTGATCTGGACGTCGCAGCGCCTCCAGCCAGATGCTCCGCATCAGAACATGGCGCTCATCACGCACTTTGGTGCGTCTATCGACCCGGCTCGGTTCCTCGAGTCGGTCGATGCCGTCGTTGCCCAAAGCGATGCGCTTCGCACAACGATCCGTGAGATTGACGGCGTTGCGCACCCCGCTGTGTCTTCTGCGCCGCCCGCTCCATGCAAGCTCGTGCGGCTTGACCCAGCCGACTTGGCTACCTGGATGCAGGACCGGCTCACCGTTACGTTCGACCTCTCAAAAGCGGCGTACGACTCGGTGCTCATCGACTTCGGTGACGACAGTTGGGCCTGGTTCGTCAACGTGCATCACATCGTCATCGATGCTGCGAGCTCGGCGAACTTCTTCAACGCGGTAGCGGACCGCTATCACGGCAGCGAGGTCGATCTTCCGTCATACGCCGAAACGTGGTCTGAGCTGGCAGCGGTAGCCGAGACGCCTCGCTTTCAGAAGGCCGTCGACTCGTGGGCGCTGGTTCCCGACCCGATCCCCACCACGCTCTATCGGCCTGACTCAGGCCCAACGACCCGCGCCGAGCGCGTGTTGATCGAGATGGCCGGCGGACGGCAGAGCGCTCTCGACGCGTTGGTCTCGGACCGTTTTCGATTGCTCAGCCCCGACCTATCGGTGATGGTTGCGATCGCAACGATGCTGTCGGCGTATGTCGCTCGCCTCGGAAATGACTCGATCACGATCGGCGTTCCGATCCATCACCGCTCGACGAAGGCGGCCAAGGCCGTCATTGGCCCGTTGGTCGAACTGTTTCCGCTTCAGGTTGAGGTGGCAGATGATGACACGTTTGTGACGTTGCAAAAGAAGATCTCACGCTCGATGTTTGAGCTGTTGGGTTCGGCGCTTCCGGGCACGAGTCCTCGGCAGAGCTTCGATCTTGTGCTCAACGTCCACGCTGCAACGCTTGGCGACTTCGGCTCGGTGCCGGCTACAACAAAGTGGATTCACCCCGGTCATATTGACCCGCACCATCGTCTCCGAGTGCAGGTTCTCGACTACGACGGCAGCGGCACTCTCGAACTTGGCCTCGACCTCAACCATCGGGTTGCTGACAGTGACCACCGTCAGCGCGCCGCGGGCCACGTGACGAACATTCTCGACACGATGCTCACCGACCCAGACCGTCTGGTGCACTCGGTGCCTTTGGTCGGGGCAGACGAAGGGCTCTTGCTTTCTTCGTTTGCCGAACCAGCCGCCGGTACGCCGCTCGACGGAGTTGCGCCCGACATTATCTCCCAACAGCTTCAGGCCAATGGGGCCATCTCGACGCTTCAACAGGTGGTGGCAACAGGTCGCGTTGAGCTTTCGGCCCATGAAGTGAACGAGCGGATTGGTCTGGTTGCCAACCGGCTTCGTCAGGCGGGTGTTGGCCAGGGTGATCTCGTCGGAATCGAAATGCCGATCAGTGTTGACGCGGTCATTGCGCTCCATGGGGTCCAGCGTTGCGGTGCAGCGTTTGTGCCCATCGATCCGGCGTACCCAACAGCTCGCCGCGAACATATTCGTGAAGACTCGGGGTGTGCGCTGGTGCTTACGAGCCTGGCCCAGCTCGACGAGCTTCCGATTGTAGAGCCCGCACCCGCCCCGGCTCTCATCTCACCCGATGACCTGGCCTATGTGATCTACACGTCAGGTTCTACGGGGCTGCCCAAGGGTGTGCCGATCACCCACCGCGGGCTCTCGGAGTACCTCGGCTTTGCGTACGAGGCCTACGTTCCCAAGGCATCCGACTTGGAAGATTCCGCGGATGTTGGGCGGAAGTCCCAACAGGGTGAGGGGAGCGGAGCTGGCGGAGCGACCTTGTCGGGTTCCGCGGATGTTGGGCGGAAGTCCCAACAACAACTCTGCATGCCCCTGTTTACTTCTTTGTCGTTCGACCTGACGATTACGACGTTGTTTTTGCCGTTGCTGTCGGGCGGGCTGATGACCGTGCATCCCGAGGGTGGTTTGCCCGCGCTTCGAGAGATCGTCGACCAGCGACAGGCCACGATGTTGAAGGCGACGCCGTCGCATCTTGAGTTGCTCGCTCGGATGATCGATCGCACACACCCGCTTCGCCGCCTGATCGTCGGTGGTGAAGCGTTCATGGTCGACCTTGCTGACCGCCTCACCGAGGTGCTTGGGCCGGACCTGGTGCAGTTCAACGAATACGGCCCTACCGAAGCGGTAGTTGGGTGCATGCTTCATCGCTATGACGCGGCCGTCGACCAAGGCCCTGAAGTGCCGATCGGGCGTCCGTCGCCTGGCGTCGGCCTTCACATTCTCGATCGCTTCGGATACCCCGTGCCGATGGGCGTCCACGGCGAGCTCTTCATCAGCCGCCCTGGCCTGACATCAGGGTATTTGGGACGGCCCGAACTCAACGCCGAGAAGTTCGTGGTGCAGTCGGGAACCGGCAACACGCTGTACCGAACCGGCGACCTCGTCCGCATGCTCGATGCTGACCGGATGGTGTATCTCGGGCGCATCGACGAGCAAATTAAGGTTGGAGGCATACGCCTTGAACCCGGCGAGATCGAGCACCTTGCCCAGACCACACCGGGCGTGAATCGAGCCGTTGCTGGTCTGTGGTCTCCAGACCCGAACCAACGGGTAGAGCATTGCGTGCGGTGCGGCCTCGGGTCCGACGTTCCCGACGTAACGATCGACGGCGATGGCGTTTGCTCGAGTTGCCACCACTACGACCTGGTGGCTCCGCAGGCCGACGCGTGGTTCAAGACCGAAGCCGATCTTGCTGCCGAACTTGCTGACGCCCGGGCTCGTTCCACTGGTGCCTACGACGTCGTCCATCTGATCTCTGGTGGTAAGGACAGCACCTATGCGCTGTACAAGCTGGTCGAGATGGGTGCGCGGGTGTACGCCATCACGCTCGACAACGGCTACATCGCCGAGGTCGCGAAGGCGAACGTTCGTCGTGCGACCGAAGCGCTAGGCGTCGACCACGAATTTGTCACCGTCGATGGCATGGACGAGATCTTCCGTGACAGCCTCGAGCGGTTCTCAAACGTGTGCCAGGGCTGCTACAAGGCGATTTACACGATCGCGTTAGCAAAGGCCGAAGAGCTGGGCATTGGTTCGATTGTCACCGGCCTCAGCCGTGGTCAGTTCTTCGAGACCCGCCTGGTCCCCGGAATGTTCGAGAGCGACCGGTTTGATCCTGACGCCATCGACGAGATGGTCAAGGAAGCCCGCCACGTGTACCACGCCACTCCCGATGCGGTGTCGGAGAACATGAACGTGGCGTTCCTCGACGATGACACGATCTTCGACCGGATCACCTTCATCGACTTCTACCGATACATCGATGTCGAACTGGCCGAGCTGTACCGAACGCTCGAAGGCAGCGGTACCTGGCAGCGTCCGCCCGACTCTGGCCGCTCGACGAATTGTCTCATCAACGCAGCGGGCATCTTCACCCACAAGATCGAACAGGGTCATCACAACTACGCGGCCCCCTACAGCTGGGATGTCCGCCTTGGTCACAAGACCCGCGAAGAAGCGCTGTACGAGCTTGACGACCCAATGGATGCCGACGAGCTCAAGGCCATCACCACGATGCTCGCTCAGGTTGGGTACGAGCCACGCAAGCCCGAGGTCCTCACGCTGTGGGTTGAGGCTCAGGCAGACGTTGACCTCGACGCGCTCCGAGCAGAGCTGGCCGATGGCCTTCCGGCCCATGCCGTCCCGCAAGCCATCGAAGTTGTCGATCGCATTCCGTTGACCCCCAACGGCAAGGTCGACCTGGCGGCCCTGCCCGCTCCGGCCACCCGTCGATCGAGCACAGTGACCGATGGCCGAGCCCCTGCCACACCAACCGAAGTGCAGATCGCCTCGATATGGGGGAGCGTGCTCGGCCTGGCCGACGTCCATGCGAACGCCGACTTCTTTGCACTTGGTGGTACGTCGCTGCACGCCCTGGAAATGATCGTGCGGGTGAGCGACGAGTTCGACGTCATGATCCCCGAGTCGACCGCGTTCACGAAGCGAACTGTCGAAGAACTTGCCCAGGTCGTCGACTCCGATACATCCGATGCCGACGCTGGCTCGGTTCGAGCCGAGCTCGAGATTCCCGCTTTGCCCGAGGGTGAAGTGCTTCCGTTGTCGGCTGGCGAAGAGTCGATGCTCTACGAATGGCGTCGTGACCAGAACGACCTGCGGTACAACGTGGCCCGGCTCTATCAGCTGCCATCCGATGTCGACATCGATCGTTTCAACGACGCGGTGCGCCTCGTTGTTGCACACCAAGAAACGTTGCACACGTCCTATGGCCCTCGCCGTCAGCAGCTCGATGTTAACTCAGCGTTGTGGATCAGCAGTGCTGCCTCAGAGGTTGCCTCTCTCCAGCGTCTTGCTGAACACATCAATGCAACGCAGTTCGACTTGATCAATGGCCGGCTTATCAGCGTGCACCATCTTTCGAGCGGGCACCCCGATGATCGCGGGCAATCGGCTGTGCTCATCCGAGCCCATCACATCGTCAGTGACGCTGGCTCGCTCGACGTCCTCTGGAACCAGATCGACCTTGCGTACCAAGGCTTGGACTTGCCTGAGCTTGGGGCTACCTATGCCGAACATTCTGTGTGGCAACGCAACAGGACCGCTGACCCGTCTGAAGTGTGGAACCCCGATGGTGACGTCGCCGAGCTGATCGTTCGCGGCGCTGGGGTTGAAGCTGACGGCTATGTGCATCTCACGTCGGCCATCACGATGTCCGAGCTTCGAAATGCCCCTGCCACAACTCCGTTTGCTACTGCGCTGACGGCGCTCGCTGCCGCGCTGCGGCCGGCCCATGATGGCGACCTCCTCGAGCTCGCTATCACATCATCGGTTCGAGATCACCCCGCGATTGCCGATGTTGTTGGCTACTTTCTCAACCCGTTGCCGTTGCTAATCCCGGTTAGCTACGAAGCAAACCTGCACGATCTGGCCGACACCGTGAGCTCGGTGCTGGCTACCGGGCTTGAACATCGTGCGGTGCCATTTGCCGACATCGTGCGATCAGCACGTGAGCGTGGCATCGCCGTCCCGATGGGACGGGTCATGCTGGCGGTTGAAGACTTGGCCGCCGCCGAACTCGATGGCCAGCCGGTCGAGCACACGATTCTCGCGTCGGGTACTGCGGTAAACGACCTCACGTTCTTCGTACAGATTCGCGGTGAGCTGGTCGAGCTGGGCGTTGAGTACCGAGGTTCCACCATCGGACGTGACCTCGCTGAGCGTTTGCTCGAACAATTCGACAACGCGCTTGGGCTGTTGACGACCGCTCCCCACCGAGATGTTGCATCCATCGCCGACCGGCCCGTGCCGCTCGTCGGCCCGGAGCTCGACGACCTTGGCTCGTTCGTTCCCCAACGGATAGCCGAGCGTGCAAGCACATCGCCCACCGCAACGGCGGTTCGTTCGGGTGGCCGAGCGCTGTCCTATGCCGAGCTCGACGTCGAGGCCCGCAGCATCGCGGCACGGCTTCGTGCCGTTGGCGTGTCCGCTGGTGATCGTGTTGCCCTCGTGTTGCCTCGGTCGGTCGACTTAGTGTCGGCCATCCAGGCCACCTGGATGATCGGGGCCAGCTACGTGCCAGTCGACATTTCCCAACCGGCCACGAGAGTTACCGAACTCATCTCAGCCGCCGATGTGAAGGCCGCGATTTCCTCGGGAGCGGGCCACGCCGGGCTCACCGAGGTCACCACAATCCACATCGACCGTGCCGAAACCGCGGTGCTTCCAATCTCACGAGTCTTCGAAACAACAGCGGATTCCGAGGCGTACGTCATCTTCACCTCGGGCTCGTTGGGCCGCCCGAAGGGTGTGCCGATCACCCATGGCAACTTGCGTGTCTCGCTCGCTGCTCGTCAGCAGTGGTACGACGAGGCTGTGAGCTCGTACTTGATGGTGTCGAGTGCTGGCTTCGACTCGTCGGTCGCTGGCCTGTTCTGGACGCTTGCCGATGGCGGGCAACTCGTCATCCCGAGCGAGGACGAAGTGCACGACGTCGACGCGCTTCTGGCCCTCGTGGCCAACAATGCGGTCACACACACGTTGATGGTGCCGTCGTTGTACGGCGCGCTGTTGAAGCGATCCGAATCGACGGGCCAACTGGACACGTTGTCGACCGTCATCGTTGCGGGCGAAGCCTGCCCGCCATCTCTCGTGTCCGCTCACTTCGCTTCCAACGACCCTGCCTCCAACGACCCTGCCGTGCTGATCAACGAGTACGGCCCGACCGAGGCCACCGTCTGGGCAACGGCGCATCGGTGCACGCCCGCTGACGCCGAGGCAACGATCGTGCCGATCGGTTCTCCCATCGCATCGCTTGCCGCCGAGGTCGTCGACAGCGACGGCCGGCCTGTGCCTATCGACGCGGCCGGAGAGTTGTGGTTGCGTGGCGAATCGGTCGCTCATGGCTACCTCACCGACGATGAAGCAGATCGCTTCATTCTCGATGACGCGGCCGGACGCACCTACCGCACTGGCGACCTTGTCATTCGTCGAGGCTCAGGCACCATCGACTTCCTCGGCCGTGTTGATTCGCAGCTTTCGGTCGGTGGCGTTCGCATTGAGCCCGCCGAGGTCGAGCAGGCCCTGTCGAGTATCGCTGAGGTGCAGGCGTGCCTTGTTGGTGTGGTCGATCGTCAGCTCTTGGCATGGGTTGAGGTCAGCGACGATGCCGCAACTTCGGGCGACGTCGATGCTGGAGATGCGCTGCGTTCGCTATCGAGCGAAATCCTCCCCGCTACCCACATTCCGCACCGCGTGATCGTGGTCGGCGAACTACCGCGCAATGCAAACGGCAAGCTTGATCGCAAACGAGTCGGTGAGCTGCCCTCGCGGCCGCAGCGTGTTGCCGCTCATGCCCCAGCCCACGCCGCCGACACCGCCGAGCCGGTGGTAGCTCGGGTCGTCGAGCTGTTCTCCGCAGCCTTTGACGATGCACCGATCGACGCCGAAACCGATTTCTTCGATGCCGGTGGCGACTCGCTTCGTGCCGTTGCGCTGGTCTCGTTGCTCGAAGTCGAGTTTGGCCGCCGTGTCGCCATCGGCGAGCTGATCGATGCACCGACACCACGGCAACTCGCTGCACGCCTAGTCGACACCTCTACGCCCGAGCGGGCCGACGCCGTCCCGAGCCTGGTCAAGGAATCGGCGGTCACCGACGCCGGAACACACTCCGACCTCGTCGAGATGCTTCGCTCACCCGGTTCGCAGACACCGCTGATCGTCTTGCCGCCGGGAGGAGGCAACCTGCTTCGCTACGCCCCATTGGTTCGTGCGATGGACGTCGATGTGCCCGTGGTTGGTATTCGGTTGCCAGGCGCCGATGCTCGAAGCGAGATCGTCGACTCGATTACTGATCAGGCCGCCGTCATGCTCGACGCCCTCGACACCGCTGTGGCCCGCGGCCCGTATCGCTTGCTCGGTTGGTCGACCGGAGGGCTTCTCGTATGGGAGATCGCCCGGCTTCTTCAGGCACGCGGCGACGAGGTCGAGCAGGTCATATTGGTCGACACGGTGATGGCCGGCCTGCGGGTGGACGACACCGGCACCATCACCGATAAGTACCGCGAGCTGCTCCGCAACGACGGTGTCGCCGCAGCAGCGAGCGAAGGCGCTTCCCGCCTTCGAGAGCGGGCGAGCTTTGCGATTGCTCGCCGCCGCTACCGCAACGCTCGTGAGTCAGGACAGGCGCCGTCACTCGAAGATGCCGAGCGCCAGTTAGGTCCGGTCATCCGTCGAGCCGCCCTGGGTTACACCCCAATGCCGCTAGACCTGCCGGTGATCTACATCAGTGCGAGCGAGTCGGAGAATGCGGTCACGCTGGACCCTTGGGCGCAACTACAAGACGGGCTGCCCTTCACTGTGGTCGAGATCGACGGCGTTCACTTCCAACCAGAAGAACGCTGCATCATCGGCACCAACCGAGTTGACGAACTCGTAAATGCCGTCGGCCTGTAACCGCTAACTGACATCCGGGGTCAGACCCCCGATGTCAGTTACGGAGTTGGTTGGGATGCCCGGTCAATGATGGGGTCAGACCCCAACGTATACCGTGCCGCCACTCGCCGAGCGATCGGTTTGGTTTAGCCGCCGGTAGCTCGGCGGTTCCGTTCCTTCTCGACCGCGATGTCGCCCATTTACAGCGGTACCGCGTAGCGGCTGATGCGGTCGACTGTGGCGCCGTAGCGGGCTTCGAGGGCGGCTTCGACGTCATCGGGTTCGGCGACGACGGCGAAGGTGGCCAGCATGTCGTCGTCGATGACATCGCCCAGCTCGGCCCAGCGTCCAGCCTTTGTCATGGCGTTGAGTTCGCCGTGGGCATCGCCCCAGCCATGATGGTCGAGGACCTCTTTGTACGCCGGTGTTGAACCGTAGAACCCGATCTGGCCTTTGACGAACGCCGCCGCCTTGGCCATCTCTTCTTCGTTGTCGCCACTCACGACGAAGGCTGGCAGCGCTATCTGGCAGGCATCGTGGGGGCGTCCAGCGTCGTCCATGTAGCCCCGGAAGCGGGGGAGCGCGACGTCGTGGAAGTACTCGGGCGTCTGGAACGGGTGCACCATCCAGCCGTCACATGTTTCGGCAGTGACACGAACCATCATCGGCCCAACCGCAGCGAGGTATATAGACGCTCGGCCGTGCTTGGCCGGTCCCGGGTTGAAGAATTCGGTCATGAGGATGTGGGTGTAGTGCTCGCCCTTGAATCGCAGCGGCTCGCCGGTGTCCCAGCAGTCCCAGATCGCGTGAAGAGCGCCGATGAACTCGCGCATGCGGCCAGCTGGTTTCGACCAGGGCATCGAGAAGCGCTTGGTGATGTGCGGCTTGATCTGGCTGCCGAGCCCCAGGATCATGCGGCCTTCGGAGAACTCGTTGATGTCGCGTGCGGTGTTGGCGAGGGTCATGGGGTTGCGGGCGAAGGCCACCGCGATCGACGTGCCAAGCTCGAGCGTGGTCGTGTTCTGGGCGGCGACGACGAGGGGAAGAAACGGGTCGTGTGCTGTCTCGGCGGTAAACGCGCCGCGATGTCCAGCCGCTTCGAGCTCGGCGGCTTGTGCGCCAACCGTGTGCAGGTTGGTTGAGAGGTACCCGTCAGTTTCCAATGGAATGAATCCGATCCCTAGAAATAGTTTGTGGTCCTTTGTGTCCTGTTATAATTATAACAGTCCACAAAAAGCTGTTTGCAAGTACACCTGTCACTTCCAATGCGTACATTCTCCGTACTAGCACCTAGCGAAGAGAGGCGACATGCTCGAGAATCCGTTCCGGCCGGGATTTGGGTCGTGGCCTCCTGCCTTCGTTGGACGTGAACGCGATGAGCTGCTCTTTCGCGAAGGCCTCGCCAACGGGCCTGGCGGGCGCTATCACCGGAGTCTCGTTACCGGTCCTCGTGGTGTCGGCAAGACGGTACTCCTGGCGTCCTTTCGAGACATTGCGGAGTCCGAGGGGTACATCACGATCGCGGTCGATGCGAACGACGGCATGATCCGACGTATCTGTCGCGATCTGCGCTTGGTCGAGGTCGCACTCGCCGACAACCCGACGTGGAAGATCAGCGAGGTTCGCGCTGGCGCATCAATCGGCGTAGCTAGTGGCCATATCGAGCTCACCCGGCCAGCTGTCGACGGCGTCCTCGACGATGACCCGATGGTGGTGCTCAAGCCACTGCTCGAACGGGTTGAGGCTGCTATCGTCGGCCGTGGTGGCGCTGGTCTCTTGCTCACTGTCGACGAATTGCACGCCGCCAAAACCTCCGAACTTGAACGCCTTGGCAACGACCTGCAACACCTGCAATCGGTGGTGTTCGCTGGCGCGGCGCTGCCCACGATCGACGATCAGATTTTCAACTCAGCCGGGGCCACCTTCTTCAGTCGCCTGGCGCGGTTCGCGCTCGAGCCGTTGTCCATTGCCGAGTCACTTTCAGCGCTGCGACCTCCATTCGACGAACACAACATTGGCTACAACGACCTCGAACTCACCAAGACCGTCGACCAGACGCAGGGCTACCCCTACCTGGTACAGCTACTTGGCTACGAAATCTGGCATCGGCTCGAACCAGGTGATGCCATCACCGAGTCACTGCTGTCCGCTGCGTACGAGGCTGCTCATGAGCAATCGATCTTCGATGTGTTGCAGCCAACATGGCGTCAACTGTCGCCGTCGTCGAAACGAGTCCTCGGCGTAATCGCCGCAAATGGTCCTGGTCCCATGGCCACCGCAGATGTGCGTGAAAAGCTCGACAAGTCGAGCTCGTGGTTCTCGGTGTATCGATCTCGGCTGATCAACGCCGGGATGTTGCAGGCGGCCGGTCGGGGGTTTGTCGAACTGGCCGGTGGCGAGCGAGCCGCCGAGTGGATCTTGAACCAGCTCATCGACCAATAGGGTGAGGCAATGCGCGTAGGTGTCTTTATCGACGGACAGAACATCACGATTGGGTCGCGGTACGCCTTTGGCCACGGGAACATGCATCCGCTGCTTCTCGGCCGGGCTATTGCAGGCGACTGCGAACTCGTAGAGATTCGCTATGCCACGGGTATCCCCGACCCTGAAGTCGACAAAAAGCGCCATGACCCCGAACGTCGTCGACACGACCTCATGGTGGCTACTGATGTGGTCGTTCTCGAGAAGACACTTCGCTATCGGTGGGAGTGGGTGGTGCAAGATCGCGACCTCGGCGATCCCCGAGATCACCAGAACGAGGTCACCCAAGCTCGGGTCAAGTCGAAGAACCGCGGCGGCGAGAAGGGCGTCGACGTCTGGTTGGCACTCGACGCGCTCACCATGTGCACTCGCGCTGACATCGACAAGGTCGTTATCGCAACCGCAGACTCCGACCTCGACATGGTGCCGCAGCATCTTCGCATGATGCCCGGCCACGAGAACACCAAAGTCGTTCAGGCGAAGGTTCTGCGCGACGATCAAGAGGTGCGCCAGAACCCGGCGTACGACGAGACGATCAAGATCTCACACGAGATGTTCGAACGTGCTCGAGATGACTTTGACTATTCCAAGCCGCTCGAGGAGGACGAAGTCGCTTCGTTCGTTCGCCGAATTGGTGCCGGGAAGGATGGCATACGTGACTGACAGAGGTGGGCAAACGAACTCGAGGTTCGACGCCGTCGTATTCGATTTGGGAAACGTCCTCATCGAATGGGATCGACGAAATCTGTTCGAGCAGCTGATCGACGACCCCGACGAGCTGCAGCACTTTCTCGACAACGTGTTCACGATGGACGACAACCGCCGCCTCGACTCGGGCACACCGCTCCAAGAGGTCGCCGCAGAGGTCGCTGCTCGTAACCCCGACCAGCACGACCTAGTCATGGCGTTTGCCGATCGATGGACCGAGACGCTCGGTGGCGTGATCGACGGTTCGGTAGACATTCTCCGAGAACTCAGCGAGCGGGGGGTACCGCTCTATGCCCTCAGTAACTGGGGCAAGGACACGTTCGCGATGATCGAAGCGAACTATCCGTTCTTCGAGTACTTCGACGGCATGGTGATCAGTGGACGTGAAGGCTTCACGAAGCCCGACAGGGAGATCTTCGACTTGTTGTGCGGCCGCCACGACCTGCGTCCGAGCCGTTCGGTGTTTATCGACGACTCGCCGGCCAACATTGCCGCAGCCATGGCGCTCGGGTTCGAGTCGTTGCTCTTCGACAATCCCAACATGCTTCGTGAGCAGCTGCGCGAGCGCAAGCTTCTGTAGCGCTACCCCTGCTGGCAGCTGGTGATCGTAGGGTCGTCCAGCGAAGGGCCGCTCGGTCCTGCGGTCGCAGGAAGAAGGCACGACCGGCCCGGTGTATCGAATTCGAGGCGAAGGATTGCCGTGTCCGCCCGAAGCGGGTCGGCGCTCGTGATCGACGAATTGCCAAGTCCGTAGGCAACCGCGGTCTGCCCAACGAGGTCGAAGCGAAGCAGGAAGTCCGAGCCGTGGCCCACGATGGCGTCAGCGCCAGCTTCGGCAATGCGCTCGACGTCCACGATCTGCTCGGCCGACGGCGACCTCAGGTCGCTCTGGCCCCAATCGACCAGAACCACCACACCGAGCCCGTTGTTTCGGTTGGCGATGATGGCCTGGCGCAGCGCATCGAGGGCAGTGACGCCAGCGAGCCCCGGCGAATCGGCGGTTGCGAGTGCCGGGTTGTCTGGGTCGAGGGAGATCGAGTGGATTGCGACGCGGTTGTTGCCATTGCGTCGGATGACAGGTTCGACCGCGGCTTGGATGTTGTTTCCGTATCCGAGGGTGGTGACGCCGAGTTGTCGAAATTCCTCGACGTAGGCGCCAAGCTGGCCGCCACCTTCGCTGGCAGCCTCACGGGTGGCAACGTTAAGTACTTCGATCTGGCCGGTTGCCCAAGGGGCGAGCTCGGTTGGTGGGCATAGGGACGGAGCGCAGCCAACCGATGCGATTGTGGCTAGATCGGTTCGCACGACCTGCGCATCATCGCCAAACGTCGCAGTTGAGTCGGCCACCGATCGGATGCTTCCCAGGACATGCAGCAGCGGCGCCTCGTCGGCGCCAGGTTCTCCGGCGCTTCGAGCTAGCCCAGGTTCGTTGGCCTGACGCCCCGCGGCATCGTTGACCGCATCGTCGTCAAGGGACTCGCCTCCAGCACGCTTGGCCACGGTGTTGGCTGTTGACCCAGGCTCGGTCGGAGCCACGCTCGGATCGTCTCCACTCGAACAGCTCGCTAGGGCCATCAGCGCGATCGCTACAGCAGCGGTGCGCGCCCAGAACGGGGCGCGACCGGGCCAGTGCAGTGGAGTTGCTCGTGCGTGCTGGGATGCCACCAGCTAAGTCTGCCCGCTGTGCCTGCCCGATGGGCGCCAGCACGCTCGCATCGAGTGACCAGTTCGACAGGCCGCGGCCTCCTAGCCTGTGGGCATGAACACCACGTCCCGCCTCTTGGCCATCTTCACCGTACTTGGGCTGCTGTTCGCATCCTGCGGTCGAGGTGAGTCCATTGTCGAACCTGGTCCTGCCCAAGACGACACGACCACGACGACCACTACCACCGAAGCCCCCGAAGACACCGAGGACGACGCTGGCGAGAGCGACGAGGTCGTCACCGGCGAGAGCGAAGACATCCCCGAGACAACGACCTCGGTAGTGCCGACCGACGGTGCTGGGGCCGACGGTGCTGGCACCGAATCACCAGGAACGACGTTCATCGTGAACGAGGATTCTGAGAACGCTGCGGTGTACACCGAGCTGGCAGTTTCAGGACTTGTGCTCACCGTCGACGAGCAAACCTGCGCTGACACCACGGCGGAGGGGTCGGTGGACGAAGGGACCGAGCCGATCGACGCAGTAATTGGGGCCGTCCAAGAATGCGCATCGCCCAAGGCCATCGACGACTTTGCGTCAAACCTCATCCTGGCGGGCGGGTTGCCGCTGCCAGCAACTGAATCAGCGTGCGTCTCCTCGAAGCTGCAGTCCGCTGAGGAGTACCGCCCGTTCTGGATTGCCTTGCTCGAGGAGGAGCCGTTCGACTTCCTTCTTGCCGACCGCACCGTACAGAACCGCTACCTCGATCTGTACGCCGATTGTGTCTCGGTTGGGCGCGCCGTCTCCCAGCAAGCCAATGTCGAGTTCTCGCCCCCAACTCTGGGGTGTATTAACGATCTCTACAACGACCGTGAGTTTGTCCGAATAACAATTGAGGCCGATCTCTCCGGAAACGAAGATGATCTCGCACGAATCGATAGCCAGCTGGCAGGCTGTTTGACCAGCGACGAGCGCGAAGCGCTCGCGGCGAACTAGCGCATCCCCCCGGAGTTACCAATGAACTTCCAAATGTTCGGATTCCCGATCACCATCAAGGGTTCATTCCTCGGCGTCATTGCGATGCTGGGCTTTGTCTCGTTCCAGGACCGCCTCGACCTGATTGCCGCGTTCGTGGTGATCGCCGTCGTTTCCGTTCTCATTCACGAGTTTGGTCATGCCTTCGCTGCTCGATCGCAAGGAACCCAAGGCGCGCCAACGATCTCGCTCGAAGGAATGGCTGGGTTCACGCGCTACCGGCTAGCGGCTGCGCCGAGCCGAATGCAGTCGATTTTCATCAGCTTTGCTGGTCCACTCGCCGGCATTGTGCTTGGCCTCGTCATCCTGGGAGTGTTCTGGAGCGGGGTCGTCACTCGAAGCGAGTTCAACGACAGGCTCTTCGACATCGGGTTCTTCACGACGTTTGGGTGGAGTGCCTTTAACCTGCTTCCGATCGTTCCGCTCGATGGTGGTCACATCATGACCGACATGATTCCGGGTTCTGTCCGCGAGCGCGGCCGTCGGGCAGCCATTGTCTCGATCGCTATCGCGGTCATCGTTGGTGGGCTGCTCTACTGGCAGCTCGGTCTGCTGTTTGCGCCGCTGATTCTTGGCGGCATGGCATTCCAGAACTTTCAGATGCTCCAAGCGTCGTCCGCGGCCAGGTGATGGCCTAGGGTTTTGCGGGCTCGATCCAGGGCCGGTGAAACGAGGACATAATGCGAGCGCTGCTGCTGACCAACGTCGACGACGAATTTTCCGTCGATATCACCGAGGTGGCCGAAGACCAGCTGCCTGAGGCCGACACGCTCGTGGCCGTCGAGTACTCCACAATCAACTACAAAGACGGCCTGGCCATCACCAACTCCTCGCCGATTGTGCGCTCGTGGCCGATGGTGCCTGGCGTCGACTTTGCGGGAACGGTTCTGTCATCGGAGAGCGATGACTTCTCGGTTGGCGATCGGGTAGTGCTCAACGGCTGGGATGTTGGCGAAAAGCACTGGGGTGGTTTGGCCGAACGAGCCCGAGTCGATGCCGGTTGGCTGACGTCGATCCCCGAAGAATTCTCGACCTACCAGGCTGCCGCCATCGGCACGGCTGGCTATACCGCAATGTTGTGCATTCTTGCCCTCGAAGATCACGGCGTCACTCCCGACTCGGGGGCCGTCCTGGTGACGGGCGCAGCCGGTGGGGTGGGCTCGGTGGCTGTTGCTGTTCTTGCTCGTCTCGGGTTTGAGGTCATTGCGTCCTCAGGCCGTGTCGAGGAGGAAGGGGACTACCTTCGTTCGCTCGGGGCCACTGAGCTGATCCATCGTTCTGAACTCGCCGAGCCGGTGTCGCGGCCGCTTGCGAAAACGCGCTGGGCTGGTGCAGTGGACGTAGCCGGAAGCCACACGCTCGCCAATGTGCTTGCAGCCACCGCACCGAAGGGGTGCGTTGCTGCGTGTGGCCTCGCCCATGGCATGGACCTCACCACGTCGGTTGCGCCGCTGATTCTCCGCGGCGTCACACTTGCCGGTATCGACTCGGTCCACGAAACTGCCGAGCGGCGTGACGAGGCATGGAAACGGCTCGCAACCGACCTTGACGTCAACCTTCTCGACGCCATGACCACCGAGGTTGGCCTGGAAGCGGTGCCTGAGGTTGCCGCCGACATCGTCGAAGGCAGGATCCGCGGTCGAGTTGTCGTGGATGTCGCTGGTTAGAGCGGCTCGATCACTCGCTTTTGCCGATGCTCGAAAAGCAGCGACGTTCGCTCGTCGAACACCCCTGGGTAGCCACTGATGCGGTTCATGATCACGTCCTGAAGCGCGTTCGCGTCGGGCACGGCGAGGTGGATCACCGCGTCTTCGACCCCCGAGATCAGGTCGATGCCGATGGTTTCCGGTAGCTCCCACACGTGTTCAAGAAACGCGTTGATCAGGTCCTGAGACTTCGGTTGCAGACGTACGAACACCAGCGCTTGTAGTCCGCGCCCGATCGCGGTCAGCTCGACCTCGGCGTGGTACCCGCTGATCACCTTTCGTTGTTCGAGATCTCGTACTCGGGCAAGGGTTGTCGACGGTGCGAGGTTGGCAGCATTGGCCAGCGACCGGTTGGTTTGGCGGGCGTCGAGCTGCAATTCCCGCAGGAGAATCATGTCGGCGCTATCGAAGAGCTGCTGTTGGACAGGTGTGACCATCGTCGCATTCCGTTCGGTGTGTGGAGGTTCGTGACGTCATTGTCGGAACATGTGTACAGAAATGATAGGCGGTACAGAATAAAATTCTGACCTATAGACCGTTTGACGAACAAGTTCCATACTTGCTGAACGAACAACGAACACATGCCGACGGGATTGTCATGACCACGATCGACCGATACCAACTCACCGATAGGTTCACCAACGATGAGGGCACGGTGTTTCTCACCGGAATCCAGGCGTTGGCCCGACTGCCCCTCGAACAACTCCGAGCAGATCGGCTAGCAGGGCTCCGCACCGCGGCGTTCGTCACCGGGTATCCCGGTTCGCCCCTCGGTGGTTATGGCGAGGCTGTCAAGGCCGCTGGTCGTACCCAACCAGACCTACCGCTGGTCTTCCAGCCCGGCGTCAACGAGGAGCTTGCGGCTACTGCGGTAATGGGATCTCAGCTCGCGTCGGTCCGCCCAGACGCGAAGTACGACGGCGTCATCGGCCTCTGGTACGGAAAGGCTCCCGGGGTTGACCGAGCCGCCGACGCCCTACGCCATGCCACGTTTGCAGGAACATCGATGCACGGTGGCGCGGTCGCAATTGTGGGCGATGACCCAAATGCAAAGTCGTCGGCGCTGCCGTCCTCTTCGGCCGGACTGATGAGCGACATGCACATGCCGGTGTTGTACCCCGGAGACCCGGTCGAAGCGCTCGTCTTGGGTCGACACGCCATTGCGCTTAGCCGTGCCACTGGTTTGTGGACCGCGCTGAAGATCGTTGCTGACGTCGCTGATGCAACCGCAAGCATGGCGCTGCACCCCGAGCGCTTCGACCCGACGTATCCGCTCATCGACGGCGAGCGCTACCAGCACCAACCCGACGGCAAAATTCTGACGCCCAACACACTTCTGCTCGAACGCGAAATCATCGAGGTTCGCTACGAGCTCGCTCGCCGGTACGCCGCCGATAACCAGCTCAACCGTGTCACCGTCGAGTCGTCAGACGCCTGGCTTGGAATCATGTCGTCGGGAATCACCCACCGCGAAGTTCGTGAAGCACTGAGCCGTCTGGGCCTACGTACCGATGACGAAATCTCCGCCGCAGGCATTCGCATTTTGAAGATGGGAATGCCGTTGCCGTTTAATGCTGAAACGGTTCGGAACTTCGCCCAGGGGCTCGACGAGTTTCTGGTCATCGAAGAAAAGCACGGCTTGCTCGAATCGCTCGTCAAGGACGCGTTGTACGCATCGGCGCAACGGCCCAGGGTTGTCGGCAAGACCGACGAGCACGGCCAAACGTTGTTCCCCGGTTGGGGTTCGCTCGACGCCGACGGAATCATGCCGCTCCTTCGAGGACGGCTCGAAGATCGCATCGGGGCACGGCTTGTTCCCATCGAAGAAAAGCGCAAGCGAGTTCTCATACCGCTCGCCGTTGAACGCCAGCCCTTCTTTTGCTCAGGCTGCCCTCACAACCGAAGCACCGAGGTTCCCGACGACACCTTGGTTGGCATCGGGGTTGGCTGTCACACGATGGCGATCTTCATGGACCCCGACCGAATCGGCGATGTCGTGGGTCTCACCGCCATGGGTAACGAAGGAACGCAGTGGATCGGCATGTCCGACTTCGTCGACACCGAGCACATGGTGCAGAACCTTGGCGATGGAACGTTCTTCCACTCGGGTCAGCTCGCTATTCAGGCAGCGGTCGCATCAGGTGTGAACCTCACCTACAAGCTGCTCTACAACGGAACGGTCGCAATGACCGGGGGCCAAGATCCAATGGGGGAACGATCAGTTGCTGACCTCGTGCCAGGCCTCCTCGCTGTTGGTGTCTCGCGTGTGCTGATTACCGCCGATGACACGAGCCGATATAGCGGTGTTGCCCTTCCCGACGGGGTTGACGTTTGGGAACGAGACCGTCTGCTCGAGGCCCAAGAGTTGTTGGCCAAGACCCCCGGAGTCACGGTCTTGGTCCATGATCAGGCGTGCGCTGCTGAAGCCCGACGGGCCCGCAAGCGTGGGTTGATAGAAGCGCCCAATAAGCGGGTCGTGATCAATGAGCGAATCTGCGAAGGGTGCGGAGACTGCGGACAGGTAAGCAACTGTCTGTCGGTCCAGCCTGTCGAAACGCCGTTTGGCCGTAAGACCAAGATCGACCAGACGACGTGCAACCTCGACTTCAGCTGCCTCGAAGGGGACTGTCCATCGTTCATCGAGGTCACACCGGTGCCGCAAAAGGGCATTCGGGGTTGGCTCTCGCGTCGCAGCAGCGCCGGCCGGTTCCCCGCCGCACCCTCAACTGCACTGCCCTCAACTGCACTGCCCTCAACCACAGTGCCTCAGCACACCGACGTCAATCTGCCAGCGCTGCCAGATCCGAAGATCATCGTGCCGGTCAACGACTTTGCGATGCGGACAACAGGAATTGGCGGTACCGGCGTGGTGACGGTGGCACAAATCATCGGCACTGCAGCGATGCTCGATGGGATGAAGGTACGCGGCCTCGACCAGATCGGGCTTGCGCAAAAGGCCGGCCCCGTCGTCAGCGACATCCGGCTCTCCCGCGAGGAAGCGTCATATACGAATCGGCTTGGCGATGGTCAGGCCGACCTGTTGTTGGCCTTTGACCAGCTCGTTGCAGCATCACCTAAGGGTTTGCTGACGTGTGATCCGACACGAACGCACGTAGTGGGTTCGACCAGTTCGGTGCCAACCGGCCAAATGATCACCCACCTCGACACGACACTTCCTGCGCACGACGAACTGGTGCAGACCATTTCTGAACACACCCTTGCGAACCACCACTGGGCTGACGCCCAGGCGATCACGACCGATCTGTTCGATGCATCCACAACCGCCAACATCTTCGTCGTTGGTATGGCGGTTCAAGCAGGGGTGCTTCCGATCGGGGCAGAGTTCATCGAGCGGGCGATCGAACTCAACGGCGTCGCCGTATCTCGCAACCTCGAGGCCTTCCGGTGGGGTCGTGCTCAGATCGTCGACCCGGCGTTGGTCGAACGTGCCCGGTCGGTGCCAGCCGAAGTGACAGCACCAGCCGAGCAGTTCCCCGGCCGCCTTGACGCACTTGGTCTCCGTGGCGATCGGCGGGCACAGTACGCACGCCTTGCCGACGAGCTGGTCCTATGGGGTGAGCGGTCGACGGCCCTCGACTGGTTCGATGCCCTCGATGAGTTTCATGCCGCCGAGCAGTTGGCCACCTCGGGAAGCTACGTGTTGCTTGATGCGGTTGCCGCTGGCCTGTTCAAGCTGACGGCGTACAAGGATGAATATGAGGTCGCCCGGCTCATGATCGACCCCGACGCCATGGCTGAAGCGGTCGCAGTGGCCGGAGCTGAGGCGACGGTTGCGTGGAAGCTGCACCCGCCAATGCTGCGAGCCCTCGGATACGACAAGAAGATCACGATCGGCACGTGGGCCGTGCCTGCGATCCGGCAACTCGCGAAGCGCAAGCATCTTCGCGGAACCTCGCGCGATCCGTTTGGCCGTGCTGAGGTCCGCCGAGTCGAGCGACAGCTTCCAGGCGAATACCTCGAGAGCCTCCGTTCGCTTCTTCCGCTGGTTACAGCCGGAAACATCGACGAGATTGCGTCCATCGCAGAGCTTGCGCAAGACGTTCGCGGCTACGAGGACATCAAGCTCGCCAACGTCGTGACGTACCGGACGCACCTAGCCGAACGAGTATCGGCTCTCACCCAGACCAGCACCAAAGCACCGATTGCGCACGAGTTGCCTCGCTCTAGCTAGCGGGGACCACGGTGAGCAACGCCACCGAAGGCGGTGCACCAAAGCGCAGTTGTGGCGCCTGGCCCCGCTCCAAGCCAACGCCGCTCGAAACGTAGGTCGGCGTGCCGTTGACAACGTGAAGTCCTCCGGCAGCGACGGTCTTGGGTACGTCACTAAAGGTGATTAATGGGCCCGCGCCCGGAATGGAGACTTGGCCGCCGTGGGTGTGCCCGGCGATGAGCAGGTCTATAGGTGAATCGAAGGGTAGGTCGAGCACCGGGTCCGGGTAGTGGCTGACCGCTAACACGAGGTCATCCTCGCCAAATGCTGCGAGCTCTTCGGCGAGGAGTGGGGCTACCGCCCGCGGTGAGCGTTCAGGGATCACCGCCATCCCCGCGATCACCACCGGCTGGCCCCCGATATCGAGGGTGCTGAGTTGATCTTCGAGATAGACGGCCCCGGTCTCATCGGCAAGTTCCTCGACGACCTCGGCGACGTCGACGTTTCCGTTGACGATGACGACGTGATCAACCGCGTCGGTGAGGCGACGTAACCAACCGAGAAACTGGGGGATCTGGGTGTCGAACTCGTCGAGCTCGAGCTGGAAGAGGTCGCCGGGGATCACCACAAGGTCGGGTTCTCCTGCCAATACCGCATCGAGAGCCGCGTCTTCATGCGACCCGATCGACCGCGTTTGCAGATCGGCAATGACGCCGACAACGAACGGTTGGCGCGCCCCGGTTGCACCAAGTGCCTCCGATTCGACCTGGAGACGAAACGGCTCGACATGGGTTGCCCAGCCGCCAATGAGTCCAGCGCACACCGCCGCAATAGCCAACAACCAACCGAGGATCGGTGTGCGGCGTTCAACATCGAGAATCTGCGGCACCACGATCCATGCGACCGCCAACGGAAAGCCAACGACCAACAAGAGGTAGATGTAGTGAATGATGCCAAAGAAGTCGAGGCCGGCGGCCAAGATCAACACGACGATCGAGACAACACTGAAGAGGCCGGCGACGAGCAGGCCGATCAGAATGTCGCTCGGAGCGGTTCCCCAACGACGAAACCGCGCAGCGACGCCACCTGAGAGACCAGCGACGATAGAACAAAGTAGGAGCACCGTGCTGAGATCCACACGGAGATATTGCCAGATCGGATCGACTAGCTCTCGTCAGAGCGGTCGCGAAGAAAGTTCTCGATCTCGGCGGCCATATCGCCAACGCCATCATCGAAGATCATCGTCGGCTCTGCATCGGCCTTCTGTTCGAGGTCGGTGACGTAGGCCTTAACGTCTTCATCGTCATCGAGGGCGCGGTGCACCCGCGCCTCCCAATCGCGAATTTCGTCGGCGAGGCCTGCGTGATCGGTGCGAATGCCGCAGATTTGCTCGAGGTTGGCGAGTAGTGCCGCGGTGGCTTTTGGTGAAGGGCTGCCCGGCACATAGTGCGGAACGTTGACGCGCAGTGACATGCTCGGCACATCGTGCAAGGTCAGCTCGTGCTGTAGGGAGCCGACAAGCCCCGTTGGGCCCTCGTAGGTGGGGCGACCAACGCCGAGGGTTTCGGCCAGTTCAGCATCCCCAGTCGAGGCTGCCACCGGAAACGTTCGGGTGTGGGGGACCATCGCCAGAGAAGAACCGAGCGTCACGACAAGCTCGGTTCCCGTGATCTCGATGAGCTCGCGCAAGGTGTCGCTGAATGACCGCCACCGAAGGTTCGGTTCGACACCGCTAAGGAGAACAAGGTCGCGTTCGCCTGGCTCGGTCTGGGCCCACACCATGTTGTTCGCGGGCCACAGAATTTCTCGTGCGCCATTGACCCCAAGTCGGACCTGGGGACGAACCTCCTGAAAGTCGAACAGCGTCTCAGGGTCGATGCTCGCTCCGGGTTTGCTGCCGTGGGCCATCGATAGCCAATCAACCGCTGCGGTGGCGGCTTCGCCCATGTCGAATAGACCTTTGAAGGCCATCACGAAGATCGGACGGTCGAGGGAAGCAATCGGATGCAGCTCGTACGGAATTGCGGGCACCAAACCAGAGTATTCCCAACGTCTCCGTTTAGGACCGGTTCGTGGTTTACGCTCTAGGTAGACAACGGGCATCCGTTGGGAAAGAGATGACGAAAATGAGTGGAGCATCCCAGCCTCCAGGTTGGTATCCCGCTGACGGCGACCCTCAGGGCACCGTTCGTTGGTGGGATGGTACGAGTTGGGTCGGCGGCCCGCAGCAACATGGAATCCAGCAGCAAGACGGTTATGTCGCTCCAGGTGCGAGCACCCTTGCAAACGGTCGAGAGCTTGCCGATCCGTGGTTGCGCATCGCTGCCTCGATCATCGATGCGGTGATTATGGCCATCCCGTTCTTCGCCATCCTCGGCGGCGCCGCCTTTGCGGCCTTTGACTCGGGTGCAACCGGCACCGGAGTGAGCCTCTTCGCTGGCCTGGTCGTGGGAATCATCAACGGCGCCTACTACTGGGGCATGAACAGCTTCGCCGGTGGAACCCTCGGCAAACTCATGTTGGGTATCCGCATCGTGGACAACGCGGGCAACGAACCAATCGGTCCGCAGGTCGGCTTTGTTCGTAGTCTGATGAACCTCCGAGGCATCCTCGGCGCAATCCCATTCCTCAACATCTTGGTCAGCCTCGCAGGGCTCGTCGTCGGGCTCGTGTCGTTGGTGTTCCTCTTCACCGACCCGAACCATCGCACGCTGATGGACCGCCTCGCCGACACCTACGTGGTGAAGAAGCAGGGCTAAGCCGAGCCGGGTTCCTTGTACAGCACGGAACCCCAATGGGCGCCAGCGCCGAACGCAGTGAACGCAAGCAGGGTCCCTTCGGGGATCCTGCTTTCCGTTTTGCAGTCGTGAAAAAGCAGCGGCAGCGTAGCCGCTGTGGTGTTTCCATACTTCGCAATATTGCTCGCCACGACGTCTTGTGGCACCCCCAGTTGTTTGGCGATGCCGTCGAGGATTCGTTGGTTCGCCTGATGGGCGAGGACCAAATCGAGGTCGTCGAGCGCGAATGATGACGCATCCAAAACGGTGCGGACCGAATCGGGCATAAGACGAACCGCCTGACGGAAGAGTTCGGCGCCGTTCATCTTCGGCTCATGGAGCCCCTGCTCGATCTGCTCGACGCTCGACCACGGGTAGTTGAGAAAGCCAGGTCCGGGCACATGGATGAGTTCGAACAGGCTGCCATCAGTGTGCAAGGTCGATGCAAGAATGCCGGTGGAATCGGTCCCTCGCTGGAGCACGAGCGCGGCTCCGGCATCGCCGAACAGCACGCTCCACGCCCGGCCTTCGGTGGCCATGGCATAGTCCTGCTCGGTTGGGGGAGCATCGGACAGCCCAAGAAGAATGTCCATCGAGTCGCCGTAGGGCATGTAGCCCCGGTGGGCTTCTGCACCGACCACCACAACGGTGTCGGCTCGACCGCTTGCAATCAACATGTCGGCCATGTCGAGGCCATAGAGAAAGCCACCGCATTGTTGGCGGATCTCGAAGCTCGCAACCTGGCCTAGCTGGGCTCGATCTTGGATGAGGGGAGCATTCCCAGGCGCATAGTAGTCGGGTGTCATCGTTGCCGAGATGAGCGCATCAACGTCGCTGGCAGCGATGCCCGCATCGTCGAGTGCTGCTGTCACCGCTTCGGCGCCGAGCTGCGCTGACCCAACGCCAGGGCTTGCGATGTGGCGCTGTTGCACACCGCTTCGCTTGACGATCCACTCGTCACTCGTGTCCATGATCGTTGCCAGCGCGTCGTTCGTGACGACATTTGGCGGCAGGGAAACTCCAGAACCGACGATATG
>CALHTB010000098.1 GCA_938038785.1 uncultured Acidimicrobiales bacterium
GAAGTCGTCCACCGCAACATCCCGGTCGACGTCCTTCACACCCCGTTTGTTGACGCCGACGGTGCGGTTCGCTGCGTCGTCGTCGCCAACAACGAGTACATATGGCGTTTTCTCGACCTTGGCCTTGCGCACACGATTGCCAAGCGATTCGGTTGCTGGCTCTGTACTCACACGGAACCCGTGCGAGGTGAAGGCCTTAGAGAGCTCAGCGGCGTAGTCGTCGTGCGCTGCTGCCACGGGCAGGATCTTGATCTGTACCGGCGCTAGCCACACGGGGAAGTTGCCCGCGTAGTGCTCGAGCAGTACACCGAAGAAGCGTTCGATCGACCCCATGAGTGCCCGATGGATCATGACCGGCTGCTTGCGCTCACCATCGTCTGCGATGTACTCGAGACCAAAACGATCAGGCAGGTTGAAATCGAGCTGGAGCGTCGAGAGCTGCCAGGCGCGTCCGATTGCATCGCGCACGTCGACGTCGATCTTCGGGCCGTAGAACGAGCCGCCACCTTCGTCGACGACGTAATCGAGGCCTTGTTTCTCGAGAGCCGCCCGCAGACCCTCGGTGGCCGATTCCCAGATCTCGTCGTCGCCAACGGATTTCTCTTCGGGTCGGGTCGACAGCTTTGCCTGGAAGTCTTCGAATCCAAACGCACGGAACACCGACAACACGAAGTCGAGCAGCGAGGCCAACTCATCGGCGATCATCTCCCGAGTACAGAAGATGTGGCTGTCATCCTGGGTGAAGCCGCGACTTCGCATAAGACCATGGACTGCACCGGAAAGCTCGTAGCGGTACACCGTACCGAGCTCGAAGATTCGCATCGGGAGATCGCGGTAGGAACGTTGGTCGCTCTTGTAGATCATCACGTGGAACGGACAATTCATGGGCTTGGGGTAATACGTTGCCCCGTCCATTTCCATGGGCGGGTACATGCCATCGGCGTAGAAGTCGAGGTGACCTGACGTCTCCCACAGAACCGACTTCGCGATGTGCGGGCTGTATGCGAACTCGTAGCCACCCGTCTCGTGACGGTCGCGGCTGTAGTCCTCCATCAACTTGCGGATGATCGCACCCTTCGGGTGCCAGACGGCCAGGCCCGGGCCAAGCTCCTCGGGCCACGACACAAGGTCCATCTCTTTGGCCAAACGGCGATGATCGCGCTTCTCGGCTTCTTCGAGGCGATGGAGGTGCGCCTTCAGATCTTTCTTGTTGGCCCACGCGGTTCCATAGATGCGTTGCAACATCGGACGCTTCTCGTCACCACGCCAGTAGGCCCCCGCAACCTTCATGAGCTTGACGTGTTCGAGCTTGGACGTGCTCGGCACATGTGGGCCCGTGCACATATCGAGGAAGGTGTCGGAGTTCCGGTAGTAGCTAACCGACTCGCCACTGAGCTCGCCTGCATCTTCTGAGCTGGCCGAACCGCTTCGAACGCCGTCGATGATCTCGAGCTTGTAGGGCTCGTCCTTGAACAGCTCGAGCGCTTCGTCGATAGAGATTTCGTGACGTTCAAACGGCTGATCGGCCTTGACCAGTTCCTTCATCCGCTTCTCGATCGCATCGAGATCGTCGTCGGACAACGTCTTGCCGTCGGGCAGGTCGAAGTCGTAATAGAAGCCGTGCTCGATCGGCGGGCCGATGGCAAACCGTGCCCCGGGGTGCAGATCGAGAATCGCCTGGGCCATCAGATGCGCGGCGGAATGGCGAATCGTGTGCAGTCCTGCCTCGTCGCTGCCGGTGACCAGCGAAACGGTTGCGCCGTCGGTCAGCGGCACATCGAGGTCGACCTCGGCGCCATCGACGACCGCGATCAACGCTGCTTTGGCAAGACCTGGACCGATATCGGCAGCCAGGTCGGCGGCAGTAGCCCCAGATGGCAGCTCTCGGCTCGTTCCATCGGGCAACGTCACAGTTACAGCACTCATATATCAAGAAACACTACCGTCTTGCCGAGACACCTATTGGTGTTGGTCGACACGGCTCAGCTAGCCTTGCCACACGCGCGGCGTACGAAGGGAAACCTATGAAGTTCAGCACCCGATCGCTTGCGGCTGCGTCAGCAGTCGCTCTTGCTTCGACCGTGCTCTCGGTAGCACCGGCTGGCGCCCAGGAAACGTGCGGCGGTAGAGCTGCAACAATTGTGTCGAACGACGCGGTCATTCGAGGCACCGAGGGCGCTGACGTCATCGTCGCAGGCGATGGCGATAACCGGATCGAAGCCCTCGGCGGCGACGACATCATCTGCTCACGGGCTGGCGACGACGAGATCATCGCCGGCGCTGGCAACGACTTCATCCGCGCTGGCGGCGGTGCCGACACCGTCTTTGGTGGCGACGGAAACGACCGCATGTTTGGCGGTTGGGGCGGCGACACCATGAACGGCGGCGCGGGCGCTGACCGCATCTGGGGCGAACAGAACCAAGACAAGCTGAACGGCGGCGCAGGCAACGACATCATCCGCGGTGGCTTCGCGATCGACGAAATGAGTGGCGGCGACGGTAACGACCTGATGGTCGCCGGCTTTGGTCGTGACATTCTCTTCGGTGGCCCCGGCGATGACCGCATGTTCGGACAGGGCTACGCCGACGTGATGGACGGCGGCCTCGGCGACGACTGGATGCACGGCGGACCCGGACCCGACGACATGCTCGGTGGAATGGGCCGCGACACGATGATCGGCGGCCCCGACGACGACTTCATGCTCGGCGACGACGGCAAGCAGTTCGACGAGCGTGGCGGGCCGGGCATTTTCCCCGGCGGCAACGACACCATGAACGGTGGCCCCGGCAACGACTACCTCGGCGGCGAGGGCGGCAACGACATCCTGCTCGGTAACCAAGGCGTTGATGTTGTCGACGGCTTCCAGGGCAACGACCGGGTCGAGGGCAACCTGGCCAACGACGCCCTCAGTGGCGGCTCGGGCAACGACGTCGTCATCGGAGGCAGCGGAGCCGACAAATGCTGGCCCGAGTTCGTCGTGCTGACCGTGGGCGTGGTCCCACCGGTGAACGCCAACGATCGCACCAGCCAGTGCGAACAGATCAACCAGGTATTCAACTGAGTTCTCCCACGCGCTCGGTCTGTCTAGGCCGGTGGTAAGGCCTGTTTATGGACGGGGGTGTTCTCCCACGCGCTCGGTCTCGCCGGGCCGGCGGTAAGGCCTGTTTATAGGCGGGTTGCGCTCGCACGGCGGCGTTAGCGCGCTGGCGATCCATGCATGCGTACAAGCGATGTTCTGGGGGAACCCGTGGACGGCCACGCTGATTGGCAAACTGCAACTGAACGCCTGAGGCGGCGGATACCTACAGCTGGACGCCGAGGAGGGTTGCAGCTTCTGAGCTGCCTTGGCCTTTAGCTACTGCTGCGTCGATGGTGGCTACGGCTGTTGGGACGTCGAGGTCGTTGTCGAGCGCTTCCCGGACCGCCTCGATTGGGCCGGCACCGTCACCCGCTGCTCGCCACTGATCAAGCCGAGAGGTCGCCTCGGTCAGAAGCGAATCGTTCCACGCCCATTCGGTAGTGCGGTAGTGCTGGGAGAGCACCGCAAGACGAATGGCCATCGGGTCATAGACATCGAGCAAGTCCTTGACGAAGATCAGGTTGCCACTCGACTTGCTCATCGGTTCACCGTTGAGGTGGACACACGACTGGTGCATCCAATGTCCGGTGTTCGCGACTCCGGCGGCGTCAAGCTGCGCGGCGCAGAACTCGTGGTGCGGATACACCAGGTCGCATCCACCGCCGTGCAGGTCGATCTCTCCGAGCTCTCGAATTGAGAGCGCGGTGCATTCGATGTGCCACCCCGGCCGCCCGCTCCCCCACGGCGCCTCCCACGACGGTTCGTCCTCAGCGGAAGGCTGCCACAGCACCGTGTCGATCGGGTGACGCTTTTTGTCGTCGGTCGGGTTCTCGCCCCGAAGCTCTCCGATCGTTCGCATATCGACCCGGCTATAGCGACTCACCGAACCAAACCGCTCCGACGCCAGATGATTGAAGTACACCCAGCCGTCAACCTCGTACGCGTCGCTGTTGGCCAACATTTTGGCGATCAGCCCCCGGATGTCGGGAATGGCTGACGTAGCTCGTGGTTCACTCCACGGTTCGAGCAGACCTAGCGCGTTCAGGTCCTCGTCGAACTGGCGGATCTGCCCAAAGGCCAGGTCGAGATAGTTGACGTCATCGCGTCGCGCCCGTTCGAGCAGATCGTTGTCGATGTCGGTGATATTGCGCACCATCCTGACCTCGCTCCCCTGGTCGACCAGACGTCGATGCAGCACGTCGTAGGTGACGTACGTGGCGGCGTGACCCATGTGGGTGGCGTCGTACGGGGTAATTCCACAGATGTAGATCCGGGCTGTGGAACCGGGTGCGAACGGCCGAACGGCCCCGGTGGCAGTGTCGAACAACTGAAGCGTCATGTGACGTAACGCTAGTCGCCGGCCTGGACGGAAGGGCCGTGGTGTTGAAGACTCCCGGTATGGGACTGCTCGAAGGCAAAAACGTATTAATCACCGGCGTACTTACAGATGCGTCTTTGGCGTTCGGCGTAGCGCAGCTGGCCCAACGAGAGGGGGCGAACCTCATCCTCACCGGAGCGGGCCGCGGCTTGCGACTCACTGAAAAAACCGCCCGGAAGCTCGACACCGAGCCAGAGGTTCTCGAGTTCGACGTCACCAACCCCGAACATGTTCCAGCAGTGCGCGACCACCTGCAGTCAACCTGGGGCCGCGTCGATGCCGCCCTGCACGCGATCGGGTTTGCGCCCGAATCATGCCTTGGCGACGACTTCATGGCCGCACCATGGGATGACGTGAAGGTCGCCCTCGAGATTTCGACCTACAGCTACAAGACCCTCGCCGAGGTCGTTTGCCCGCTGATGACTGAAGGCGGCTCGGTCGTAGGCCTCGACTTCGACGCCACCGTTGCCTGGCCCGCATACAACTGGATGGGCGTAGCCAAGGCCGCGCTCGAATCCACCAACCGCTACCTAGCCAAGACGCACGGCCCCAATGGCATTCGCTTCAACCTGGTGGCCGCCGGCCCGATCCGAACCATTGCGGCCAAGTCGATCCCGGCGTTCGCCAAGTTTGAAGATGTGTGGGACGACAAGGCCCCGCTCGGCTGGGACGTGCGCGACAGTTCCGGCGTTGCTCGATCAACCGTGGCGTTGTTGAGCGACTGGTTCCCGGCCACCACCGGCTCGATGATCTACGTCGACGGTGGATACAACGCAATGGGCGCGTAGACAGGAACAACTATGACCGAAGAACGCCCGCCATTCCCACCATTCGACGAAGCCGCTGCGTGGAAGAAAGTTCTCGGCGCCGAGGCAGCCTGGAACACCCGCGACGCCGCCAAGGTCGCAGGTGCCTATTCGCTCGACAGCGTGTGGCGCAACCGCGACACCTTCATTACCGGGCGTGAGGAGATCCGCGAATTCCTCGAGCAAAAGTGGGCGAGGGAGACCGAGTACGCCCTTCGGAAAGATCTGTGGGCATTCCAAGGAAATCGGATTGCGGTGCGGTTCCAATACGAATCCAAGGACCTTGACGGCCAGTGGTGGCGCTCGTACGGAAACGAAAACTGGGAGTTTGATGAGCAAGGTCTGATGCGTAGGCGCGAAGCTTCGATCAACGACGTTGCCATCACCGAATCCGAGAAACGCCTTTTCGGCCCACGCGAGGACGGCGACAGCTCCGTCATTCCGCTTCGCTAACCCCGGAGTTAGCTAGTGACAACGCTGCGATCTTGGTCGGTCTCGTCGTAGATCTCTCCAACGAGTTCTTCAAGCACGTCTTCTAGCGTCGCGAGGCCAACGACCTTGCCGCCAGCGGTGACCAGCGCCATGTGCTTGCGACTTCGCTGCATCACGAACAACAAGTCCTCGATGGTCTGCTCGATACCCACCTTGGGCATCCGCCTGATGAGCTCGACAGGAACCACATCACTGGTGGCCTCCTCGGGCAACCACACAAGGTCCTTCGCATGCACAAAGCCACGAAAGTCCCGGCCCCCTTCCTGCTGGATAGGAATGCGGCTGAGGCCGTGGGCAACGACGAGTGCCTCGAGGTCGGACACGGTGGCATGGCGCGAGGCCGAAACGATCTTGGACAGCGGGATCATGACGGATCGCACGCGGGTGTCACCAAAGTCGAGTGCTCCCGTAATGAGCTGATGTTCTTGGGCCTCGACCAGACCCTCTTGGCGCGACACGTCAAGCATGCGCACAAGCGCAGCGGGGGTAGTCGCCCTGTTGAGGCCAGTGTCGGGGTCAACGCCTGCGAGCCGCAGCATCGGTCGAGCCATCTGCTTGAGCACCCAGACGACCGGCCCGACAGCGGTAACCACAACTGCGTGGACAGGCGACAAAACTCGGGCAGACGTTTCGGGCCTGGCGATCGCCATATTCTTCGGGACCATCTCCCCAAACACGGTGTGGACAAACACTACGAACATGAGCGCGACGGTGAAACCAATGCCGTGAACGACGCTGTCGGGCAGCTCGATCACCGACTCGAGCGCTGACTCGATGAGATGGGCCACAGCTGCTTCCGCAAGCAAACCGAGGATGAGCGACGAAATCGTGATTCCGAGTTGAGCAGCGAAGAGCGAACGGGTGATGTTCTGGTAGGCATCGAGCGCTGGCTTCGAACCCGCTGCCCCCCGTTCGACGAGGGCTTCCAGCTTCGTGCGGCGACTTGCCACCAATGCGAGTTCGACACCGACGAAGAAGCCGTTGGTAACCACCAGGCAGGCCGAGATAAGCAGCGCAACGGTTGTGCTCATGGCCCGAACTCCGCTGGCGTTAGCGCCTGGGGTTGCACGAGCCGCACCGAGGCCACCCGGAGACGGTCCATTGCCACCACCTCGCAGCGCCACCCGTTATGCACGAACCGGGCGCCGGGTGCGGGTATGCGACCAAGCTCGTAGAGCATGAACCCAGCGAGCGTCTCGTATTGGCCCTCAGGCATATCAAACCCGCACGCATCGAGAACCTCGTCGTGGTGTAGCGAACCGTCGATCAAAAAGGTGCCACTCCCCTCGACCCTCGTGTGCACTGTGGGCGGTCCGTCATACTCGTCGTCGATCTCGCCAACGATCTCTTCGAGAATGTCCTCGAGGGTGATAATCCCGGCGGTCCCACCATGCTCGTCCACTACGATCGCCAGGTGATTTCGTGATTCACGAACCCCCTGCAACAGCACGTCGAGGTCGACCGATTCGGGGATGACGACCGGGTCGGTCATCAACGTGGTGATCGATGTCGACGAACGCTCATTTCGAGGCACGCCGTGAATCGCCGTGATGTGAGCAACGCCAATGACGTCATCGGCGTCTGCTCCATAGACGGGGAAGCGCGAACGGCCGGTGCTCCCAGCAAGGTCGACCAGGTCTTGTGCGGTAGACGTGCGGTCAAGGGCGATGACCTCGACGCGTGGCACAAGGGCGTCAGCGGCGGTCTTCTCGCTGAGCCGAATGCTTCGGGTGAGGAGCTCGACGTCCTCTACGTCGAGCACGCCCTCTTCTCCCGAGGTCACGATCATGCGCTCGATCTCGTCGAGCGACCGGACGTGTTCGAGCTCTTCGGCGGGCTCCATGCCGAGACGTCGAACAATGGCGTTGGCTGCTGCGTCGAAGCTGACGATGATGGGTTTGGCTACAACCCCCCACAGAGATACGGCACGACTCAACCGGGTCGACACCTCAAAGGGCCGATCGATCGCGATGGTCTTTGGCACGAGCTCGCCAACGACCATCTGAAACCCGGTCGCAAGCGCGATCGCCAGCACGACCGAAAGGCCCGAGATCGCGGTCTCGCTTACGACACCTTGTAGGACACGTTCAACCTGGGACGCGAGCGTCGGCTTTGCAATAAAGCCCAGGATCAGCGATGACGCAGTGATGCCCAGTTGTGCGCCAGAGAGGTGAAACGAGAGGTTCTCCACGAGGCCTTTGACGCGCGTTGCTGCGGTTGAACCATCTGCGGCTTCCTCATCGACGCGGCTGCGATCAACCGCTACCAACCCAAATTCGGCAGCGACAAAGAACGCATTCGCCAGAACGAGCAAAGCGACAGCAAGAAAGCCAAGTACGGTGCCGATGGTCCCGAGGCTAGCCCTTGGGGCTCTCGAGCGACTCGCTAGGGACGGACCACCAGGAGCGTTCCCGAACGTAGCGTGACCGATGCGGCGGCTTCGGCCATCTCGTTGCTCACGCCACG
>CALHTB010000099.1 GCA_938038785.1 uncultured Acidimicrobiales bacterium
CGTTCTTCGATGAGGTCGGCGACCCGATGAAGAATGGCCTTGCGCTCGGTCCCCGGCGTCCGACTCCAGGATTCGAATGCCTCGGCGGCGGCCGTTGCCGCCGCGTCGATATCTGCTGCCTCACCTGCGGCGACATTGCCGAGGTGGCGCCCATCGATGGGTGAGGTGTTGGCGAACGTCTCTCCTGAGACGCTCGGAACCTGTTCACCAGCGATGAGGTGTGTCAGCGGCGCGTCAGCGAAACGACCCAGGCTCGTCTCGGCAACGGCGAGGTTCTCGTCATAGGAGTGGGCTTGGCTCATGATTGGCCCTTCATTGCCGCGGCGATGTGATTTCGATTGACGCGGAACTCAGCGTCGATCTCTTGGACCTCTAGCGACCAGGCGATGACGAGCGGACTGTCTTCGGTCGCCACCTGTGCTTCGGCGGCATCGAGCACCGTGTTGATGAGGTGCGTCTTCGTCTCGGCGTCACGTCCGGGTCCGAGCCGGGCGATCATTGCAATGTAGGCATGGTTGGGGTCGTCGCCAGAGGCGATGCGGTAGTTGCTTTGCTCGATCGAGCGGATGCGGACGCCGGCGACCGGGGCCACTTCGAGGTCGAGAACCGCCCGATGCACGGCGTCGAGAAGAGCGCTCACGTCGTGATGCTGAGCAACGTTGGCGGAGTGTTCGATGATGAGGTGCGGCACGGTTTCTCCCAGATACTTAACATGTGTAGTATTGTTCGAGAACGTCGCCAACGCAACCCCGAAAGAGCCTTCGATGAAACTCGCCTCGTTCTCAATAGGCCAAGTGAGCAGCTTCGGGTTACTCACGCATGATGAAACGGGCGTCATCGACCTCGCCGAGCGAGTTGACGCAGCCAGTCTTGGCGAACTCGTCGAATCAGGCCAGCTTGAGGAGGCACGACAGTTCGCCGACGCCGAGGCCGACTTCGCCGCTACCGACATCACCTACGAACGCCTCCTCCCCTGGCCCGGCAAGATCTTCTGCATCGGCGTCAACTACGGAGGCCGATCAGCCGAGTACGCCGACAAGGCCGACGCCGCGTACCCGTCGGTGTTTGTCCGCTTCCCCGACAGCTTCACCGGCCACGAACGCCCGGTCATCCGCCCACCCGAAAGCCCTCAACTCGACTACGAAGGCGAGATCGTGGTGGTCATCGGCAAGGAAGGGCGCCGTATCCCCATCGATGACGCTCGTTCGCACATTGCGGGCCTGACGCTCGGCAACGAAGGCACGATTCGCGATTGGGTTCGCCATGCCAAGTTCAACGTGACCCAGGGAAAGAACTGGGAGTCGACCGGCGCCTTTGGGCCGCACCTGGTGACAATCGACGAGATCGGCGACTTTGACGAGCTACACCTCACCACGAAGGTCAACGGCGAAGTCCGCCAGGACGATCACCCCCGAACGATGAAGTACTCCATCGAGTACCAAGTGCACTACCTCAGCACCTTCACCACCCTTCGACCCGGAGACATCATCTTCACCGGCACGCCGACGGGCGCTGGTGCTCGCTTCGACCCACCGATCTGGCTAGAACCCGGCGACGTGGTCGAGGTCAACGTCCCCGAGCTCGGCACGCTTCGCAACACCGTGGCCGACGAATTTCCCAAAGGCTCCCCGTTTACCGCACCCGAACCGCAGTGAAGTCGAAATGGCGATGAGTTCCAAATCACCATCAGAACCAATGCGCTCGTTCGACGAGTCGTTACCGATGGCGCTCCTGAACGCACGCGAAGCTGCGATGAGCTACTTCCGCCCGATCCTCGCCGATCACGATCTCACCGAACAGCAATGGCGAATCCTTCGGGCACTGTCTGCATACGACGCCCCGATCGAAGTGGGCGATCTGGCCACCCAGACATCGCTATTGGCGCCGAGCGTCACGCGTATTCTCTCCAACCTCGAGGGCCGAAACCTCATCGAACGCCAAACGGTCGAGCACGACCAGCGCCGCTCGGCCATATCTCTGTCAGCGACGGGCCATGAGCTCGTTCATCGGGTCGCACCCCAATCCGAAGCTGCGTACAACACGATCGAAACCAAGTTCGGAAAGAACAAACTCACCAAGCTGATAGCCGAGCTCCACGAGCTCACCAAACAACTCTCCACCAACCAAGATTTGTGAACCGTTTGGAACCGTATAGGTATCAAACGGTGTACAAATCTCGAGGTAAGCACGATGCCGATCACTCCAGAAGCAGCAGCGGCCGAAGCCGAACGACTCGACGAAGCTGAACGACTGGCGACCCAGATGCGCCAATCAACAGAGGCCTACCCCGACCTCACCATCGAGGATGCGTACACCATTCAGTCGGCGTGGCGCGATCTACGTCTTGCTCGTGGCGAGGAAATCGTCGGGCACAAGATCGGGCTGACGTCGCGGGCCATGCAGGCAGCGATGAACATCACGACCCCCGACTCGGGCTTCATCACCGATGCGATGGTGTTCGCCCCAAACTCCACGTTGGTCGCTGCCGAGTTCTGCGACCCGAAGATCGAGCTCGAGCTCGCCTTTACGTTGGCGACCGACCTTGCTGGCACTGACCTAAGCGTGGACGACGTTCTCGACGCCACCGAGTACGTCCAGCCTGCCGTCGAGCTCATCGCTGCCCGCTCCTTCCGCAAGGACCCATCGACGGGGCGAACCCGCACGGTCGTCGACACGATCGCCGACAACGCCGCGAACGCAGGCATCATCTCGGGCGGCGAACGAGTATCGCCACGCGAGGTCGACCTTCGTTGGGTGAGCGCCCTCGGCTATCGCAACGGCATCGTGGAAGAGACCGGAGTTGCCGCAGGCGTGCTCGACCACCCTGCACGAGGCATTGCCTGGCTCGCTGAACGCTACGCCCAGACCGGCCAGTCCCTCGAGAAGGGCCAGACCATCCTCGCCGGTTCATTCACGCGCCCAATCGACATCGCGTCAGGCGACGAGTTTCGATTCGACTACGGCCCACTAGGGGCGTTCTCCGTCGCGTTCGCCTAACGCTTAGACCGCAGCCCGGTCGACATCGGACAAACCGTTAGAGGTGGAGGACTCAGACCGCAGCTCGGTCAGCGGTCGCCTGGGCGGCCATCTGGTCAGCGACCTCGAACCGGAACTGTTTCATCGTCCCGGCATAGGCATTGCGATCGAGCGGGGCGAACGACGCAGCCTCTTCGACCGCTCTCGACACCACGTCCTCGAGCGGCACCGCGATGTCGAGGAACCCAACGTCGATTGCATCTTCGCCGCCGGTGATGCGTGCGGTGGCGACAGCGCGCTGCAGGTGACGTTTGCTGAGGCGTTCACGGCAGATCGTCAAGCCCCAATCCGGTAGCACCATGCCGATTGCCACCTCGTTGACGCCAATCTTGTAGTCGCCGGTAGCGCCCACGCGTAGATCACACCCGAGCAGCAACAGCGCACCAGCAGCGAGTGCATGGCCCGTGCACGCGGCGACAACCGGGAGGCCCGAGCGGTAGACATGGCTGACCATGTCACCGCCGTCGGCGACGAGGTCGACGATGGCGGCCATGTCGCCTGATCGCATCACATTGAGGTCGAACCCGCCGGAGAAGCGGCCTTCGCGACCCGCAATCACCGCAGCTGCGACCGTCGGGTCAGCCTCGGCCTCGTCGATGGCTGCCACCAGGTCAGCAATGCCCTGCTTCGACAGCGCATTGGCCTTGCCGTCATCCATGGTGATCAGCGCCACCGTGCCGTCAGCAACTCGTTCAGAAGAAATGAAGGTCATGTATGGGATTATTCCAGACCGCATTACAAGGACGACACATCAGACTTGCTGACATACGTCTGAACCTAGGCTGGCCTACGTGGCCATCGTTGTCTTGATCATCCTTGCGTCGGTCTTGGCCTACCCCATCTTGCTTCGAGACTTGGCGCTTTCGAGCAAGCGCCTGCGTTCTGCCATCGTCCAAATTGCTGAGACCGACCAAACCTCAGGGATACCCCTAACGCCTCCGATTCTGTTGTTCCGAACTCCGATACGTAGCGTTGGCTACGCAGGCAATGTTCAAGCGTTATGTCTCTACGAGGACGGACTCCGAAGGTTTAGGTTCAGAGGGCTACCGGAGACTCGACTGAAGGACGTCGACATCCTGCAGTCGGTCGACGTAGCGCCTGTCAAAGACTTGCGAGGAGGCCGATTCGAGAAGCGAGTCAGGCTTTCGGCTACTGCGAGCACTGGACGGAGCGAAGGGACGTTCTGGATTTCGCGTTCCGATCTCCCCCGCCTAGAGGCATTGAGCCAGCAAAGCTGAGCCCCGACGAGGACACAGGTGGAAAGACTGTGCGAAGCTGTGCGGCGTTGAACGATCGTCCAAGGAGCTGCGATATGGCGATAACTGACATGCCCGAATTTGTGCGAGCTGATGGCCCGGACAAGGTGACCGGGACGGGCCGCTACACGGCCGATATGACGCTCACC
>CALHTB010000100.1 GCA_938038785.1 uncultured Acidimicrobiales bacterium
GGTGAAAGAACGAGCTCGCCGTTCCCGTTGATCGAACCCATCTGGCCGCCGCCGCGATAGGAGTGGGCGTACGTCGCTGGGGCGTGGTGGATCACCCCGGACCATGTTCCCGTGAAACCATTCGCCTTCAGAGCAGCAAAGTACTCGTTGGCCTCTTCCACCGTTGCCTGACCGAACATCTGCCACGCGGTGTCGTATACCGGGATGTAGGTGCCGGCAGTTGGCGCGATGTACGACGAGCTCGGCAGGATGGCCGACCCACCACCACCGGGTGTATCGGCAAGCGTTGCCAGGAAGTCGGATTTCGCAATCGTTTCGCACGCCGCTCCGTCCTTGGCAAGCTGAACTCGCCGATCAACGCCATCCACCGAACACTCCGCATATGTTCCATCAGCCCATCGAACCAGTACCTGGGCAACGTCGGTTGCCGCACCAAGACCAAAGTGGAGGGTTCGTCCGTCCTGCGAACGGTGGTATCGATGCCCCATCTCGCGAACTTGCCATTTGTCGGTTCCCACATAGGCCACCGCTCCCATCGCATCAGGGTTGGCGCCGACAAGGTCAAGCGACAACCAATGCCCCGTTCCACCGCTGTTCATCAGCACATGGTCAACGGCCCGGTCGAAGTCGTATCCGTTAGCGACGACAGCGTCCATCCATCCATCGGCGTTGATATCGGCTGTAACGATTGCACCGGGGGTTTCGGCAATGGCCGCAGGCAACACCGCTATACCGGCATCGCTGAAGTTGCCCAGTCCGTCGTTCACGAGCACAACATTGCGGTTCTGGCCTTCCTGACGCTGTGCGCAACCAGCGAGAATGTCGAGGTCACCATCGTTGTCAAAGTCAGCCGCGGCGCCCGAACGGCAGTTGTCGAGATCAGAACTTCGCGGCAACGAAACCGTTCGGACGTTGCCGGCGTCGGTCACTTCGTACGCCGTTACCGGCCACTGGCCAGCGGACTGACTTTCGCTTCCGTTGAACACAATGAACTCGGGGTGTAGGTCGCCGTCGAAGTCGCCCACGAGCACTTCACGAATTGGCATCCCAAGCGTTCGTCGGGGAATCGCCGGGTTTGTCGGCTCCGACATGGTGCCAACACCGACAGCCACAGAGTCCTTGGCCAAATTGAACACATCGTGGGTAACCAAAATGTTTGGTGTTCCTGGGCCGGTCGAGGTCAACTGACCGATGCGAACATGACCGTCACTGATGACCTCGTTCGGGTCGGGCACCTTCGACCAGACGGTGCCATCCCCATTGTTGAGGTACACCTCGGACGGTTTCAATTGGCGTTCCCCAAGCGGCACTGGATCGGACCGAAGGTCGAGGTTCGTGATGAGGACGTCCATGTCGCCATCGTTCTCGAAGTCAAAGAAGATCGGCTGGCGACCTCTTCCAAAGAAGTCCGCTAACTCGCCTGGAGCGACGTGTTGAAGTGTGCCGTTGTCGTTGCGAAAAAGACGGTTGGTGTTGTTACGGCCGGTCACCTCGAACAGGTCTTCGTCCCCGTCACCATCGATGTCTGAGAAGGCCACGCCGTGGGTGTCCGGGCCAGGGACAATCGGAGCTCCGTAGTCGATTGCGTTGAACACCGCTTCATTCGCTAAACCCAAGTCAACGATCGCTTCGCTTTGGTTGCCATGGTTGTTGTTCCACACGTCAACGCCGGGACCGCCGAGGTCCTCTGTGATGGCGAGCCCCCAGCCGGGTGAGTCGTCAATCGGCAAACTCGTTGGCAAGTTCTGTTGGGCGAATCCTTGCCAACCAGTCGTGTTGGCATCAGCTGGGTTACCAACGGACGCATAGGCAGCGACCGCGATAACAGCCGCGCCAACCAATCGACCCGCATGCATTCTCGTGCTCATAGCCGCCCCGCTTTGCCCTCATTAGCTCGTCGGTCGACAAGCCCCACCCCCGCTTGAGAAGGTACCAATCAACCCGGATGAAAATCTCACCCGGCGTGAGCGCTTCCGTGGGGGAACACCCCTTTCCTGCAGAAGCGGCCTACTCGCAGCCCCGTAACGTCTCTGCGTCCACACACACGTCCACTCCGGCCCCGCCGGTTACTGCGTCGGTGCCCGCGCCGCCGCGAAGGTTGTCTTCGCCCGCGCCGCCGAACAGCCTGTCGTTTCCGGCAAAGCCAAAGATGCGGTCCTTGCGGTCGCCGCCGTAGATCGTGTCGTCACCGCCATTGCCCACCAAGCGGTCGCCGCCCTTGCCGCCGCGGATCAGGTCGTCACCGCCTTCGCCCTCGACATCGTCGAGACCTGGGCCAGCAAAGATCGTGTCATCGCCGTCGCCGCCGCGAACCACATCGCTGCCCCAGCCGGCGTTGATGATGTCGGCACCCGAACCGCCATTGATCGTGTCGGCACCCCCGCGCCCACAAATCACGTCGTTGCCGCCCTTGCCGTCGATGACATCGGGGCCAGTTGTGCCAACGATGACGTCATCACCCTCGGTGCCGGTGAGGCCGGTGGTGGTGGCGAGCAGCCCCTGGCAGGTTGCCGATGGGGGCAGCGAATTGGTGACGAGGTAGATCTGCCCGTTCTTCTTGCTCGAGATGTACATCTCGCCGTCGGGGCCCTGGCCGAACCGCACATCAGCCCGGCCCGACCCGTCGTAGAGCGCAGCGTCGTTAAACACATCGAGCAGCGACTCGCGCTCGAGCGAAGGCGTGCTTGGGTCGGAGTCATGGTCGAACAAGATGCTCGCCCGCCCGGTGCGGGCCTGGGTGAGGTCGGTTGGCGAATCGCGACTCGGGTCGTTCGGGTCGAGCTCGGTCACGGCGTTGAGCATGTCGTCAAACGACGAGTGGAAGACGTTGCCGGTCTTGGGGAAGTCGCTATAGAAGTACTGCCCCGATAACTCCGAACCGTTGTCCACCACGAAGCCACCGGCGATGGCCTGACCCGAGAACCCTTGCCCTCGCGGCCCGATATGGCCCACCTGTGCTGCCGGGTAGATGAAACCGTTCTCGGCTTCGTTAGCGGGCAACGGGGCAATCCCGTCGATGAGGTCGCCGCTCGGAAGGTGCACGAAGGTGCCTTCGCGCTCAGACCAGCCGTAGTTGCCTCCCGCCACGATGATGTTGACCTCTTCAACATTGTCACGCCCAACGTCGACCGCAACCAGGTGGACATCGCCCGAGTCATCCTCGGCGAACGACAGATGATGCGGGTTGCGGAAACCAAGCGCATACACCTCGTCGAGCATCGACGGGTCGCCAACGAACGGGTTGTCGGCCGGCACGCGATACGGCTGGCCAGCAGATGCCCGCGGGTCGACCCGCAAGATCTTGCCAAGGGCGTCGTTGACCTGCCCTCCCCCAGCCGTAGCCGACTGCACGCTGCCGTCACCGTGGGAGATGTACAGCAAGCCGTAGTCGCTATCGCCAGGCACGGCGTACGGATTGAATGCCATCTGTTTGATCGGATGGTCGTACACCGGCATGGCCACGCGAAGCAGCAGGCGATAGCTCTGCGGGTCAACGGCCCCGGCAGCATGGTCGTAGGTCCACTCGACAACCACACCGTCAGCCGCGATCGGGTTTGGGTGGTCGCCGCCAAGGTAATCAAATGCGCCAGGGTTCCTTGGCCGGGTCTCCATGAACGAGGTGTACAGCAGCCCATTGGTGGCGAAGTCTGGGTGGAACGCCATCCCCCGCAAGCCACCGTGGAAGCTGTTCGTAAGGTCGAGCTCTCGGTCGGTCGACGCGGCGATTGCCGCCTTCACGTCGAAGAACAGCGACGAACGGCCAGCCTTCCCGTCACGCACAAGCTCGTAGATCAACCCGTCGAAGTCCTCGAGGAAGAACGTGCGATCGCCCGTGGTTGCGAACTGGTTGATGCGAGCCCGCGGCCGCCAGGGCCTGGTGCCATCGGGCACCGATGCGTACGGCCGAAGCTCGACGGTCAGCCCCAGGTCGACGATTGGAATAGCAATCGCGTTGTCGGCAGCCGCCGGCGCAACCATCGCAGCTAACAGCGCGAACGCCGCGCAGACGCTCACGGTGAACCGTCTCGAGATTCCCGCTCGGATAGTCATGGTCTCGAAGATACTTGAGCTACCCAGCCCCGAACTGGTCGGGCGAATTCACACAGCTTGCATTTCTTTAATACGTTTCGATATCTTTCATATATGTTCATAGGAATTGACGACCCAGGCCACAAAGCTCTGGTCAGGGCATACGTTCAGGCAGCTGAGCTGATGCAGAACACGCGAATTGGTGGCCTGTCATCGCTCCTGCACGATGCGGGAGAACTGCTGAACGAATCGAACATGCACATTGCGGCCCATCTGCGAGATGTCGAGGTCGATCTCCGTGAAGACGCGAACGACCTCCAGTGGCGAGGCGACTTCCTCATCGAGGCCGACGCCAAGTTGGCCTTTCACCTCGACGTCAGACTCGGCGAACTGGTCAATTCACACCTCGCTGAGGTCGCGAAACAGCACGGATGGACCTATCGCGAAGCCAATCTTCGAGCTGAGCTGGCGGCTCTGCAGTCCGGCTCTGCTTCTGAACAAATCAGACATGCGGCTCGAATTCGAGAAATCCAAGGGCACCTGGCGTTGCTCGTACATAGCACCGAGGATGCGGTGCCCGACCGTGCTGGCACCCTGACAACCCAACGCCGAGCGAAATTCAGCTCGATGCCGGGCACCGACGCAACCGCAGGTATGCGTGCCATTGTCGAAGCGCTCGAGCACACAGCCGACCCTTCACGAGTGGCCGACGACGAGTTTGAGATCGTGCACCTCGACAACGGAAAGATCATCCTGATCTTGCCAGGGGTTGCTGACCTGACCGACACCGTGATGGCCGTCGCAAAGACCGCGGTCGACACGAGCAAGGCGGGCGATCTTGCCAATGCCGGAGGCTGGAACCCGGAGCACCACTCGGCCCGCGACACGTGGATTGCAGCCAGCGAGTCAGCTGGCTCGGCCAGGGTTGAAGACAATCTGTATGCACAGCTAGTTGTGGAGTACGTCGATTCGGCGCTGAAGCGTGGAGAAATCGCCCAGGGCACGGAGATCATGATCGTCGGCCACAGCTACGGCGCCGATACGGCGGTGGACCTCGCAGCTGATCCCATCTTCAATGGCGACAAGGTGAAGGTAACTCACGTTGTAGCGGCCGCTTATCACAGCGAACCTCAGCTTGAGCACGTTCCGGAAACGACGAGCGTGGCGGTGGTGCAGAACATCAAGGACCTCGTCATCCTCGGCGAGGCAATGGTCGATGACGATTCTGGCGAAACCTCTAGAGAAGTGAGGGCTTCAATCGGAGGGATTGTCACTAATGCTGGCATCGAGGCTGTGAACGGTATCGCCGAAGGTATAGCTGAAGTTGGGGAAGTGGGCGCCGAGCTCGCGACGAACACCTTTCGTGAAGTTACGCACTCAACCTCAGCCGAACGCCATGAAGCAGTGACCTACGCCGACTACGAGCTTGATGCGCCCGACATCGGCAAGGTCAGATACGCCTCGCCTGCTACCCAGGTGAGCGACAACATCGTGTTGGTCGAATTCGATGGGGGCTTTGAAGGACTCGGCCACCACCAGGACAACTACAACAACTATCTCAAGGCCACGACCGACCCGGTTATGCAGGTGTTCTTCGAGGACGTTGCGACCTCTGGCTACACCGGCGACGGCCTAGCCTGGGCCGTTGACGTTTCGGTACCCGAGGAGATGCGTTGAGGTTACGAACTGTAATTGCGCTAGGCGTGTCGGCGCTGCCCCTGGCCGCCTGTGGCCTCGTCTTCGGGAGCAGCTTTGAAGCTGGCGTTGTCATCCCCGAGAGCGACTATCGGATCGAGGATCTCACATGCTCATGGCAAACCGGCGAGTCCGTCGTAGACGGAGAGACAATTTCTGACGTCCACTGGGTATTCGACGGCATATTGGTAAACAACCTCGATAGTGGGTCACGGAATTACGACCTACGTGTGAACATCGTCTTCAGCGACGGTTCTACAAAGGTTGCGAACGACCTCGTCTTCCCGCTCGCTGCTGGAGACAGCACTGAAATCGGGGGGTTTATCACTGCCGCCATCCAACTCGACGATCCTGAGGCAACCATTTCCGAGTGCACCGACGTCACCGTGTACGACTCGGTTCTGAACCACTAGGGCAGCAGCAGCGCCTTATCTCGCCGCGCCGGATCGATTTATCGCTTCTCGCTACCTACCGAACCTTCGCTCGCAGCTGCTCTTTTGGCCGCCTGCGCAATAGTCACGCATCGAGCCGCCATCGAGTGCGTCGACGCCTAGGCCGCCGCGGAGTTTGTCGACTCCGGCATCGCCGAAGATCTGATCACGGCCGGCGTTACCGAACAGCCAATCCCAGCCAGCACCGCCACGAATGATGTCGTTGCCATTACCGCCACGGATGCGGTCGGCATCGTCGCCACCGGTGATCTCGTCGTTGCCCGCACCTGCGTACACCTGGTCTCGGCCT
>CALHTB010000101.1 GCA_938038785.1 uncultured Acidimicrobiales bacterium
GGCCCACCCCTGCACGCCAGAAGTCTCCTTTGGCTTAGTTCGTACTGGCATCGCGCGCTGACTCGATTCGTTCGGTAGTAAGAATTCGGACGGCAAAGGCGAGGAGCACGATGTGTAATGCGGAGCTAACAAAGAACGGCACGCGCAACGCCATCTCTCGGCTGACGAGACCTTCGGCGAAGAACACGATCACTCCGGCGAACGCCCCACCGATCGGTATCGCTCCCCAGGCGAAGAACCGGTAAACGCTGTTCACTCGGCCGAGCAGGTGATCGGGGATGATCGTCTGGCGCAGGCTTACGGTGATGACGTTCCACAACATTGCCGACCACGTGAAGATCAGCTGCATAAGCCACACGAGCTGCCACGACGTGGCAGCACCCATGATCGCCAGCACAATGATTCCGGTGCCGATCGTGATCCACAGCGACGGCCCGGCGCCGATTTTCTTCGCAATCCACGAGGCGCTCCACCCGCCGATCACGCCGCCGAACGCGCCACCGGTGGACATGAGCGCCAGCTGGGTCGCCGAGATCCCAAGGGTGTCCTGAGCGAACAGCACCAAAATCGCCCACGGCATCGTGCCCAAGGCATTGAGGACGCCAAGGATGATCGCCAGTGGATAGAGCAGTTCGTGTGATCGGAGCCACGAGAACCCTTCACGCATTTCGTCTTGCCAGGAACGATTATCGACGCGCTCCACTTCCTTGGCCGGTCGGCTCTTCGCGATCAGCAGAATCAGCGCCGCCGACACAAAGAACGTGATCGAGTCGATCGCAAACGGAAGCGCGAACGCCGCAGCCAACAAAAACGCTCCGAGCGGAGGGCCAACGAAGGTGTTGGCCACCATTTCCGAGCTCCACATTCGCCCGTTCGCCTTCTCCAACATGTCGGGCTCGACGATCGAGGGAATCGACGTTTGCGATGCATTGTCGTACAGCACCTCGCCCATGCCCAGAAGGAACGTTGCGACGAGCACCACGAGGTAGATGAAGAGGTTGCTTTCGAGTGCGTCACCGAGTTCGGTCACCTCGTCGGGAGACGGCAGCGACGACTGTTGGGTGTACACCGCTATGGCGACGCCTGCGGTGAGCACGGCTCGAAGCACGTTGGCGCGAACCATCAACGTGAACCGATCAACACGATCGGTGATGACCCCAGCCGGGAGGCTAAAGAGCAGCCACGGCAGACGTTGCACGACAAGCACGAGGGCGATGAGGATCGGGTTTCGCGTGACGGCCGATGCCAGCCAGGGGTACGCGATCGTGCCGATGCCGTCGCCCAAGTTTGAGACGATCGAAGCGCCGAGCAGCCGGAAGTAGTTCTTGCCCAGGCGTCCAGTCGATGTTCTGCCCGCCGCGGTGGTCATAGCCTGCTGACGCTCAGTCGCTGTTGTGAACGACTCACTCGCCATCCACCAGTCACTTCAGCGGCGACCACATCGCCGCGTGCCACTTCGAGCACCCGGGCGATCGACGCTGCGTCGATCGGGTGCTCGTCGCTAGTCTCGGAACGCACCCACCGTTGAATTGCGATTGAAGCGATCGGCGCTGGTGCTGCTGCAAGCGCTTTGGCATCGGTCGGGTCAAGCTCGTCAGCCTGTTCGGCCAAAAGCTCAGCGGCATCGCGGGCGTACACGGTCGACCGAACGAGCAGCGGAACCACATCGCGGTCGGCAATGTCGTTGAGCAACGGCACAAGTTCGTGACGTACCCGATTGCGTTGAAACCGGGTGTCGTTATTCGAAGGGTCGGCGAAGGGCTCCCAGCCGAGCTCGACACAGATGGCCTCGGTATCGGCTCGTCGCAGCGCAAGGATCGGCCGCCGCGGACCGGGCTGCATGGCGCCAAGGCCAACAAGGCCAGCGCCGCGCATCAGGTTGATGAGCATCGTTTCGGCCTGATCGTCGGCGGTGTGGCCGGTGGCCGCGTCCGCACCCAAGATCGAATATCGGGCGGTCCGCATGCGGGCTTCGAGGTTCGACCCGGGCTCGACCTGAACAGTGGCCGACTCGAAGGCGGCCCCGATCGACTCGGCATACGTACGCACTCGATCGGCTTCAGCAGCCGACCCAGACCGTTGGCCGTGGTCGACGTGAACAGCGGTAACGGCGCTTCCCGACGCCACAGCAAGTGCCAACAGCGCAAGCGAATCCGCTCCACCCGACACGCCACAGCGAACCAGGTCATCAGCGAACGTGCACCTGGGCAGCCAAGCCGCCAACGCCTGGCCGAGCTTTCGTTGCTCAGGCAACCTGCGGGGCGGGAGTGGCACGATCGATCCACATATCGGGATCGCGGATTTCGGCGAGAAGCGGCAACATTGTTGGCCCTTCCCAAACACGATCCATGAGATCGCGGCCGCCGTGGTCTTCGACCGCCTCGATGAAGGCTTCGCCCTGGGCGTACTGCTTCATCTTTGCTTCGAGGCCCGACAGCTTCTGAATAAGCGCAACGAACTTGGTGGCGTTCTGGCGGCGCTGACGCAGAATGCGACCAAAGCGGTCGGCGTTGTGCACATAGCCAATGCCGGCGCGGTCCATGGTGACATCACCGTGACCCTCGAGCAGGCTCATGAGTCCACCGATGTGGTCGAGAGTTTCACGCTGCTTCTCCGACGCGAACACGCCAGCGAGACCACCGTCGTCGAGCGGGTCTTTGCCCGACTTCTTGACTTCGAGCGCACGACGCAGACCATCGATGAAGCGCTGTGGGTCGGGGTCGGCTTCGTTCATGGTGGTGGCGACCAAACCAAGGAAGTGTTCACGCATCCATGGGACACCGGTGAACTGGGCCCGGTGAGTGACCTCGTGCAGTGCAAGCCACAGGCGGAAGTCGCGTTCGGGGAAGGCGAAGCGCTTTTCGAGCGCGGCAACATTCGACCCGACGTAATAGACCATGTCTTGCTCTTCGGGGTTCTCGTCCTCGATGACCAATAGGTCGTACTGGCCGAGCACCCGTGTGCTCATCCAGCCGAGCAACATGCCGAGCTCGGCTCCGGCGACCTTTGGGCCAACCGCAGCGAACACTCCGCTGTTCATTTCCTCGTCCATCTTGTCGAGCATGGGCTTGAGTAGACGCTGGAACGAGCGAATGTTTGCATCGACCCAATCGGCCCGGTCAGCAACCTGGCCACGAGCGTGACCGTCGAGCGAACGCAGTCCGGTCTCTTCGGCAACCAGGTTCTCGGCAAGCGCGGTGAACTCGGCAAAGTCGGCGTTCATGCGCTCGCGCTCGGCACCCACGATCTCGGGCTCGTTGCGACTGACCTTGGCCGCGATTGTTCGAGCGAGATCCCAGTCGATGGAGGAGGATTCACTCATAAGGCTGCAGCTACTGCTGCTTCATCTGCTTGCGCTGTTTGCGGCTGGGGTACTGCTTGGACGTCACGAAGAACAGATATCCAGCAACAACGGTCGCAATGGCACCGATGGTGCCAATCACGAGAATTGGAGCGATCCAGAAAGTCCAAACGACTGCGAACATAGGTGAGAGCTTAGCTGTTTTGGCCGGTATTTGGTTTACTCGAACCCAAGCGCACGAGTAATGCGCTCACGCACATCTTCGGGCATTGGGTCGAGCGCCTTGCTCGCCACGGTGGTGCGCAGCTGCATTTGGAAGGCTTGCGCGCTTTGGCATGCACCGCAGGTACCCAGATGACGTTGCACAGCCTGGGCCTGAGGAATGGCGAGCTCGCCATCGAGGAAGACCGAAAGGCTTCGGTGCACATCGAGGCACGATGCCTCGACGGGCTGTTGGGCCTGGCCTAACGGAGCTGACAGAGGTAACGGGCCACCGGGGTTGAAGCCATCGATGCCGAGGAACGGCTGGTCGGCGGCTGAGAATGGTTCGGAGGCGGCAAAGACATCTGCCTGGTTGACCGGCTGGCCTGGCATTTCGTTCATATCGCTCATGGAGTTACGACTTCCCCGTCGGTAAGGATTGCTTCGGAATTTTCACGTGCGTCAGCGTCGACAACAGACTCTTCGCCGGGTTCATTCCCAACTTTTTCATCTGGGAGCAAGTTTCTTTCGGCCGCAAAATCGTGCAGCTGCTTCTCGAGCGCCTTACGGCCACGGTGAATACGGCTCATTACGGTGCCGATCGGAACATCCAAAATCTCAGCGATTTCCTTGTATGCGAAGCCCTCGACGTCGGCCAGAAGCACCGCGATACGAAAGTTCTCCGGGATTGCTTCGATGGCGGCCTTCACCGCATCGTCGGTAACCGAGTTCAAAAATGATTCTTCAGCACTAGTACCCAGATCAGAGTTTTCGCCGCCAAGCCGGCGATACAAATACATGTCCTCGACATCGGCAATGTCGGACTCGTCGGGGCGACGTTGCTTGGCCCGGTATCGATTGATGTAGCTGTTGGTGAGGATGCGATACATCCACGCCTTCAGGTTCGTGCCCTCGTTAAACCGGTCGTAACCCCGGTACGCCTTCATGTACGTCTCTTGCACCAGATCTTCAGCATCAGCGGCGTTGCGCGTCATACGCAAAGCCGCCGAGTACAGCTGATCCATCAGGGGCATCGCCGCTTCAGCGAAGGTCGCTTGATCTGCCATTTCGCGAGCCTAACGGTTGATCTAGCGACGCGACAAAGCACACTAGAAGCATGGGTCTCGCAAAGAAGTACATCGAGAAACAGGCAACGCAGCGAGTTCCTGCACCAGTTCTCGACGCGGCGGGCAAGGCACTTATTGAAGGAATCGACCGTGCGGTCGTGGCCCGTTGGGACCGCGCTCAAGAGGTCGCGCGTTCCACCGCACCCGGGTCAGCGCCGTCGGTGAAGGCCCGGGCAATCGCCGCGCCGATCCGCAAACGCATGACGGCGCTTGGGGCTGCGGCTGGCGCAACGGCCGCGGCACCCGGGGTTGGCACCAGCATTGCGGTGGGCACGTTGGCCGCCGAGCTCGGCGTGGTCGCATTGCGTACCACCGACATGGTCATGTCGATTGGCGCGGCGTATGGCCACACCAACGCCTCGCCCGAAGAACGCCGTGCATGGGTGCTGGCGGTGCTTGCGTTTGGCGACGACGCAGCCGAAGAGTTCTCGACCCTGGCTCGCGACATGGGCATGAAGTTGTCCGACGGTCATGCCATCGAAGTCGCTGGCGAAGCCATCAGCGGAGGCGCGGGTCAGGTTGCCACGATCGACGCACTCCGACGCATCAACACCACACTCGTTGCGCAGGTGCTGAAGAAGTGGGGCACCCGACGAGGCGCGGCCACGGTAGGCAAATTGCTGCCGTTCGGCGTTGGCGCCGCCGTTGGCGGAAGCGCCAACTTTTTGATGATGCGCGAGTTCGCAAAGCAGGCTGATCACTTCTTCAGCCGCTACGACCGCGAGTTCGTTCTCGGCGTAGCGCCACAAGGCACCTCACCCCTCGACACCTCACCTCAAGACCGAATCCGTCACGGTGATGCCATCGACGTCGACGCTCGCCCTGTAACCAGCGCCCCACCGCCGCCTCCCCCTGGGGCCCTGCCGAACAGGTAGGCCTAGCTCAAGGGTTTCGAGAAACTGCCGAAAGTTCCCCTATGAAGTGGGAGACCGGAACCGCAAGCGAAACCACGACGCGTGCCGCGGCGCGCTACGACTTCGCCGTACCTCTCACCATCGAGTTGTCCAACGGGCTCTTCCGCACCGCAGACCGAATCGATGCGCTACTCGTCGAGCTTTCCGAGGGCGGTGCGGCGATTATTGCTCCAGTGGACAATCGGTATCGCCTAAAGAAGCGCTACCGAGTGAACATTGACGACCACGTAGGGATCGTTGAAATCCGCAACTTGGTGTCACTCGACGGAGCCCAAGCTCGACTTGGAGTTGCGTTTCTTCGTCTTGATCTCGAGCTCCAAGAGCTTGTGATTGACTCGCTGGACAACGCCCGGCACGAGTCCTCACGCCTGGTGCGACCCAGCAGCATGGAGCTACCGGAAACCGCCGAGCTGACTCCCCCGCCGATTCCCGCTGAGTTGAGCCTGCCGGCTCCTGGTGAACTGAGTCCACCAGCTGCCTAGAGCGGATCGGTGAAACGCTCACCGTGCTCTTTGACGTACTCGGTCCAACGGTGGCCGTCCCAGTAGCGAAGCTCGTGGCGACCGACCGGGTCTTCGAAGAAGCCAGGGGTTCGTGCGGCGAAGCCTTCGGTGTGGTCCTTGTCGATAGTCAACTGACCTGCTGACGAGTGCACGAACGCACGGTTCGGTGCGTGGGCTGGCATGCGCTTGGGCTCGACCGCGCTCACGATGCGCTTGTGACCCGACTCGGTCTCGGGAACGGGACGGCGACGCAACTTGGCGGCGCGAGCTGCAACGGTTGCTTCAGGCGATGACGGTTCGACAGAGGCGCCGTTGCTCATGACGTTCGCGTGTTCGTCCGACGGTGGTGCGGCTTCGGGAACGGGGGCTCCGCCGGAACCCACAAGGAGTGGAGGTGCGGGAACTTCGATGATGTCATCGCTTGGAGCGCTTGCACGGGACGCTGATACCGGCACCGCCGCACTCTCCACTGGACGTGATGCAGACGCTGCATGGGCGGGCTTGTGACCCACCTGGTCGAGTGACCGTACGGGGCGGTTCTTGGCCGTTGCGTAGGCAACAATTCCGGCAGCCGCAGCGGCCGCGAGCATTACTGCCGCGAACACCAGAGCAATCCAGTCGATAAGTGCGAGATCGGAGAACATCCTGCAAGCCTTGTCATGCGCGACTCATCCCGCAATATCGCTCCCTGCGTCCGAAGGCCTCGTCTTCGGCCACCCAATGTGATTACCGGACAGCCGTTTTTGACAAGGTCACGCTTTGCGTTCACATGGACACAATTCTGCGCGACGAGCGGCAACACGCTTCGTGTTTGGCCCGGAAATTTCTCAAAGAATATGAAATCTGTGAATGCCTAATCGTGGCGGTCTTTGAGCCGACAATCCGAGTAGGCATCACTAACTAGGTAATGAGGGTCTCATGGACCAGGAAAAGTCGACAGACGCAGAAATGGCATGGCCAGAACTCTCTGCTGATCTCAATCTCTCCCGCGGCGCAGCGCGCACCTTAACGCTCGACACGCACAGGGCAAGCGAGGATGGACGAATCCTCGAAGTCACCGCGCAGCTCGATCTGATGCGAACGCGGTTGTCCTCGTTGGAACGACATGTGTTCGACGCTCCGACGGGTGGAACCGGCGGCACGATCGACGAAGACCTTCTCGAGCGGTTCAACCGACTCGACCGCGAGATGGCGAGCACGTCATCACGCTTCGCCGAACTCGCTAGCCGCGTTGCAGCTACCGAAGACACCGCAGCTGCGTCACTGCTCACTTCTGTCGATGGCTTCGATGCTCGCCTCGTCGCAATTGAAGATGCTCGTCTCACCCAGGCAACCGAGGTCAACGATCTCACATCGTTCCTCGAACAAGCCTTCCTACGAATTACCGAACTCGCCGAACTCATCGAAGAAGAGCGCGGCACCAACGCCGCAGCTCGCGCTGAGACGTTCAACCAGATCTCCGACACCAGTGCAGCAAATAGCAGCCAGGCCTCACACCTTGAGGCATCGATTGCCGACCTCAACACCGTCGTCGCCGATGTCCGCAAGCGAGTTGATACGGCCACCGAAACCATCGACGCTGCTAACAACGAACTTCTCTCGTCAATCACGGCCCGCATCAGTGGACTCGAAGAACGAACAGCGGCAACCGAGGCCAAGGTCGGCCATGAGATCGACGAAGTAACCACCAGCATCCAGTTCCTGACCGCTCGTTCCGAGGCGCTCGAACAGGCCCAGATCAATAGCGCAGCGCAGAACGCTGAGGACGTACAAAGTGCGATCGCTCGGGTCGACACCGCCGAGGTTCGGCTCGATTCGAACAAGCTTCGTCTCGATACGACCAACAGTCGCATCGACGAAGTCACCGAAGAGGTCGAAGCAACTCGTTCGCTCATCGACGAAACCAATAGCCGCATCGATGGGGCCGACAAGCGCATCGATCTTGGTGAAGCCCGCGTCGACGAGACCATCACCCACATCAACACCTCCACTGAGGTACTGAACGAAACAGTTGCTCGCCTCGACTCGGCCACCGAACAAATCGATGCGACAGCAACCCAACTCGAATCGACCGACAACCGGCTCAACGCAGCCGAGACCCGAATCGATGCGTCCCGCATCCGTCTCGATTCGGCTGACTCACGCGTTGATGACCTGCAGTCAAAGGCAGATCAGTCAACGATTCGCGCCGACAAAACCGATGCCAAGATCGCCTCGGTCGAGGGCCAGGTCGACGTCATCAAGAGCGTTGTTGATTCTCAAGCCGAGATCAGCTCGGCCCATGACGCGAAGCTCAACGAGATTGACGAACAATTTGAAGCTCAGGCTCAGGCTCAGGCTGACGCGGCAACGGCAACCGATGGCCGGATCTCGAGAATCGCGGCCAAGCTCGGCGACGTTCAGTCCGCCGTCGGCTCTCAAACCGAAAGCTCCTCAGCCAATGCGGCCAAGATCAAGAAGGTTGAGGACAAGGTCGACACCCAGGGCGACTTCATCTCGAGCAACACGGCCAAGATCGACGAAACGGCCAGCGAGATCTTGTTGGCTTCTGAAGCCATCGACACCGCAACGGATGCCATCACCTCGGCCAGCGAATCGCTAGCGACTACATCTAACGCAGTGGAAGCTGTTCACGAAGAACTCGAGACGGTTAAGGACTCGCTGGGTTCGAAGCTCACTGAGCATGGAGCGGCGCTCGATTCGCAGAACGCAGTGCTCGAAGTGCACTCCGACATTCTCGATGCGTCAACCGAGTTGCTCTCTGAGCATGCGGTCGAACTCTCACGCACCGACGTCGCACTCACGGCGTACGCAAACCGCATGGCAGAACACGATCGCCTCGTGAACGAGGCGCTCGAATCTGCAGCCGAAGCAAACCAGGCCGCCGCCGAAGCAGCCGATCGAATCGTGACGATCAGCGACACCTCAGATCTGATGTCACAGCGGATCGACTTGATCGATGCGACCACAGAAGATCTTCGATCCCGCGCTGACGAAGGAATTTCCACTGCGACCGCCGCATCCGAACAGGCCGCGGCGATCGAGGAAGATGTGCAACGGTTTGACGAGCGCCTTGGCAATGCCGAAGCAACGCTCGATGCAACCCAAACTCGCATCGACACCGCGCGTACCCGCATCGACAACACCAACACCCGCATCGAAGAGCTCGAGCAGAGCGCAGCCACCGCTGAAGATCTGGAAGCCCAACGAATCGAAACCGGTGAGGCGATCGAACGCACCCGCAGCGAACTGAAGGGTCGTATCGAGAACGCCTTCGATCAGATCGACGTGAAGATCGATGAGCTCGGCGAAGCTGCAACCATCGCTGGCCCCATCAACGACGAGATCGCAGCGCGCATCGACGACACCGACTCTCGGGTCGACGAGGTCGACGGTCGAATTGCCGACGCAAGTCGCAGCATCGACGAAACGAACGAGCGGGTCGAAGGCACCGAATCGCGCATCGCCGAGGTTGCCGGACAGGTCGAACGCGTCGACAGCCGTGCTAGCGAGATCGCGATCAACGGCGAGATCGTTGCAGGTCGCGTCAGCGCTGTTGCTGACGAAACCGCTGCGACCGACGCTCGGGTTACCGAAGTTGTTGAACAGGTCGACGAAGCTCAACGAACCGCCGACGACGCCCGCACCATCGCAGAAGCGATTCGCGAAACGGCCGAAGAGGCGCACCAGTCCGCCTCGAGCGCACACACCAAGATCACCGAGACCCAGGGCCGCGTCGACGAAACCCATGGCCGAATCGATCAGGCCTTTGGCCGGGTAGACGATGTTGCTGGCAACCTCGACGAAGTCGCAGGACGAGTTGATCAGGTCGCCGAACGGCTGAACAGCACCGACGAGCGCATTGGTTCGCTCGAAGCTGGGCTCACCTCGACCCAGGAGGCTGCGGCATCAGTCGCCATCGACGACCTCGCATCGCTTGAGACTCGTATCGACGCAACTGTGGGCGACGTCGCAAACACAAACGAGCGTCTTTCGAGCACCCAGGCCAAGCTCAACGAGCGAATCGAGACAACCGAATCCCAGCTCCAGGAGCGAATCGAGACAACCGAATCCCAGCTCCAAGAGCGGATGGACTCGACCGAGTCACGGGTTCGCTCGATTAGCGAAACCGTAGACAGTCGAATCAGCGAAGCCGAGCGCCGGGTCCAAGAGCGCATCGACGCAGTCGAAGCAGCGAGCAACCCCGAAGAGCGCCTGGCGGTGCTGCAAGCAAGCGTCGCGTCTGCCGAAGCCAACGCCCAGGAAGCTCAGGAATTCTCAGAGAACCTCCGTGCGCTCCAAGCCGAGCTGGTCCAGACCATCCAAGGCGAACTGCACGCACAGTCGGTAGAGCTCAGTGAGCACACCTCAGCGCTCGCTGACCTCGCAGCGAACGAGGAGTACGCAACGGCCGCACAGCTCGCTGAGCTCGAGACCAAAGTTGCCGACCTCCACGCTGGTGGCGAGCACGCTTCGGCCGAACGAGTTCACGAACTCGAGTCCAAGATCGTCGAAGCACTGCAAACGATCTCGCAGCTCACCCAGCTGCAGCGCCGCAACACTGCGGTCGAGTCGCAACTGACCGACACGCTCACGTCAACCAACGAAAGCGTCGATCACACGCAGCAACATGTCGTGGCGCTGCGTGGCGAACTTGAAGCCGCTCTGGCTCGAATCAGCCATCTCGAAGCACACGCAAAAGCGACCTCTCAGCAAGCCATCGCGGCCCACGCGGCTGCACAGCCAGTGCAAGCGGCCCAGCCAGCACCTGCTGCGACGACCCCGCCACCGGTGCCAACAACCCAGGTCAACTCGCCTCAGCAGCCCGCCGCTGCGCCAGGTGAAACAACCGAATCAACACCCGCTGAAACCGAGTGGTTTAACGAGTCGTTCGAGCGTCGCAACGCCAGCTAACACTCCAACGTCAGCTTGCACGACAGCAAATAGGAAAGATCCGGTCCGGACACCGTCCCGAGTCCTTCAAAATTAGATGAGTCGGGCGTCGTCGGCGGCCTGCAATGCCTCGCCGATGTACCACGAGTCGATCTCGGCAATCACGAAGTCACCGCTGATCTGAATTGGCGCGTTCTCGAGGCTTGACCCGATGAGCGCAAGAGTTCCGGCACGGTGGCGGATGCGCTTCTCGCTTTCGGACTCTTCGTGGGTATGAAGGTCGTCTGAGTCTTCGTCTTCTCGTTGCCATGCAGCGAGCGCAGCATCAGCGAGCTCGCGTGGCAGACGGACTCGAACCTTCGTGTCCTGTTCGTAGAGGGCCGCGCCAATGAGCGCCAGGTCTACGCCGTCGTTCTCCCACCGCTCGTAATGATGCTCCACCGGTATTGCACTCACGTAGCAATCCTGACACACCGGTTGCGCTCGTCCCAAAACGCGCGCCGATTGCGGTCTCGGGCCACTCAATCGAATACGTTGACGGCACTATGAGCGACCCGAATCAAACTGCTTCGCCGCGCTGGTTTACGAACGAGAACACAGCCCTTCGCCAGTTTTGGCACCCGGTAGCTCGTCTAGACGACCTCGACGGTCCTGGTCCACATCCGATCCGCCTGCTGGGGGTCGACTATGTGCTCGTGAAGCTCGGCGAGTGGACGGTGTTGCCCGCCGCATGCCCGCATCGACTGGCTCCGCTGAGCGCCGGGACTATCGTCGACGGCCACCTGCAGTGTGCCTACCACGGATGGTGCTTCGCTGCCTCGGGCGCGTGCGTCGACATCCCCGCTATCGGGCCCAACACAACCATTCCGCCGTCAGCGCATCTGGACGCTGCGGCTCAGGTCGACGAGCGGTACGGACTCGTGTGGGTGGCGCTCGACGAACCGCTGTCGCCAATTCCGGAGAACCCCGAGTGGGACGACGACGCGTTTGGTTTGGCGGTCATTCCAACCGGTACGTGGAACGCAAGCGCGGCGCAGATGGCCGACAACTTCCTCGACGTCGCCCACTTCCCCTTCACGCATTTGGGAACCATTGGCGACCCCGACGACCTGGTCGTCGGAGACTACGAAGTTGTGCGCGACGGCTGGTCCTTTAGTGCCGTGCATCACCACTCGAGCAAGGTGCTTAACGACGCTCAATCTGGCGAGACCGACCGCTTCGAGACCTTCCACCGAACAATGACGTTTCGCTGTGATGCCCCCCATCACGTTCGACTTCAGATCGACTACGGGCACGACGGCGACCTCGTGCTGCTCTTCTTTCATCAGCCAGTCGACATCGACAACACGACCATGTACTGCGTGGCGTTAGCCGAGAACATCGCCGATGGCCGCCAACAGCCCGAGGATCACATTGCGTTCCAGGCCGAAGTGGGTCGCGAGGACAAGGAACTGCTCGAACAGTTGGCCGTAAAGGGCATTCCGCTCGAACCTGGTGTCGAGACCCATACGAAGGCCGACAAGATCACGGTCGAACTTCGCCGGCTGCTGGCAGATATCGACACCTTGAACCAGCAGCCCTGAATCTACAACTCGCCACCGGTTGACCTAGCGTGCAGGCATGTCAGTCACCCGCATGCACACCTCAGAACGCGCCAGCAAGATCGTCATCCACAATGGCGTCGTCTATCTGTCTGGCATGGTCGCTGAGGACCCCGACGCCGACATCCAACAGCAGACCCGTTCGACCCTGGCTCGTATCGACGAAGCTCTTGCCGAGGCCGGAACCGATCGCGAGCACTTGCTTCGCGCCAACATCTACCTGCGCGACATCGACAATCACTTTGCCCTCATGAATGAGGTGTGGAACGACTGGGTGCCAAACGGCCACGCGCCAGCTCGAGCGTGCGTCGAAGCACACATGGCCCGATCAGCCTTGCTGGTCGAAATCACCGTCACCGCAGCCCTGCCATAGCGATCGGCTAACTTCGATTACTGGTCGAGAAATGCTCGCATCGCTGCAATGTGAGGCGGCATGATCCCGCAGCAACCGCCAACGATCGTTGCGCCCACCTCGACCCATTGGTCTACGAAGCTCAGGTAGCCGACCGGGTTGAGGTCGTCGCGATGGCCGAGCACAACCTCGTTCGCCGCGTACTCCTTGGGCTTTGGCACAAACGCGTTTGAATACGCTCCTACAGCGAGCCCCTCAGCAAGTTCGACGGCCCGAGGTAGTGCCGCAGTGATGATCTCGGGCTGGCTGCAATTGAACAACACCGCGTTGGCACCATGATCACGCGCGGTAGCGATCGCGACGTCGAGCGATTCACCCGAGCGCAGTACCGACACATCGGGCGAATCGTCGTCGAGCGTGTACGAGACCCACATTGGCTTGCCATGTGATGATGCAGCCGTCAACGAGGCGGCAGCCTCAGCGGTGGACGACTGGGTCTCGCACACAAAGAGGTCGACGTCAGCGGCTAGCGCGTCGACGATCATCTGCAGTTGCGCCGGTGCGGTTGTCGGGTCGAAGCGATCGGGCTCGTAACTGCCATAGAGCGGTGGGATGGAGCCTGCCACGCGGGTGTTCGGGCCCGCCGCAGCGCGCGCCAACGACGCTGACAGCGAGGTAAGCGTCACCCCTTCGGCCTCGAAGCGCTCTCCAATGTGAAACGGCACGACCGCGTAGTTGTTTGTGGTGATGATGTCGGCGCCAGCGGCCACGAACTGCTCGTGCGCCTCGGTGACATGCTCGGGGCTTTCGATAAGCGCTAGAGCAGACCACTCGGGCTGGCGAAACGGCGCCCCGTTCGCCTCCAGCGTCTTTCCCATGCCTCCGTCGAGCAGTGTGATGTTGTTGACCATAGGCAAAGGGTAGATGTCGGGTAATACTCTCCCGGTGCCCGCCGATTCAGATTTCCATCCTGACGTTCGCCGGTTGCTTCCGTCGGTCGTGGCCGTGCGGTTCTTGCTCAACGTCGCCACGCGAATGGCATATACGTTTTTGCCAGCCTTCGCCCGCGGATCGGGGTTGTCGGTAGAGGCGATGGGCCGTGTACTTAGCGCTCGGGAATTGACGTCACTGTCGGCTCCGCTCGCCGGCCGAGCTAGCGACCGACTCGGCACCACCAGAGTGATGGCCCTCGGCGGCGCAGTTGCAGCTGGCGGCCTCCTCGTCGCCATGCTCGGCGCCCCTGGGCTGATGATCGGCATGATCATCTTTGGGCTCGGGCGGACCGCCCACCAAGTCTCGATGAGCTCGTGGATTGCCGATGCGGTGGCCTACGAACGACGCGGCCGCGTCGTTGGCCGAGTTGAGCTGACCTGGGGTGGCGCCGCCCTGGTGGGCTTGCCGATCGTGGGTGCAATCCTGGGCCGTTTCCCGTGGTGGGCGGCGTTTGGGATTCTGGGCGGCCTGGCGCTACTTGTGGGCTTTCGGGTATTCACGCTCGACGGGCGGACCGGTCGAACAGCCGCCGTTGCTTCACCGAAGCCCAGAATGTCACGAGCCGCTATCTCGGCCATCGCCACCAACGCATCGATGAACGGCGCCGCCCAGTTCCTGTTCCTCGGCCATGGCCTTTGGCTCGAGGACACCTACTCGCTCGACACGGCCGAAGTAGGGCTCGCTATCATCGCGGTCGGCGCTATAGAGGTTGTGGCCACAATGGGGTCGTCACGCCTCACCGACCAGCTGGGCAAGCGTCGGTCGATGCTGTTTGGGACGATGTTGATGACCGCCTCCATGTTGACGCTGGCGATCTTCAGCGCTCCTCCGTTAGCCATTGGCCTGTTGGTGTTGGTACTTGCGTTCCTCGGCTTCGAGTTCGGCATTGTGTCGTCGCTGCCACTGCTGGCCGAGCTCGACCCCAAGGCTCGGGCACAGATGATTGGACGGTCGGTGAGCGTGGGCACGGTCGTGCGTGCATTGGTCACCCTGGTGGCGACAGCGATCTACCTCAACGAGGGTTTTGGAGTGTTGATGAGCATCGCAGCTGCCGCCGGAGTGCTCGCGTGCGTGCTCGCCGCGTTTGTCATGGTCGAACCCACCACCGAGGCGTAGTTTCGACATTCACGCACAGATCGAACATGTGTGCGATACTGCTGGAATGGCATTTGGACAAGTCACCGGACCACCCGCTACCCATAAGCAGCTCGATGAGCTTTTAGACCTCCTCATGGAGAACGGCTTTGAGAGTTTCAAAGAAGCGCGTTATCCAATGGACTTCACTCAACGCCAGGCGGGTGGCAAGTTCACCCGTGACGAGGCCGACGAGTTCATTGCCAAGCTGCAAGAGCAAGTGGAGATGGAAGCCGACAGCATCGCTCCGGTTCAGAAGGCCCGCAAGCTCTCCCCCGCCGAGCAGGCGCTGCGCAAGTTCCCGGCTGAGGAGCTCGCCGCCGAGCTTCAGCGCCGTGGCTGGATTGTGGCCGAGGGCAGCTAGCCCGACGCAGCGGCCAGGCTGAAGTCGAGCCCGGCCTTCACCGCAGCCACCTGGGCGTTGATGCAGATCTCGTCGGTGGCCCTTGGGCTGTCGGGGTAGACCTCGGTTGTGGTGGTAAACCGGGCGTTGGTCATACCCGCGCACAAGCCGAGTTCGACACACGGATAGTTGATGACCCCCGGCTGGGTGATGTCCGCACCGATGATCTGACCATCATCGTCGGGCGGTGCAATGTGGGTCACCGGTTCGACACCAGCGATGATCGCCGCCTGAAACAAGGGCATAGGGTTCTCGCTGTCGCCAACCGTGTAAAAGCCGTCAGGGATGAGGCCCGGCTCATAGGTCTCGCCGTCCCGGGCCGCGACCGCTGGCCGAAACTCAGTCTCGTCGCTGTCGGTCGTTTCGTGCAGGTCCATGTGCACGAGAAAGTCGATGGCACGACCCTTTATCATCGCCATCAACGCGGCGGCTTCCTCGGAAGGACTGTCGTGGTAGAACGACCGGTTCGGGTCGAGAGCGTTGGGATTCCACCGGTTGATGACTTCGTAGCCCCACGGGCTGACACATGGCGCGACCAGCAGGTTCAGCTGGTCCTGGTACGTCACGGCCTCGGTGTGCAAAAAGCGCAGCGCCCCTTGGACCCCGCTCGTCTCGTAGCCGTGCACGCCCCCAGTGATCAGCGCCCACGGTGCTTCGGGCTTCGACGATGACACCGTGACGGCGAACAGCCGATAGCGGTCGGGGTCGATGGGTAGCGATCCGTAGGCGGAAACTTCGAACGCATCGTCGAGAGCGTCGAGGCTGGTAACCACCTCGTCGTGGTAGCTGCGCTGGATCGTTTGGGCGTCGAACCATGCCTGCCTGTCGTCGTCTGTCCATGGCTGGCCGGGAATTCCAATTGGGTAGAAGCGCTCCATGCGCGGAACCTACCAGCTAGCAACGGCTGCAATGACCAAGAAGACGAGCACCTGACACCCGTAGTGAGGTCAGCTCGACGGCAAGGCACCAACTTGCGGGCGCGCCCAGCGCTGGGGTCCACTTGGCCAGTATCCTGAAAGGCATAATGACCGGCACGGCGACTCCACCGGCTGGGTGGTATCGGGACCCCAACCAGCAAGATTCTGAGCGATATTGGGATGGGTCTTCGTGGACCCATTCCACGCGCGCCCTCGCCACCGCTGTCGCCATTGTCCCAGCGCCCTCCGAAGTCGAGGCCGGACATGAGGTTGAGGTCGAGGTCGACGAGGCACCGCCGCCATGGGCCGCCGAAGTTGTTGCGGCCGAGGCAGCAGGCTTCGCGCCTCCGTGGTGGAAGACAAAGTTGCTGTTCTTGCCGCTGGCGATCATCGGTCTGCTCGTGGGGGGATACTTCATCGCGCAGAACATCGATGGTCAGTCGGTGGCTTCGACCGATGGGGTCGAAGCGAACGCTGCTCGAGCAGTGTCCGACGAGCTCGAACTCGAACTGACGGGGTCAACATCGACCACCGAGGTGCCGATCGAGTCGTCCACCACGTCGGAACTTCCTGCCGCCACTACGGCAACGGCTGAGAACCCCGACCTCGACGCTGCCACCGAAGCCGAAACTGAGGCGGCTGAGGACACCGAGGCGCCAACGAGTACCGATGACTCCACCGCCGAAGACGCCGCTGTTGACGAGACGGCTTTGGAGACCACCGAACCTGACAACACCGATGCACCCGAGACAACCACGACCTCAACGACTACCGAGGCACCTACTACCAGCACTACCGCAGCTGCAGCCGGACCGCTAACAGACACCGGCCCCGAAGGCGTCTCCGCCGAGTGCCTCAATGCCATGCAGACCGCAGCCGACATCGACGACGGCAACGACACTCCCGAAGACCTACATCCCACGTTTTCGGTTTGCACAAGCGAAGACGAATGGCAACGGGCCGCGACGTTCACCGGCATTGCGGTCAGGTATGACACCAGCACCTGGGTGACGAACGGGTGCGTCTACAACGCCGAGCTCTACGAGCTGCCGTTGTGCACCTCGACCATCGACCCCAACTCGGGACCACGCCGCATCGACTGCGGCGATGGCAGGCAGCCAGTCGAATGGCCATTTGAAGACGACACGCAAACGAACGACGAAGTGTGTGCCGGGTACTTCCAGCTCGTGTGCCCCGATGGCAGCGTGCAGAACATTCCAAGCGAAGCGTTCACCGAGGAAGAGGCCCGCGCCGCTCTCTGCGTCTAGGCTCGTATGACTCGTTGGCTCGCTGATGGAGTCAGTCGAATGACCCATTCATCACAATTGTCAGCAGAGCTACCGTTTTTAGGTGGATAGGACAAGGCGAAGCGCAATAACGATCGTGCTCATCGCGCTCGTTGCCGCTCTTTTGGCGAGTACACCGGCGACGGCGCAACAGACATCGACTTCCACCTACATTGCGCCTACTGCAAACACCAGCATTCCCGTCTATGACACCGCGTGGCAGATGTTTGGCCGAGCAACGGTCGACCAGGCCGACGAGTACTTCGCCGAGCTCAAGGCACGTGGGTTCAGTGGCGCGTGGGCTGCGGTCATTAGCCATGCACCGCTGACCTACAACCACCCGTACCCTGGCGGCGAGCTAATCGGCTCGTACACGAACGGCGAGATCGTGCTGTCCGATGGCTACATCGCTCACGTCAACGCAACCCTCGACAGGGCCGAGGCTCACGGGATGAAAGTTGGCCT
>CALHTB010000102.1 GCA_938038785.1 uncultured Acidimicrobiales bacterium
GCCAGCCATGGCGTTGGCCGCGAAGGTGCTCACCGAAGCGGCTCCTGGGTTGACACCACCCATCGCCATCCGTAACGAAGGCGCCTCACCGGAGGTCCGCGAGGTGGTCGACATCGCTGCTGCGCTGCCAGCGGTGATCGCTGCTGAGCAAGCCGAGATCGACTCGGGCAACTTGGCCATCATCGTGCCGCGCTCCATGCTGGCTGAAGTGGCCGACGCGCTGACGGCAGCCGACATTTCGTTCGGCGGAGCAACCCGGTCGGGGCTCGACAAGCAGGTCACCATAGTGCCAGTTCAGCTGGTGAAGGGTCTTGAGGTCGACGCGGCGCTGGTCATCGAGCCCAACCGAATCATCCGTGAAGAACGCCAAGGCATGCGAGCGCTCTATGTCGCGCTAACCCGCGCAACAAAGCGGGTAGGAATCCTGCATGCAGAACCCCTACCCACCGTGTTGCGAGAGGTTGGCGACGAACCGCCCGGCCTGCGATGAATCAGCTCGCAACTTGTAGGTTGGCCGCGTGTCCGATGCCTCGCTAAAGCCCTTTTCGGCTGCGGTGCGAGCGTGGTTCGAAACGTCCTTTGTCGAACCAACGCCTCCGCAAGCAATGGGTTGGCCGCGGATTGCATCGGGGCAGAACACGCTGATCTTGTCGCCGACGGGGTCGGGCAAGACGCTCGCAGCCTTCCTGTGGGGGATCGACCGGTTGATGACCTCGCCGGTACCTGAGAAGGACGCACGGACCCGCCTGCTCTACATCTCGCCGCTGCGTGCGCTTGCAGTCGATGTGGAGAAGAACCTTCGCTCGCCGCTGCGGGGAATCACACTGGCGGCCGAACGTATTGGTGAACCAATCCACGTACCCACCGTGGCTATGCGAACTGGTGACACGCCCGCCGACGAGCGTCGCAAGCTTGTCCGTAACCCGCCCGACCTGCTCATCACCACACCCGAGTCGTTGTATCTCATGTTGACTTCGGCGGCTCGGGAGACGCTTCGCAACGTCGATGCCGTCATCATCGACGAGATCCACTCGGTTGCCGGTACCAAACGAGGAGCCCATCTCGCTGTCACGATGGAACGTCTCGAACACCTCGTTGGCCGGCCGGTTCAGCGCATTGGGCTGTCCGCAACCCAGAAGCCGTTGGATGAGATCGCTCGCTTCCTCGGCGGTCGCACCGCTCACCCAGACGTAAAGAACACCTGGCGGCCCGTCGAGATCGTCGACGCGGGCGCACCGGCCAACATGGACATCGAGGTGATCGTTCCAGTCGAGGACATGGCCGACCTGGGCCGTGTTCCCGAGGAACCTGCAGGGTCCGCGGATCCGCAACAACGAAACAGCATCTGGCCGTCGGTGCACCCCCGGATTCTCGAACAGATCCAGCAGCACAAGTCAACGATCGTCTTCGTCAACTCCCGTCGCCTCGCCGAACGCCTAGCCGGCCGCCTAAACGACATGTGGGACGAGCAATCACACCTCGACACTTCCGGTCGAGATCCCCAGTCAGCCGACATGGTCGCTACGCCAGCTCCGCTCCCCGAAAGCGGCGGGGACAAGTCTGATGACTCCAGCCAAAGTGAGAGCCTGTATACGCATGAAGGAACGCCAGCTCCCGAGGGAGTGAGGGACGAACGACCGGAGTCCGCCTCGGGCGCAGCAGTCGAGGAGCCGCAGGCGACGATTGCCGGGAGCGAGGAACGAGCGGGAAATGAAGATGCGACAGCAGAGATAGATCCAGCGAAAACTGAAAGCCTGTATACGCACGAAGGACTGCGAAGCCGCGAGCGGGAGGGAGGGACGACCGACCAGTCACCGCCTCAGGCGCAGCAGCCGAGCATCCAAAGCGAAGCGACGATGCGACCGATGGAGGAGCGGAGCTCCGGGAAATATCGCGATTCGGAAGCGCCGCGAAGAGAAGAAGGCCCCGCCCGAATCGCGGCACATCACGGTTCGTTGTCGAAGGCGAAGCGTCTCGATATTGAGGATCAGCTGAAGCAGGGTGAGATTCGGGCGATCGTGGCCACGAGTTCACTTGAGCTTGGCATCGATATGGGTGCCGTTGACTTGGTGGTGCAAGTCGAGTCACCGGGGGCGGTGAGCCGTGGGTTGCAACGCGTGGGCCGCGCTGGCCATCAGGTTGGGGCGCGCTCGATCGGCAAGATCTTCCCGAAGCACCGTTCTGACTTGCTCGAAACGGCCGTCGTTGTTGACCGGATGTTGCGCGGTGAAATTGAGGAGACCCGCTATCCCCGGAATCCGCTCGATGTGCTGGCCCAACACATCGTTGCCATGGTCGCGCTCGACGAGTGGGATATCGATGAGATGACTGCGGTGGTGCGTGGCGCCGCGAACTTCGCCGAGCTATCGGACGAAGTCCTCGATGGTGTGCTCGACCTGTTGAGCGGGCGTTATCCGTCTGAAGAGTTTCGTGAGCTGCGGCCTCGCGTCGTGTGGGATCGGGTCGGCGGCACGGTACGTGGTCGGTCCGGAGCTCAGCGACTGGCCGTCACCAATGCTGGCACGATCCCCGATCGTGGGTTGTACGGGGTGTTCCTGCCCGACGGAACTCGGGTGGGTGAGCTCGACGAAGAGATGGTGTACGAGTCTCGGCCGGGGGAGACGTTCTTGCTCGGCGCGTCGACGTGGCGAATCGAAGACATCACCTTCGAGCGGGTTGTTGTCACCCCCGCTCCGGGAGAGCCCGGCAAGATGCCGTTCTGGCACGGCGACGGGCCGGGCCGACCGATCGAGCTTGGTCGGGCAATGGGTGCGTTCATTCGAGAGCTGCAAGACATCGACGAGAAGACTGCGAAGAAACGGCTTGTCGAGCGTCACGGGTTGGACGAGTTGGCTGCGGCGAATGTGTTGCACTACGTCGCCGATCAGCGCGACGCAACCGGTGTGGTGCCCGATGACAAAACCATCGTGGTCGAACGGTTCCGAGACGAGATCGGTGACTGGCGTATCTGTCTGCTGTCATCGTTCGGGGCGCAGGTCCACGCTCCGTGGGGCATGGCGCTGCGCTCGCGTCTGTCTCAGTTGTGGGGCATGGACGTCGAGATGATGTGGTCCGACGACGGCATCGTGATCCGCCTGCCCGAATCGGCAGACGAACTGCAGCTCGACGACCTTCGGATCGACCCCGAGGACATCGACGAAGCTGTTGTCGCCGAGCTTCCTGGCAGCGCATTGTTTGCCAGTCGGTTCCGAGAGTGCGCCGGGCGATCGTTGTTGCTACCGCGCCGTCGGCCCGACCAACGGACGCCGCTATGGCAGCAGCGCCAACGTTCTGCCGACCTGCTTCGCGTCGCCGCGAAGTATCCGAGCTTCCCAATTCTTCTCGAAGCCACCCGCGAGTGTTTGAACGATGTCTTCGACGTGCCAGCGTTGCGAGGTGTTCTGCAAGGGCTGTCCGACCGGTCGATTCGCATGGTTCCGGTCGAGACCAACCGCGCGTCACCGTTTGCCCAGTCGCTCTTGTTCGGCTGGATTGCGGTGTACATGTACGAGGGTGATGCGCCGCTTGCCGAACGGCGCGCCGCGGCGCTGTCGCTCGATCGGGACTTGCTGCGCGACCTGTTGGGTGCCGAAGAGCTTCGCGAGTTGCTCGACCCGGGGGTGTTGGCCGACCTCGAGCTCGAACTGCAACGTCTGGTCGACGGGCGCCAAGCGCGAGATGCCGACGAGCTTCACGACTTGGTTCGCCTCCTCGGGCCCGTGACGCGTCACGAGCTTGAAGCCCGTGCTACCGAAACGGTCGACGTTGGTGCTGCGATCACGACGCTCATATCCGACATGCGAATCATCGAGGTCGGGATCGCCGACGAGCGAAGATACGCGGCTGCCGAAGACGCCGGCCGACTTCGCGACGCCATCGGTGTCTCGGTTCCCGTTGGCCTGCCCGCTGCCTTCACCGACAGTGTCGACGACCCTCTTGGCGACCTTGCCCTGCGCTTTGCGAGAAGCCATGGACCGTTCGTTACCGATCAATTCGCAGGCCGATACGGCATTGCGTCCACCCGGGCCCACGATGCATTGACGCGCCTTGCCGATGCGGGCCAGCTCGTTCGTGGCGAGTTCCGTCCAGACGGCAGCACACGCGAATGGGTTGACGACGGGGTGCTCCGACAGCTTCGTCGCCGATCGCTCGCTGCGCTTCGAGCGGAGGTAGCGCCCGTCGAGCGGGCCGCACTCGCTCGGTTTTTACCCACCTGGCAAGGTGTTGGCGTACCTCGACGTGGCCCCGACGGGCTTGCCGACGTAATCGGTGTGCTCCAAGGCGCGGCCATCCCCGCATCGGTACTTGAACGATCGGTCCTTCCCGCTCGAATGTCGAGCTACCGGCCAGCCGACCTCGACACGCTGTGCACCTCGGGCGAAGTGGTGTGGGTTGGTGCCGGGGCCATTGGTTCGAAGGACGGACGAATCCGCCTAGCGTTCCGCGACCAGATCTCGCTGCTCGTCACACCGAACCCGGAACCGCCAGACGAACCAATCCACGACGCGCTTCGCAATCGGCTAGCGAACGGGGGAGCCTCGTTTTGGTTCGACATCGTCTCGGCGGCAAACGCCGAGGGTGTGGGCTATTCCGACAAAGCAATCCTGGCCGCCCTGTGGGATCTCGTGTGGGCGGGCGAGGTCACCAACGATTCACTTGCCCCGGTCCGATCGTTCCTCGGCTCCAAGGCAGGAACATCGGCACGTAAGAACCGGCGACGCCCACGTGTAGGACAGCTTCGAGCCGCTGGTCCTCCCCAAGCTGCGGGACGTTGGTCGCTGGTGTCGCAACTATTGGTTCCCGAACCGTCGCCGACGCAGCGCTCGACCGCTCACGCATTGCAGCTGGTCGAGCGATACGGCGTGCTTACCCGCGAAGCCGCATTGGGTGAAGGCATCACCGGTGGTTTCGCTGGGGTGTATCCGGTGCTCAAAGCGCTCGAAGAACGAGGCGACGTTCGCCGGGGGTATTTCGTCGAGGGCCTCGGCGCCGCGCAATTCGCGTTGCCTGGGGCGGTCGATCGGTTGCGTTCGAGCGCCAATGCAACGTCGGAATTCGACGAGCCCGAGGTGGTGCTCCTCGCTGCGACCGATCCGGCTCAGCCGTATGGTGCATCTCTGCGGTGGCCCGAATCGAACAGCCGGCCGGCACGAGTAGCTGGTGCCCACGTGGTGATCGTCGACGGCGAACCGGCGGTCTTTATCGACCGGGGCGCCAAGTCGTTGATCGGTTTCCCTGCAGCCCACGAGTCCGACCTGTGGGTCGACTCGGTGAAGGACCTCGCCCGTCGCGGCATTGTGCGCCAGGTCGAGATTGGCAAGATCGACGGCGACCCATCGTCAGATTCGCCGCTCGCCGACACGCTGGTAGCCAACGGTTTCGTCAAGGCATACAAGGGGCTCACCTTTAACCCGCCGCGGTAGTTCGGCTCAACCTAATGTGCGGTCATGGATAGAGATCTGAAGCGATGCTTGGGCCAAATGATGAAGGGTGTGCAGGTGGTGGCGTCGACCCACGATGGCCTCACCCGGGGGTATTGTTCCCACTGGGTCATGCAGGTGTCGTTCGACGAGCCGATCATGCTGGCGTCGATCTCGCCCAAACACGACACCCATGCAGTCATCGAAGCGTCGGGTTGGTTCACCGTGTCGAACTTGGCGGCCGATCAGGTTGATGTCGGTCAGTACTTCTCGTACCCGGGGCGCAAGTTCAAATACATCGCACCCGAGTACCTCACCGAGGTCGAGGGTTTGCCGATCGTCGACAACTGCATCTCGTGGATCAAGTGTGATGTGATCGAGAAGCTCGACACCGACCTCGACCATGATCTGTTCCTTGCCCGTGTTAGCCAGTTCGGTGAAGGACGTCTTGGCGAGGACGCCTTGCTGTACTCCAGCCGCCACGGGTGGCGAAAGTCTGGGGAGAAGGCACGTGAGGCCGGCCGAAGCGTTCGTGACGAGCTGCTTGAACGGCTCGCTGCTACCGAGGCCGAGGCGCCCGATACAGGCGAGTAACAACCAAATCTCACGTTGCGTGTCGAACCGCGGCCACATTATGGGCGTACCGGTATAGGTTCGTTAGTGGGTCGGTTGTGAGCGCGTATTTGACGTGAGCGTGTGCCGGCGGCGGAGCACGGGTGCAGGCCAAATCGTGATCACAAATCGACCGATGCTGACAAGCCCAATGCCGAAAGCGCGGAGATGCCTTCACTCACCAAAAGTGGTCATTTTGCAATTGGCGTTCACTCTCTGCTGCACTGTACGAAGTGGAACGTGTAATGGGCCTGGAGAAGCGTCAAGCGCTTGTCGTCATTTTGGCGATGTTCGTTGTCGCGCTTGGCCTTTTTGTCGTTTTTCGGCCGGGAGACCAGGCATCAGCGGGGGTGGATCTCGGCGACCCACACGCCTGGATCGAACATGGTCTTGACGGCGAACTTCTACAGATCAATGCAACCACCGGCGAGGTAACCGCGCGCATCGACGTCGCCCAGCCCGGCCAGGAATTCAGCGCGGTGCCGCATGGCGATGGTGCGGTCGTGCTGAACACCGACGCCAATTCGATTTCGTTGGTCAGCGGCCAGCTGCTTTCGGTGACCTCCACAATCCCATTGGAGGCGCCCGACGAGCCTGAAGATGAACTCGATGTCTTGGATACAAGCGATGAGCCAAAGGATCCCTCGGTCTTTGGATCCCCTGACTCGGCCGGCAATGTCGTCGTCGTCACCGACGAAGCGATACTCACGATCGACCCCCAGACCTCCACAACCACACCGATCATCCTTCCTGCCCCGCTGCACTCGATCATGCAAGATGAGGACGGGTTTGTGACTGCGCTCTCGGGTGATTTCGACCAGGTGCAGCGCCTGACCGACCGAGGTCTGTCGAGTGTGGTTGATCTGGCCGACCCCGTTGGCGACACCGGCGACCAACGTTCCATAGTCCGCGCCGGAGATGGCGTCTTCGTCGTCGACCCGAGCCGGCTGTCCGTCACCGAAGTATTGTCCGACGGATCGTTCGGACTGCCGTTCTGCACAACGAGCGCCGCGACCGGAGCGGTCACCGGCGGAAGTGGAGGGTCTGATGAGCCGGTCATCTTGGCATACAACCCAACCACCTCAACCCTCAACGTCAGCCGTCCCGACAGTGGCTGTGGTGACATCAACGTCGGGGTCACCGGCGAGGAATTCGGCGCACCGGTAGCAACTGGCGGAATGGCGTACATCCCAAACTGGAGCTCGGGCCGAATCGTCGTCGTAGACATCGAAGACGAAGCCGTCGTTGCCAACTTTCCCTTCGGATCTCGCGGAGTGCCCTTCGATCTCGATGTCGTCGGCTCCACCGTCTGGGCGAACGAACCCCAGGGCCCGTTCGCTGCGGTGGTAAGTGCCGATGCGATCACGCCGGTACCAAAGATCTCAACAATCGTTGCCGGTTCGAGTCTCGATATCGACGAAGAAGGCGACGGTTCGGCGCTTACCGGTGGCGCTGACGGCGACGGCGGACTTCGAATTCTGGGCGATACCGGCGACAGCGTTATCGCCGCTGGCACCGACGCTCCTCAAGCCGACAACGGTATTGGCACCGGGCCTGAGGGCGGCGACGTTGATGTGTTTGGCGACAACGACCAGGGCAACCTCATCGAGCCGTCCGCTGTTGGAATCGCGGTTGACAATCCGGTGCCCGAACCGGTGGCAGAGCCAATTCCCGATACTGAGCCCGACCCGGTCATCGAAGATCAAGAACCGGTCGAAGACGTCGCTGACGAAGCCCCCGAAGTCATCGAGACGCTCATCGCCAACTTCTCGGTCTCATCTGGTTCGGCCGCTGAGGGCGAGGTCCTTCGATTCACCGACACGAGTACCGGGTCGCCCACGTCATGGACCTGGGACTTTGGCGACGGCACCGGAGCACAAGAACCAAACGTCGAGAAGGCGTGGCCGAACGACGGTATCTATGTCGTGGCCTTGACGATCACGAACGCGCGCGGCGACCAGTCGACCCAGCTTGCCGAGATCACCGTCGTGCCAAAGACGGTCTTGCTGGCGCCAGCCGCCGACTTCACCTTTGATCGCAGCACCATCGAGGTCGGCGAGAGCGTGTCGCTCACCAGCCGCACCACCGGCGAAGTCGACTTGCTCGAATGGAATTTCGGCAATGGTGAATCGAGCGTCGGCCCAACCGCTAAGCACACCTACGACGAGGCGGGCACCTACACGGTGACGCTGACCGCATCGAATTCCGCCGGCGAGTCTTCGACG
>CALHTB010000103.1 GCA_938038785.1 uncultured Acidimicrobiales bacterium
GCCGGTGTCATCGGTCAGGAACATGCTCTGGTCGAACATGACAGCGTCGGAGTGGCGGGTTGCGGTGTCTGCGAGCAGAACAGAGCGCGGCGTGTCGACGAGTGAGATGGTCACCGCATCATCAGCGGCGATCTCATCGAGGAGCCACTGCACGTTGAACATGGCCACACGCACTCGAATAACTGCGGCGCCGTCGACGTTTGCGGGGGGCTGAGTCAAGAACGCGAGCTCGAAGGAAGCATCGCCGTCGCCATCGTTGACGAACGAACTCGCTGAGGTACCGGTGTCAATTGTTTGTTGGAACCATGGGGCCTCAGAGTGGTCCAGAGCGGTGTCTGAGTTGGTCGAGCCAATGGTGTATCCAGATTCCGATACGAGAAGAACTTCGATGTTGCCATCTTCCTCGAAGGTGCGAAGTTGTTCGGGAAGGGTGAGGGCCAACACCTGAGTTCGAGTGGTGAGCGGACCCTGAAGCCGGGTTGCGAAGTCGCCGCTGGCGGGGTTGAGCTGTGCTGCTTCAACTTCGGCGCTGACCTCGGTGACGGTTCGACGGAACTCAGCAGTGCTGTTCAGACGGCTGGTACGGAACACCCACTGGTCGACGTAGGCGGCGAGGTCACGTGCGGCACGATCTGAGGCTCGAGATACGCCATCCTCGACCACGTTTTCGGTGAGGATGTCCTCGGCTGATCCAACCGCGTCGGTCGTCTGTTGCTGGAGCCAGAAAAGGCCGGCGATGGTGGCAACACTCAGAAGTAGCAGCGGGATGAGCGCGACTGGAAGAACGCGCTGAAGAATCCGCTTGCGGATCGACGTGACCTTCGTTGACGTCGGCGTCGTGCCGATAGCCGACTGGCTATTCCGTTTGAGTTTCGGTCCCATCCTCATCCGTTCCTTCGCGACACGTGAATTGATCGCTGATGACTAGGTCGGACGGATCCCCACTCCACCTATAGGACTTTTGGACCTACTCCCCCAAAAATTCGGCAGTTGCGTTGACAGAAACTGGGCACAAATTCGGGGCATCTACAAGTTCAGAAGCGCCTGCTCGACAACCTCGTTGAGAGCTGGGTGAATGTACAGCTGGCCGCGCGCCATTTGGTCGACGGTTTGGCCGAAGGTCATTCCCTGGATGAGCTGTTGGATGAGCGTCGACGCCTGGGGCCCAATGATGTGGGCACCGAGGAGCAATCGAGTGTCAGCGTCGGCGATGAGCTTGCAGACGCTGGTGGTGTCCTCCATCGCCCAGCCATAGGCCGCCGACGCATAGGAGTGCACGGTGGTGACGATGTTCAGGCCAGCGTCTCGCGCCTCGGGTTCGGTGAGCCCAACGGCGGCCACCTGCGGGTAGCCAAAGATCGCATGAGGAGTGAGCGTCCGGTCGATCGAGTGCAGATCGTCGGGATTGAGCAGGTTGTGCCCGACTACCCGAGCATCGGCGTTCGCCGTGTGCTTGAGCTGCGCGGGGTTGTTGATGTCGCCAAGCGCCCACACATCTGGGTTTGCGGTTCGGAGATGCTCGTCGGCGACAACGTAGCCGTCGTCGTCGAGCTCGACACCGGTAGCGACCACGTTCAGTTCGTCGCCATTTGGCACACGACCAATGGCGACAAGAAGTGCGTCACCAACGATCGTGACCGGCTCGCCGTTCTCGGTGGCGCTGATCGTTACGGTTCCGTCTTCGGATTGATGCATGTCGGTGATCGAGGTGTTGAGTCGAACATCAAATCGCTCGGCGTATGACTCGGTGAAGCGTTGGGCAATGTCGGGGTCTTCCCGGCGAATCATCACCGAGCTTCGGTTGATGATCGTGACTTTCGATCCGAGCGATCCAAAGACGTTTCCAAGCTCGGCGCCGATGTAGCCGCCACCCAGCACGATCAATCGCTCGGGCAGTGCATCGACACGCATGATTGTGTCGGAGGTGTAGTAGTCGACGTTCGAATTTGCAACGACGTCAGGGATGAGAATGCGCGCTCCAGCGGCGAGGACGACCTTGTCGGCCGTGACCGTTTCGGTGCTGCCGTCGTTCATCGCAATTTCAAGGGTCTTGTCGCCGACGAATCGACCTGAGCCCTTGAACACCGTGACGTGCTCTTGTTCTGACGCCCGGTAGTGCTCGCCCCCCTCGGCAATCGGATCGATTCGCCCAAACACGCGATCCCGGATTGCTGGCCAATCAGCACCGTCGAAGCTCGTGTGCACCCCGAGCTTTTTGCCAACATGTTGCGCGTTGTGTGCCATCTCGGCGGCGTACACAAACATCTTGGACGGAATGCAGCCGACGTTGAGGCAGGTGCCTCCAAATGCACCGCGTTCGACGATTGCCACCTTCTGGCTTTCGAATTCTGGGCCGAGCATCGAGTTGCCAGAGCCCGTGCCGATCACGAGCAGGTCAAAGTGGTTCATGGGTCTTCTTTCGTCGGGGAGGGTGACGGTTAGGTGTTGCGGATTCGACGAATTAACACCGAAGTGTCGCTGCGGGATTCCCCGGCTTCTATGAGCTCGTCGTAGTAACCCGCCACGGTGGTCGCAATCGGCGTGTCAACGCCGAGTCGTTTCGCCTCGGCTAAAGCAATGCCGAGGTCCTTAACCATCCATTCGGTGGCGAAGCCAAAGTCGAACTGGTCGTCGACCATGGTCTGCCCGCGATTGGACATCTGCCACGAACCGGCAGCGCCGTCAGAAATGGTGTTGATTACCCGCTCCATATCTAGGCCGGCCTCGATACCGAGAGTGAGGGCCTCGGCAAGACCCTGAAGCAGGCCCGCGATCGCGATTTGGTTGACCATCTTGGTCGTCTGGCCAGCGCCGGTGCCGCCAATGAGCGTGCGGGTCTTCGAGTAGTGGGTGATGATCGGCTCTGATGTGTTGAACGTGTCTTGGTCGCCGCCGCACATGATGGTGAGCACCCCGTTTTGCGCTCCGGCTTCGCCTCCCGACACCGGGGCGTCGAGGCACCCGATCTGTTTGCCTGCCGCAGCCTCGGCGAGTTCGTGGGCGATCGTGGCCGACGCCGTCGTGTGGTCGATGAGAATCGATCCGTTCGGAAGGCCTGCGATGGCGCCGTCGTCGCCAAGTGCGACCGACCTGACGCTGTCATCGTTGCCGACGATCAAGATGCCGAATTCGGCGCCCGAGCATGCATCAGCGGGTGACACCGCGAGGCGTGCTGCTGGGAAGGCCTCAACAAAGCGTTCAGCCACTGCCGTGGTGCGATTGAAGACACTGACCGTGTGGCCAGCGGTGACGAGATGACCGGCCATGGGGTATCCCATGGCACCCAGTCCAATGAATCCGATGGTTGCCATTCGTGCAACGCTACAGGCCCAGGATCTCTGAGATCTGTTCCCAGCCACCTTCTTCGTTTGGTGCGATGATCACATCGGCCAGCTCCCGGATCTCGGGGGCTGCATTCTCGGGGACGATTGCGACGTGCGCGTTCCGCAGCATCTCGATGTCGTTGTGTCCGTCGCCGACAACGGCGAGCTGCGCCGGGTCGACTCCAACGCGAGCGCACCACGCCTCGATGCCGGTTTGCTTGTCGATTTCGTGACCCTGGATCATCAGGCCGTAGTTGCCTTCGTAGAGGGATTCTCCAATGATGCCCGTGGCCAACCTTGCGGTGTTGATCGCCTCAGAGATGGGATGTAACTGCTCGTATTCGAAGCCGAATGCACCAAAGCCAATGACCCGATGTTTCTGGAGGGACGCTTCAAGACTGTCGACCCGTGCGTACCCAACGGTTCGGGCGAGGTATTCCTCGCCGGCACCGCCCCCCGGACCCACGAGCATGTCGGTGGTCGGGTGGTCGACGTAAATCACCGGCTCGACATCGCCTGCTCGAAATGCACCGAGGACGTCAACTCCGTCGTCGTAGCCAATCTCGCTGACGAGGAACGAATCACCGGATAGTTCGTCGCGGGCGAGGGCTCCGTTCATCAAGATTCCCGGCCGGGTGTGGAGTCCAACCGGGGTGAGCCCGAGAAGGGCTCCCTGAGCCCGCCTGCCGGTAGCAACCACAAAGGGGATCTGTGCCTCATCAAGCTTGGCTACCGTAGCCAAGCTCTTCTCGTGAACCTCCATTTGCCGCGACCAAAAGGTGCCGTCGAGATCGGTGATGAGCGCTTCGACCCGAGAGCTGGCGGGGTCCTGCGATGTCATGATGGATCATCGTAGAAGCGAATTGGTACGCAGATGTCGTTCTTGTGTCAGCGATGGGAACAGATACTGACGGATTGACGCCACTAAACGTCGTGTTGCGACTACGAATAATGGATATGGATCTTTCACTGGTGATTATGGCCGCAGGCCTTGGCAGCCGCTTCGGCGGAACCAAGCAGCTCGTCGAGGTTGGGCCAAACGGCGAAGCCTTTCTGGACTTTGCAATTCAAGACGGTCGAGCAGCTGGGTGCTCTCAGGTCGTGCTGATCATTCGAACCGATATCGAGGACGACGTTCGCGCTCACCTCGAACGCCAATACGACTCGCTCGATGGCTTTGTTCTGGTGCGTCAAGACGACCTTGGCCCACATCGCGACAAGCCGTGGGGCACCGCCCACGCCGTGCTTTCGGCTGCAGCAGTTGTTCCCGGCTCGTTTATCGTCGTGAACGCCGACGACTACTACGGACCGACATCGTTCCAGCTCGCTGCTGACGCGCTTGCTGGCGGTGACGATTCGGTTGCCGCCCTCGTGGCGTTCCAGCTTTCAAAGACGCTTCCGCTCGAGGGAGCAGTTTCGCGTGGGGTGTGCGCGGTTGACGGTGGCGAGCTGCAGTCGATCACCGAGACGCACGGCATCGCCCGCAGTGACGATGGACAAATTCGTTCGGAAGACCCCGCAGGCGATCACGCCGACGACACCATGGTCTCGATGAACATGTTTGGCTTTCCACAGTCGCTGTTCCCGCACCTTCAAGCGCAGTGGGAGTCGTTCTACGACGAGTTCGGTGGCGAACCCAAGACCGAGTACCTGCTACCCGACGTCGTTGATCGTCTCCGTGCCTCGGGCGAGCTCAGCGTAGTTGTTCCGGTGTCGCACGAGGAGTGGATCGGGGTCACCAACCCCAACGACCTCGAACCGGCTCGGGCGAAGCTCGCTCACCGATAGCCGCAGTGCTACTCGCCGTCGGTCCGGTTGCGATCGAGCCGGTCGGCTCCTGAATCCACCCCAGGAAGCTGGGGCTCGACCGCGCCCAGCCGCTCGGCGGCGAGGTCCATGACCATGTCTTCGAGCTCGTTCCAGTCGTGAGCGCGCGGGCCGTCGAGGTGACGGTTGTATGGCTGGTCGAACACGATGGCGTTGAAGCCAGCGTCTCGCAGCTGAATGATGTTGTGAGGGCCGTCGTCGATGTAGACATCGGCGCCAACATCGGGCTTGTTTCCGAGGAAACAGATATCGCGGTACGGGATTCGGTGCTGATCGAGCCAATCAACCGTGTCAGCAACCGCGCCCGCATGGCCCCAGTTCACATACAGCCGGTGGGTGATCACCCGAATGTGGATGCCCGCATCGGACAACCTCCAGAGCGCATCGGTGACACCGTCGATCGGAGGCATTGTGGCGAACAAGCGGTCCTCGGAAACCGCAAGCGCATGCAGGCGTTCGAAACCGCCAGCCCGCTCGAGATTCCACTCACGAAAGTCCCATGACCGCTCGAGTGGGAGGTCGTCCTCAGACACTGCCAGCTCACGTGCGACGATCGTGCGAAATGCAGGCGTATAGTCGCCGCATACACCGTCGAGATCGACTCCAAATACAAAAGGCTCCATCGGTCGTGAACGGTAGTCGCCTGGCCTGACAGGATTGGTGAATCATGGCGAAAACCAAACAGCAAGCGAACGAACCAGCAGCGCCCCCAGGACTCTTCAGCGAGCTCAAAACGAAGATCAAAGAACACCGCCTGCCGATCTTCGCGGCTGGCGTTGCCTTCTTTGCCTTTATTGCGTTGATCCCAGCCCTCGCCGCTGCGGTAGCGATCACCGGTTTGGTCGCTGACCCCGATGTCCTCGTGACAGAGACCGAGGCTGCGCTTGAGAACTCGCCAGAGGCAACCCGGATGTTCGTCGTCCAACAGATCAGAGACATCGCGGCCAGTGGCTCAACCGGTGCTGGCATTGCCGCAGCGGTGGGCGTGGCGGCGTCGGTGTTCTCGGCGTCGGGCGCCGTTGGCCAGCTTATGGAAACCTTGAACGTGGTATTCGACCGACGCGAGTCTCGGAACTTCGTCATCAAGCGGTTGATCGCCATTGGCCTAATGCTCGGGGCGCTCGTGATGGTCGGAGCCATGGTCTTCACGATGTCGGTTCTTCCCGCTCAGCTCGACAACTGGATCGACAGCAGCGCCATCCGCTGGCTCGTCTCGATCGGTCGCTTTTTCGCGCTTGGCCTTTTGATGATCGCGGGACTTTCATTTCTCTACAAGGTCGGCCCTGCAGCCGACCCGGCCCGCGGATCGGAGTTGGTCGCCGGTGGAAAGTCGCCGGTCATCACCAAGGGCGCAGCGGTTGGCACTGCACTCATCGTGTTCTTGTCCTGGGGCTTTGGCGTGTTCGTGAACAACTTTGGCAGCTACGGCGAAACCTACGGGACACTGGCCACGATCATTGTGGTCATGCTGTGGCTCCAACTGATGGCGCTAGCGGTGCTTATAGGCGCCGAAGTAGACGCCGCCCTCGGGCGCCAGAAGGTCTACGAGGCTCGCCGCTCCGTTGGGCTCGAAGCGGTTGCTCCAAGCGCTTAGGCGGCGTCGAGCTCTGCGTCGTGCCCGGTGTAACCATTACTGGCTTGGTCGACCGGGCGAACGTAGTCATCGGCGCTGAGCGGTACCGGGCGGCCAAACAAGTATCCCTGGAAGTAGGGGATACCGGCGCGACGTAGCACAGCGAACTCTTCGGTCTTCTCGACGCCTTCGGCAACAAGGGCCACTTCAAGCCGGTCGGCGATCTCTACGAGTCCCGCGACGATCGCACCGGTTCGCGGATCCATCGAGCGCATGACCATCGACCTGTCGATCTTGATCTCGGCGAGACCAGGCACCGTGAGAAGACGCCCCAACGATGAGTAGCCACTACCAAAATCATCGATCGCAAACGCAAAACCGCCGTTGGCCAGTTCAAGGAGGACCGTTTCGAGATCCTCGTTCGAGTCAACCCACTCGCCTTCGGTGAGTTCCAGAATTAGGCGGCTTGGATCGAGATCAAACTCCTCGACCACGTCTCGGACGGTTTGGGGAAAGTTCGGATCGAGAAGCTGCGACGCGTCGACATTGATGTGCAAGGTGGTGGCGTCGTCGCTGTCTGTCACCTCAGTGAAGATCTTGATGGCCTTGCGAAGCACGATCTCGCCGAGGTCGACCATGCGTCCCATGTCTTCGACCACGGGGAGGAAGGCGCCGGGGCTGATGAGTTCGCCCCGATGTTCCCAACGCACGAGCGCTTCGTATGAGCAGACGTGTTTCTCGCTGTCCACGATTGGTTGGAAATGCACGGTGAGATTCTGGGCATCGAGCGCATCCTGGAGCTCGGACTCGAGCTTCAAGCGACCGATTTCGTGTTCGCGCAGTTCGTTGTCGTAGACCACGAAGGTGTCTCGGCCGTTGGTCTTGGCGCGCCCGAGGGCCACGTCGGCCGCGCGAATTAGCTCATCACCGTGTATCTGGTTGGTGTTGCCCATGGCTAGACCAACCGACATCGAGGTGCGGAACGAACCTGCTTCGATGATGAATGGGTCGCCTCCCATCGACGTCACGAGCTCGGTGGCAACCTCGATCGATTGGCCGTAAGTATCTCCTCGCCCCTGAATAAGGATGATGAACTCGTCTCCGCCGAAGCGTGCTACCTCGCCGCGCTCACCCACGATCGCCACAATTCGTTCGCTTACGCGAACCAACAGTTCATCGCCCGAGGCATGACCGACGCTGTCGTTCACGACCTTGAATCGGTCGAGATCGCAGAACATCACGGCGATGTCACCCTTGCTGGCCTGCAATCGTTCCATGACCCAACGGCGGTTGGGGAGACCGGTGAGCTCATCGTGGCGGGCTTCGCGTTCGCCGCTCTCAGCTCGGCGGGCGAGGACGAAGGCTGTAGTGCCGAGCCCGACGAGCGTCGCGAATCCGATCGTTCCGAGCAAGGTGCTCCAGAACACCGAGCTAGCGCTACGGCTCACGATGGTCGAACCGTCCGTCCAGACGGTGACCTCCATCGCAAGTCCGTTAGTGCCCGCGGTCGCTCGAGTCTGAGTAACGGCGCCGCCCATTTCGATTCCGTTGTCGACGAGTTGATCGTTGACATTCAGTGTGAGTTGGGCGCCGAACCCGTCGCGTCCAGCCATCGCTATCTCTAGGAAGGCTGCGGTGTCGACTTGAATGACGTTCCAGATGTATCCGTCCTGGCCGTCAGGTCGTTCCGCCGTTGTGCGGTAGATGAGCTGTGCTTGCCCGGCGGGTGTGTTGACCGGCGATCGGAAGTCCGATCCGCGAACTTCGATCGTGTCTGCATCGATGTTGGTGAAGACATCGGCTGCTCCCGGGATTGTGGAGAGGTCAGCACCAACAGGCTGTGACTCGTCGGAGGAGGCAATGATGAAGACGTGCCCGCTTGCAGGTGGGGCACTGTTGACGATCGAAGGGAAGAACCCTTCATCTATTGCTTCTTGGGCGGCGAGGAACGAATCGAGCTGTGTCGCCGGAACCGATGTGAGCAACAGTGCCGCCGAGTCGCCGGGCAACGCGTCGCGATAGCTCGGCCAAAGCAAGCGATATTCATCCGCGGTCTGCCAATCGCTCGAGACGATGTCGCCGAGATTTTGCACTACATCGAATGCTCCTGCGGTAAGACGATCGAGCTCGGCGACGATCTCGTCGGTTTCGTCCACAAGGGTTTGCTCGACCGCTGCATCGCGTGATCCCGAAACCGAGCGCGCAGCCAGAATGGAGAGAAGAGTTCCGCCGATGAGTATCAGTACGACCAGCCGTCGCACAGAGGACATCGTCATGGTGATGTATCGGCACGGCATTCCCGTGCCCTGAGAAATGCGGGCCTTATCGCAGAAAATCTGTCAGAACTACCGGCGACCGGCCCGCATGGTGACGCTCATTCGCGGCGCGGCAGTAGCAGTTTTGGGGATCGAATGCTCCCAGTGATGTTGGGTTGCCCCTCCCATAATCAGTAGGTCTCCGGAGTCCAGCCGGACGCGGTGACTAGTGCCGCCCGACTGTGGACGCAGGAGAAACGTTCGTGGCCCGCCGAGGCTGACGATAGCGACGAGCGGGTCTACCTCTGTTCGCCCGATGCGGTCGGCGTGCCATGCCACGCTGTCGGAGCCTCTGGTGTAGAAGTTGCAGAACAAGCCCGTGAACGAACGCCCGTAGCGTTCGTTGAGCGATGATCGGATGTCGTCGACGATGGACGGCAGTTCCTGGCCATCGCGCACTTCAGTGCCGGTCAGGCGTGGCTCATCGTTCCAACTTCCGTACATCAGGCGACGGCCTCGGTACCACGCCATAACGTTCTCGAGTCGGCCGAGGAGTTCGTCGGCGCCTAAGAGAAAGCCGGGAGCGTGGTCAACCCAACAGCACGGGTCAAGCACTGTCCGTTGCGTCTTCGCGCAGTGATCGACACGAGGTTCGCCAATTCCGAACAGTGTGAGGGGCAAGGCAGCCATGCGATCAGCATAGCGCAGAGAGCGAACAGGTGTTCGGCTTCGACTAGTCGACGATGGAGAACGTTAGCCCGGCGTGTTTGACCAGTTGTTGCTCGAGTGTGGTTCCGAGAGCGGTGGCCGGTGTCCAGAACCCGCCCGGGGTGTCGGCGGGGTCAGCGTTGACGAGTGCTAGTGCTGCTTCGCCAAGCATCTTTGCGGTCGATCCGTACCCGGGGTCTCGATCTCCGGTGATCTTGGTGGTGATTGTTGCGCCGGTGGGGGTTGTTCCGAAGAAGCGTAGATCGAAGAACCCAGCCTCTTGGGCCTCTGGAGTTGGCCCTTCGCCGGGCTTGGGAAGAACCTTGTCGGCGAGCAACCCACGAATCGGCCCGACACTTGTCGCTGCCATAAATGCGCCGAGCCCGCCCGACACCGCCCCCGCCTTGGCCGCTCCGAGAGGACCGTTGCCGGTTAGCATTGCCTCGTCGTACAAGAAGTCGTCCCCCCAGGGTCGACCACGTAACGCGTGACTTCGGTGAACCACCCGAGTGTTGACCGTCGCCATCACGAAGGGAGCAACCCACCGGCCCGACGCCTCGTCACGCATGGGCACGGTCACGTTGTGTTGGCGAACCCCGGTTCGCATTCCCTCGGGTGCAAGCGCATACGGATTGGTGAGAACCCGGCGGATGTCGGGGTTGTCCTTTGCCTCTTCGACGATGTTCAACATCGAGGCGATTGTTCCGCCGCTGGCCCC
>CALHTB010000104.1 GCA_938038785.1 uncultured Acidimicrobiales bacterium
GCCGCTTCTTCGATGTAGTTGATGGCCTTGTCGACCGTGAGCTCGTCTGGCGGAATGTCGTCGGGGATCGATGCGGTGTTGCCCGGGTTGTCGGGGCCGCCCTCGCCGCGCTGTACGTATGGCCCGAACTTGCCGACACGAGCAACAACCAATTCGCCGTCCTCGGACACGCCGAGGGGAATCGAGTTGATGGCGCGGGCATCGATTTCGCCCAAGCGCTCGTCAACCTTGTGTTTGAGACCTTCGGTCTCGTCATCGCCAAAGTAGAAGTGCTTCAGCCACGGGATGGCCTCACCAGTGCCGCCAGCGATGTTGTCGAGATCGCTCTCCATGCGGCGGGTGTAGGTGTAGTCGACCAGATCAGGGAAGTGCTGTTCGAGAAGCCCGACGACCGAGAACGCTGTGAACGACGGAATCATGGCTGACCCCTTCTTCCACACATACTCGCGGTCCTGAATTGTGCCCATGATCGATGCGTAAGTCGATGGCCGACCAATCTCCAGCTCGGCGAGCTTCTTGACGAGCGATGCCTCGGTGTAGCGAGCGGGCGGCTGCGTTTCATGGCCGTCAGCAGTGATTTCGTTCGACTTCACCGTGTTGCCAACTTCGAGCGTGGGCAACTGCTTGGAATCGGCCTCGTCGCCCTCGGTCTCTTCGACGTAGGCACGGCGGAAGCCCTGATGAGTAATGACGGTGCCGCTGGCGGAGAACTCGGCGTCGCGGCCGTCGGAGGCCTTCGCGCCAACACGAACCGAAACGGTCTCGCCGGTGGCGTCGGTCATCTGCGACGCAACGGTGCGCTTCCAGATCAGTTCGTACACCCGGGCTTCTGACTTCGCGACCTGGCCAGCGACCGACTTGGGAGATTCAAACTTCTCGCCAGCGGGGCGGATGGCCTCGTGGGCCTCCTGGGCGTTCTTCGACTTGGTGGCGTACTCGCGTGGCTCGGCTGGCAAGTACTCGGACCCAAAGTCAGAGGTGATGACCGACCGGGCAGCTTCGATGGCCGTGCTCGACAGTGTGGTCGAGTCGGTACGCATGTAGGTGATGAGGCCCTTTTCGTACAACGACTGCGCGGCACGCATGGCCATCGACGAGCTCATCCCGAGCTTGCGCCCAGCCTCTTGCTGGAAGGTTGACGTCATGAACGGTGCCGACGGGCGGCGACGATATGGCTTCGGCTCGACCGAACGAACGCCGAACTCAGCACCATCGAGGGCGGTGACCAACGAGCTTGCATCGGCTTCGTTGAGCACAACGGCTTCGGCCTTGGCCAGCTTGCCGGTCTCGTCGAAGTCCTTGCCGCTGGCGACGCGCTTGCCGTCAAGCTCGAGCAGCTTCGCGTTGAAGACCGACGGTTGGCCTGCGGCAACTTCGCCGGTCTTTTCGAACTTGGCCTCGAGGTCCCAGTAGGACGCACGAATGAACGCCATGCGCTCACGCTCACGCTCAACAACGATGCGCGTGGCCACACTTTGCACGCGGCCAGCGCTCAAGCGAGGCATGACCTTCTTCCACAGAACCGGCGACACCTCGTAGCCGTAGAGGCGGTCGAGCATGCGGCGCGCTTCCTGGGCGTCAACCAAATGGCGGTCGAGCTCACGAGGGTTATCGAGCGCGTTGAGAATGGCCTTCTTGGTGATCTCGTGGAACACCATTCGCTTGACCGGAACCTGCGGGTTCAGCACCTCGAGTAGATGCCACGCAATTGCCTCGCCTTCGCGATCCTCATCGGTTGCGAGATAAAGCTCGTCGCTTTCCTTGAGAAGACTCTTCAGCTTTTTGATCTGGTCTTTCTTGTCGGGCGACACCACGTAGAGCGGCTTGAAGTCGTTGTCGACATCGATGCCCATGCGGCTCCACTTTTCGCCCTTGTAGGCAGCGGGAACGTCGGCGGCGTTACGAGGAAGATCTCGAATGTGGCCAATAGAGGATTCGACGACGAAATCGTCGCCCAGGTATTCAGCAATTTTTTTGGCCTTTGCGGGGCTCTCGACAATTACGAGGGCAGGCATGTTTAGGAAACCTCTGCGGGGGATGGGGACGACATCTCGGCGATGTCGTCGGAGGAGGGGTTAGTAGATTTGGCAAGCAACGCTGCACCAAGAATCGACGCGATGAGTGAGGCCAGCAGGATACCCATTCGAGCCTGTGTGTCGAGTTCGTCACTCTCGAACGCGAGGCCGGTAATGAACAAGGCCACGGTGAAACCAATGCCTGCAAGCATCGCGACGGCAACCACCATAGGCCATGTCACGTTGCGCGGAAGCGTCGAGATGCCGGACTTCACGGCGAACCAGGTGAACAGCGTGACGCCGACCGTCTTACCGACGATCAGGCCCAAGATGATGCCTAGGGTGACCGATGAGGTGGCCGCATCGGAGATGCCATCTGAGGTGAGTGTGATCCCGGCGTTCGCAAGCGCGAAGACCGGCAAGATGATGAAGCTCGAAAAGGGATGGATCAGGGTTTCAAGTCGCTCAGCCACCGACACCGACTCGCGAACATAAAGGTTGGCTCGGCGTGCGGTTGCGGCGCTGAGGTCTTCTGGGTCAACAACCGTTCCGACCACCTCGCCAGGGTCGACTTCGCGCTGAAGCGGGGTCGCTGGGGTCAACAAGCCGAGAGCAACACCTGCGATGGTTGCGTGCACCCCTGACTTGAACACGGCGTACCACACGACAATGCCGATCAACACGTACACCGGCGTGTACCAGATCTTTGCCTTTTGCATCGCGACGATGAGCAGAAGTAGTACGACAGCCGTGACAAACCATGGGGTTGAGAAGCCCTTGGAATAGAAGATGGCGATGACGGCGATGGCGCCCACGTCGTCGACGATTGCCAACGTCAACAGGAACAGCTTGAGCTGCGTGGGAACTCGATTTCCGAGCAGAGACATCACGCCGAGGGCAAAGGCAATGTCGGTTGCCATGGGGATTCCCCAACCATCGGCCTCGGGTGACGACGTGTTCAGCATGAAGTAGAGAGCGGCCGGGACAACCATTCCGCCGATCGCGGCGATCGAAGGCAAGGCAGCTGCCCGAGGGTCTCGAAGCTCGCCGGCCACAAGCTCGCGTTTGATCTCTAAGCCAACAACGAAGAAGAAGATCGCCATGAGACCGTCGTTGATCAGCGCTTCGATCGACTTGTTCAATATTTCGAAGTCGCCAACCTGCAGCTTGCCCTTGGTCTCGAGGATCTGGTGGTACACGTCCTCCCATGGCGAGTTCGCCCACACGAGGGCAACGATCGTGGCGATGACCAGGACAATGCCCGATGCGGCCTCGATCGCCATGAAATTGAGAACGGGGCGCGCGACTTTACGAGCGAGTCGGCGATCGCTACCGATCCATGTCAGTTCAGATGGGGGAAGTTGATGTCCGGCCATGTTCCTCTGGATATTGGCGCGTAGAGGGACGCGCCAGTTAGTCAGTCTGGCCTCTAGCGGCAGATTTGCACTGCTTTTTAGACCGAATTCACGTCATTGTTGATTGGAGGCGCACTTTCCGGATCAGCTGGCTCACCGCCACATGATCCGCAGATATGACAGAATTTGCTGGAACCACGGCGGGTCGCGGCGGCGTTGAGGGCGTGTAGAACCGCAACGAAAGGAACAAGATGATTTCACAATCGATGGCCGACAGGTCGAGACCACCAAAGGCGCGTGGGTCGAAACACGCGAGGGAGCGCATCGGCATCGCTACGGTCATGGCACTGTTAGCCGCCTTACTTCTCGTGACATCGCAACCAGCTGGTGCCGATGACTTCCCCAATAGGCCGACATGCCCCGCAAACGCAGAGGGCTCAGGCAACATCGGCGACTGGGGCTACATCCGGGCAACCAAAACCTCCTGCATCTTCCGAAACAGCAACACCCCAAACCCAAACCCGGTAGACAACACCACTGGGAGTATTCCGGAACCGGACAACAACGACTTTGTTCTCGTCTTCTCAGGACAGTCCAACTCGATCGCCAATCGAAACTACTCAAGCCAATCGGACGGTTTGGCGGGCAGGTCGTTCGGGAACGGCAACGTCTACGTTTGGGTTCCTTCGATCAACGATTGGGCGAACCCAAACCTGTGCACTCAGAGTTGGGATGGCGGAAACTGGCCCGGCAACCCATCTGCGTCGAACAATGTGGCCGGTGCTCGTAACCCTGGCTGTGGCACCCATCCCGGCTATCACATGGCGGCGAGCATCGCCGCCCGAGGCAGTGGTCAGGATGTCTATCTGATTGCTACTGGTGAAGATGGTGCCGCTCTTGAGAAGTTCATTGGCCGGCCAGAGCAGGAGCTCCGGAACTGTCTCGGGCGCACGGTCAGGTCATGGGATTGGAAGGATGGCGACGAGACCCAGATCAGCCGAATCAAGACCCGTATCAACGATGCTCTCAACAACAACGTTCGAGTCGACGCTTTCGGTTGGGTTCACGGGGAAGCCAACGCGGACAGTGACAACTGGGTTCGTTCGGTCAACGGCGACACACCTCGACAAGATGGGCAGCGGAAGTACGAGTGCAAGCTCGGCATCTTCATCGACTGGCTCGATGATGCCTCGCGGCATGGTGATGTGAATGACCACATCGACTTCGGAGGAGCGACAACGTTCATTGCGGCGCACATTCGCGCTCAGGACGACGGCTATAGGAACATCAACAAGGCACTCGATCAGATGCCAAATGTTAGAGCCTTTACCAAGAGCGCGAACTACCCGTCCATATCGCAGGCTGGGCAATCCGTAAGTTCAACGGACTTCACCCACTTCAGCAACGAGGCCATCGAGAACATGGGCAAAGGCATGGCCGCATGCTTGTTCAGCTCAGCGAGTTGCTGATTCTCAGCCACGTGCGAGGTTGCACATCTAGCTCTTGATGTGAAGACAGGGAGCTCGTCGAAGTTGGGCGAGCTCCCGATCTCGCTCCTATCGGGGCGACAGAGCCGTATGGACACGAGTCGGCGATCGCTACCCGATCCATGTCAGTTCAGATGGGGGGAGTTGAACCCAATTCACGTAATTCGTTGTTGCGTTCGTCGATGTCTTCGCGATTTCTTCGCCGTGACGGAACCGAATCGTCCCTCACGGCGTGCACTCCTCACAACCCCCTAAGACCGATGGAGAAACACATGGGATCGATGAACCCCCGACACCTCGCAGCGGCCGTGATCGTCGCCGGCACACTCGCAGCTGGCGGCTTTGGCCTAGCGCAACTCACCAATGACAATTCAGCGCCGACTGCGGTTGCTGCGACGGACATACTCGCCGGCGACGCGCCGACCGTTCGAGTTGTCACCGCCACCGAGGGCCAAAGCGCCCGAGCGAGGTTTGCCGAGTTACGCGGCACAAGCGACGCACCGACCGCCGAGCTCGCGAGCGCAAGCCTTTCGGCCACATCGGCACTTCTCGAGGACGTTGCGACCGGCGACTGCGGCACACCGTGGGTTCCCTCTGAAGAAGAGGTAACCGAACGCAATGCCGACACCGAAGGTCTGGCAGCAGCGCTCGAATCTGCCGGGGTTGCAATCACGCGATCGACCGGCACCTACGGCTTCGTTGTCGTCGAGTACGACTACGAAGACAAAGCTGCTCAAGAGGTGGCGGATCGCTACTGGTTCGAGCGATACCCACCCGAGCCAATCGACTCAGCCGAGCTCGCCGAGAACGTGCGCACAAATGACGCCGTAGCGGCCGCACTCGATGCGATCGGGGTTTCCTACGAACGCACAACAGACCTCAGTGGTTGGGAGTCGCTCGAGTTCGACTACGAGAACCAGGCGGCGAACGATGCAGTTGATGCCGTGTACGCCGAGATCTTTCCACCCGAGCCACCATCAGCCGAGGTACTCGAGCAGATGCGAGCCGAAAACGAGCAACTGGCCGCGGCCTTCACCGAGGCCGGCATTGCTCACACCCTCGTCCGTGACGAGATTGGGTGGGAGTGGATCGAGTGGGACATTGACGACGAAGCAACAAACGCTGCAGTTATTGGGGTCTTCGATGCGTTGTTCCCGCCAGACGAACTGGTCGATCCTGCAGTGCTGCTGCCGGCCGAGCCACTACCGGTCGATTCGGCATCGGGCGAGCTGGCCGTTATCGACCCGTCCGTCACCCTCGAAGGGTGCGAGTAGCTCGGGGCGACGGTCGCCTTGGAGAAAGGTCAGCTTGGAGACAGGGAGGTATCGATGATCAGGCGCACGAGGGTTCCCTCGTCGCCGGTCTCGATATCGGTTTTGTCGACGAGGCGGCGCATGAGCGGCAGCCCGAGGCCGTTCTCGAAGAACATGCGTTGTGGGTCTTCGGCGTCGGGCACCACCGGCACATCGTCGGGGTCGAACCCTTCGCCACGATCTCGCACAGTCACCTCGACGTTGTGTCCTGACGTGAAGCAGCGCACCTCGACGTGGCTGTCGGTACCGGCTGTTTGATGGGCCTCGACAGCGTTGGTGACCGCTTCGGACACGGCCACGCGCAGGTCGTCGATTCGATCGTCACGAGACTCGGGGTCGATCGACGCTGCGGCGGCGAGCACGACGCGCACGAGTGCGACGTAGTCAGACTTGGCCGGGACGCGCAGGATGACTTCGTCGCCTTCGGCGTTCGGGTCGAGCGGAACGTCGGCGGCAGTCATGATTTGACCCCGAGGGCCGCACATGCGTCGTCGAGTGATTTATGCACAGTGAGGCTTCTATCGGCCAACGCAACGTGATTGCGAAGGGCTTCGTGCGAAGCAGCAAGTTCGAGGGACACACCGGCGGTGTCGCACTGGGAACGAACGGTGGCGAGCAAGCCCAGCCCGGCTGAATCGATGCTGTCGACTTGGCTGAGGTCGAGTACAAGCCCGCTGGCACCTCCATCGATTGTTAGGTCTACCGCAGACGACACCGAAGGCAGGGCAGCAAGATCGAGGTGTCCCGCAAGCCCGATGATTACGAGCGAAGCGTCGTGTTCAGGGGAGCGACGAACGATCTGCACAGTTTTACTGTAACGCTGTCGCAACAATGTGAAGCCCACGACACAAGGCAGGGTCAAGCCGGCTGTCATACCCGAGTGGAATACTTGGGCCATGGCGATTGTCGAGCTCTCCGGTCTGCAATCCGCAGACGTTGACCTGCTCGATCCCACCGACCCAGCATTTGCTGGAGTTCTCAAAGAAGTGGCCAACGTCGCCAACGTGGCGGGCGATCATTTTGATGACCTCATCGATGCGCTCGGCGAAGATGGCCGGCTCGCCCATGTGTCGCATCAGCCCGCTCGGCCAGCGCGTTTCGCCACCTCCATTGCGCCTATCAGCCCTGACATTCTCGAAGCCCTTCATCACCAGCGCCTGTTCACCCATCAGGCTGAGGCCATCGACCTCATCCACGCCGGCCATTCGGTCGTCGTCGCTACCGGCACGGCATCGGGCAAGTCTCGCTGCTATCAGATCCCTATCGCCGAATCGGCAGCCCGCCCCGGCAACACCGGCACGGCCTTGCTGCTCTTCCCCACCAAAGCGTTGGCTCAGGACCAGCTGCGGGCGTTTGCGGCGCACAAGTTCCCCCAGGTCATCCCCGGCACCTACGACGGCGACTCGTCACCCGAGCAGCGGTCGTGGGTTCGCTCCACGGCAAACGTCGTGCTCACCAACCCCGAGATGCTGCACGCCGGAATCCTGCCCGGCCATGCTCGTTGGTCGACGTTCCTGTCCCGGCTCGATCATGTGGTCATCGACGAGCTCCACGTGCTTCGTGGCGTGTTCGGCACCCACGTGTCGCACGTTCTGCGGCGTCTTCGCCGGTTATGCCATCACTACGGCAGCGACCCCAAGTTCATCTTCACCTCGGCCACCATTGGCGACCCAGCAAAGCTCGCCTCCCAGCTGTGCGGCGTTCCGGTTACCGAAGTCAGCAATGACGGCAGCCCTCGAGGTGAACGCACCATCGTCATGCTCAACCCACCGGTCATCGACGAAGTCCAAGGCCTGCGTAGTTCGTCGAACGCCGAAGCGTCGAGCATCGGTGCCGAGCTCATTCGACGCGGGCATCGCACCATCGTGTTTTGCCGTAGCCGCCGCGGCGCCGAGCTGGTGTCGTCCGACATCAGCCGCCGCCTCCCCGCCGACGAGCAAGATTCGGTTCGGGCCTATCGGGCGGGCTATTTGGCGAACGAGCGTCGCACTATCGAACACGACCTCTTCGAGGGTTCGCTGAAAGGTGTTGTGGCAACGTCGGCGCTCGAGCTCGGCATCGACGTCGGCGGGCTCGACGCGTGCGTGCTCAACGGCTTTCCCGGCACGGTGGCGTCGATGTGGCAACAGATCGGTCGGGCCGGTCGAGGCCAGCAGCGCTCGGCCGCGGTGTTGGTGGCCGGTGACGACCAGCTCGATCAGTGGATCATGGCGCACCCCAAAGAGCTTCTCGACCGCGAACCCGAGCAAGCCGTCATCAACACCAACAACCCGTTCATCCTTGGCCCGCACCTGGCGTGTGCCGCGTTCGAGAAACCTCTTGCCCACGATGACGACGCGTACTGGGGTGATGCACTCGACGAAGGAGTACGCCATCTCGTGCTCGACGATCGGCTGCTTCTCAAGCCGTCAGGAACCGGACGGCCGTTGGGTGTCTATGCGGGCCGGGTGCGCCCATCTCGCGGAATCGGGCTTCGTTCCGGCAGCGCCGATGAGGTGCAGATCGTGCGTAAGGACGGTTCCATCGTGGGAACGGTCGATGCAGCCCGTGCGTGTTCGGTCACCCACCCCGGCGCCATCTACCTGCACCAGGGCAAGCCGTATCAGGTCACCGAACTCGACCTCGACGACCGGGTTGCCACCGTCGAACTCTCCGACGGCGAGCATTACACCCAAGCCCGCACCAAGGTCGACATCACCATTGCCTCCACCGACGAGACCCAACCGTTCGGGCCCGATGGGGCCGAGGTATGCGTTGGTGCCGTCGAGGTGACCAGCCAGGTCACCGGTTACCAGCGGCGAGAGGTCCGCAGCCGACGCATCCTGGCCAACGAAACGCTCGACCTTCCAGCCCAGACGTTGCACACGCGTGCGTTCTGGTATCTAGTGCCAACGAACATCATCGAAGCAGCAGGGCTCGACGCATCTCAAGTTCCGGGCGCGTTACACGCGGCCGAACACGCGGGCATCGGCATGCTTCCTCTGTTCACCATCTGCGACCGCTGGGACGTGGGCGGTGTGTCAACTGCGTGGCATTCGGGGGCCGAAGGGCCGACAATCTTTATCTACGACGCCCACCCGGGTGGCTCGGGCATCGCCGAGCTCGGCTTCGCCGAACGAGGCCGCCACCTTCGCGCCACCCGCGACGCCATGGCCGCCTGCGGATGCACCGACGGCTGCCCGTCGTGTGTGCAGTCCCCCAAGTGCGGCAACGGCAACGACCCCCTAGACAAACACGGCGCCATCGCCCTACTCGACCAGCTCCTTAACTGACACCCAGGGTCAGACCCCAGCTGTCAGCTAGCCACCTTTATGGGGCCCTTTCTGGGGCCTGTCCCCGTTAAAGACGCTCAGACGGGGACAGGTCTCGAAACAGCGTTGAAAAACCAACGCCAGATCGGCCCGATCTCAGCTTTATGGGGCCTGTCCCCATAAAGAGGTTCGGATGGGGACAGGTCTTGGGCTAGAGCGTTAGCCGGCGGTGCAGCTGGCGCGGATGTCGCCGACGAACTCGATGAGCAGGTCCCATGCTGGTTCGGTGTTTTCGGCCAAGCTTCCGGCGTTGCCGGGGAAGAACGCTCGACAGCCCGGCGCTGGCTTCTCGTTGGCGAGTTCGCCGTCCTTGGGGATGAGGCCCGCGACAGCAATGTCGTCTGACCACACGGGACGAGCCCAGGTTTCCATCGACGGAATGATCTCGTTTGGCGGGATGTACACCACTGGCTTTGGACGCCCGTTGTTTGTCAGGGGCACTTCGCGAGCGGTCTTTCCTGGGGCGAGGTAGTCGAGTTGGGCCAAGCGGTCGAGCTTGGGTGGGTTCTCGGTTAGGCCACCTGCCTGCACGAACATCGACTTCAAGCCAACAACTGTGGCGTCGGTGGCGAAGATGTTCCAATCAAACCCTTCGCCCTTAACATCGCCGAGCAGCAACACGATGTCGTCGGCGGTGGTGACATTGGCATCAAAGAGTTGATCTTCGAACCAGGTGATCGTGTAGCCAGCTTCAAGGAGCTCGCGCTCGAGGCGTGCCGTTGGGGCTGATGACTCCGGCGTGGGTTCAGCCGAAACCACGACCACCACGCCGTTAGCTGCCGTGCCCGAAAGCACGGTGGTCTTGCGGCTGTCAGCAGACTCGTTGCCAGCACCGTCGACGGCTCGAACCGAGTACGTCACGATAAGCCCGGGTTCAACGTCGTCAAATAGCGAGTTCGTCGTGGCGGCGTCAAGTTCGATCGTCTCGTCGCCAATGGTGCGCGTCACGATGTAGTTCTCGATACCGCTGAGGTCGTTAACCTCGCTCCATGAGAGTTCGACGCCAGCTTGTGATTCGACAAGCACCGGTCGCGATGGCGTCTTTGGCGGGTTGTTGTCGACACCGACCTGGGCCGTAACGGGCTCACTTCCATCGCTCGTGCCACCACTGCTGATGGCCTTCACTTGGTATGTGTAGATGTCGCCATCTTCGAGTCCTTGGTCGACGTAGGACGGGACGCCCACCTCAAAGCGTTCGGTGTTCCCACTCGGGCTCACTCGGGTGATCTCGTATCCAGTCACGGTGTCGTCGCGAGAGACATCCCAACCAATTTCGATCGCACCATCTCCAGAGCGAACCACGATCAGGCCCGTCGGGGTGCCAGGGGCGGGGTCGATGTCGGGAAGCGGCTCGGCGGTAATCGGCGGAGCCTCCGAAGTTGTCGTGGTGGCTGCCTGCTGGTCATCTCCGCCCGATCCGCCAGTGCAGGCGGTGGCGAGCATCGCCAGTGCGGCGAGAAAAGCAACAATTCGATACAGGGGGTTCGACATATCTCTACAGAGTTTGGCCCGTCGGAGCGCAATTTCGGTGGAGGGAAACGAAACCGAAACATTCGAGCCTTCGGTATTTCATCGTCGTATTGCGCATGGTTCTGGAGGGCTACATGGCCTACCCCACCACCACAGAAGTCTTCAGCTCTAAAAAAGAAAGTTATGAACAACGCTCCGCAGGGCAACTGGTGAGCTGTGAATCTATCTAGTGTCCTAGTTGAAGCGGAACTCTCTATCGGGAGGAATCAAGTTGATGCGTCGATCTCTAATCTCTCGAAAGTACATACCGCTGCTTCTTGCCGCCGGTCTTGTCGCTAGCGCGTGTGGGGGCCAATCCGTTCGTGATTCCATTACGTTGCCCGCAACAGCATCAGACGAACTCACCGCTGAGTATGAGGCCGATACTGATGACGTTGAAACCGAGGCGGCGTCCACCACTGTTCCTGTATCGACGACAACAACCACCGAGGTAGACGCACCCGTCGGTAGCGAAGAGCCGGCCGAGGTGGAGATCTTGTCCGACGCCACGATTCCGGTGGCGATAAGCGAGAGCGGCCGAGACCCGGCCTATGGCGGCGGCAACGGCGGAATTCCGCTGGCCGAGTCGCTCAGCGTGACGTTGCCAACGGTGCGCGGCGAGCCCGTCGATGTCAGCCAGTATCTGGGTGAAGACGTTGTGCTGTGGTTCTGGGCACCGTGGTGTTCGTGGTGCAACGCCGAAGCTCCACGTGTCGACGCCTTGTCGAGAGAGTTCGAAGGGCAAGTCGAGATCGTTGGAGTGAGCGGGCTGTCCGACGATGAGGGCCTCAACAATTTCATCAGTCGCCACGGGCTCGAGCACATGACGCACCTCCACGACCACGACGGCACCTTTTGGGTCGACCTCGATGTCACCTACCAGCCGTGGTGGATGTTCATCAACGACAACGGCGAGGTCGTGTTGAACTGGCAGGGTCGCCTGTCAGAAGAAGAGATTCGAGAAGTCATGGATATTCTCGTCGCCGCTTGATGAAGAGGATGGCTCTGAACCTGCTGGTCTCATCAGCGGTTCTCGTGGCCGCCGGATGCTCGTCAGGCGCACCAGACGAGCTCTCGACCGAAGAGCTCTGTAACCGGTTTGGGGCAGCCGCGGTCGAAGCGATCCTGGGCGAGACCAAGCTCGAGACGTTCACCGTCGACCAACTCGACGAATGTGTCTGGACCTCCGCATCGTCTCTAGAGGACTCGATCACCCTTCGGATCGAAGACGTGCCCGATGGCCAGCTCTTCGTCGATCATGCCATCGAAGCAACGCCGCCCGAGCGGGTCAAGCCGCTCGACCTTGGCGACGGGGCGGTTCTTTTTACCGACGAAGCTGTACTCGGCCGACGTGGCGATCGGGTTGTGCTCATCACCGGCACGCTCGATACACAACGTCTCGTGCCGGTGCTTGAACAAGCGGTCGGCCAGCTCAACTGAGGCGACACCCCAAAGGCCCTCGACTCATGCTTTGTCGAGGGCCCTGAGGGGGACTTTGACGTGGCCCGTACTGCACGTTCGGCGAAAGAGCGCGTCTGCAAAGCTCGAACGCCACAGTCAAGCAGACTTGGTAGGCGAGCAGATTTGCTACCTCATTGAGACACCCGGTCCTCGCGACGCATGTGCGCGTCAGCCGATAGTTGCCGAGTGCCCACGCCGACCAACGGCACGCCCGGCACCTCAAGGGTCACCTCGACGACAACGTAGTCACCGTCAAGTCGGGTGCTCGTCGACGCCGTAGCAAGGCTGACGTTGACCGCCGCCTGCGCCACCGAAGCTGCCCGATCGGGTTCGACTGCAGCTGCACGTGCTCCTTCTCGAGCGGCGTGCTCTAACCGCACTTGGGTGACCATGATGTTGGCCACCCACACCAACCCGGCGAGGCAGATGACGAGCAGCGGGAGGACCAGCGCAAACTCGACCGTCGCCTGGCCACGGTCGTGCCGATCCTCACCGCTACGCCGCATCAGACTCGACCAATGATCGAGTCGACCACCGCGTCGAACAGCTCGCCGATCTTGCCCGTCGACGTGGCCCAGGTGACAACGATCAGCGCAATCGTGGCAGCGCCGAGCAGCAGCAGCGCGTACTCGGCTGTGGACTGGCCGCGGTCGTCGTGTCGCAATCGGGCCGACGTGCGTGCCAGCCAGAGGGCCGTTCGATTCGCCGTCAGAGTTGTGGTGTTCATGAGTGTCTCCAAAGGAGTTGTAGTTATGAGGTCCTCTGGCCGGGGCCGCTGACCGAGAGAGAAATCGCTAGGTAGGCAAACCGGATAGCGCGCTTAGCACCAGCGGAACCACGGCCAAGACGATGAACGCCGGAAGAATGCAGATCACTAGGGGAAACAGCAGGGAGATCGTCAGCCGCTGGGCCGCTACGTCGAGTGCGTTGGCTCGTTCCCTGCGGAGCTCAGTAATCAGGATCTCGAGGTGCAACCCAATGGGTTGGCCATCAAGTTCACTTCGCCGCAGAACGTCGAGCACCCGTTCAGTTGATGGGCCGATCTCGTCGTCGGCCTCGGCGGCGTACAAAGCGTCAGAGAAGGTGGCCCCAAGCGTCATCCGATTGGCGACGCAGGCCATAGCGCGGCTGGCCGAACCGGTTGGGCCCGGCCACGTGCCAAATCGAACCAGCGAGTCAAGAGCTCGACGAGGGCTAGCACCCGACGCGAGTGCCACACGGAGAAGCAGAACCGCGCCGGGAAGGCCCCGCACCTCCTGGTTGCGTTTGTGACGAACCACTGATCGGTGGCGCAACGCCTGCAGCGGGTTCATGTCAGACCTCGCAATAGGCGTCGGATCCACGCAAGCCCAAGCAAATCGAGCCCGCCACCGACCATCAGAAGAATCAGGCCGCCGAGACCCTGGTAGATGACCCGGCCCTGCAGCACCGACGCAAGCGTCGCGAACACAATGGGCAATGCCACCAGAAGACCGGCCGACAGCCGGCTCTGGGTGAGGAGCGTTCGACGACGTGCGTCGAGCTGGAGGTCATCGCGAATTCCTCCGCCCACAAGGTCGATTGCCGAGGCCAGGTTGCCGCCGCTCTCTCGCCCCAGCGAAAGTGCCGCAACGAGCAGGCGCTCGGGTTCCGACGCAGCGGTCTTCGCCCAATCGTCTACAGCGTCGCCAATTGGTCGACCAGCTATCAGCTGCTCCCGCACCCGAAGCAACGACGGATGGCCTATGTCCGCGGCCTCGATCAGCGCCTGTTCGAGTGGACTGCCTGCACGTAGCGAACGACCGAGGCGCATTGCGATCTCGGGAAGCTCCTGCTGCGAGCGACGCTCCCGTCGCACGTCGAAACGTCCGAGATGGCGATCGAGGTGGGTTGCAATGCTGCGGTCGGCAGTTTCGAGAAGTCCAACAAGGGCACCGGCGTTGGATGGCCTGGCCAGATCTTGTGCCGGAAGAGGACGACGGGTCACGATGCCTCCACGTTCGAGTTGCGGTACAAGTAGGTGGGCAACCACTCGCCTGACGGGTTCAAGGCTGCTGACGCAATCTCGACCACTCGGCGGGTTCCGTCAGGCCTGCGGGCCATCATCACGATCAGGTCGATGCACGACTCGATCTGCTCGCGAATCGCGCGCAGGGGAAGGTCGGCTTGGCCGAGCAGCATCATGGTTTCGATCCGACGGAGCGCGTCGGTGGCCGAGTTGGCGTGAACTGTCGACATCGAGCCGTCGTGGCCAGTGTTCATGGCTTGGATCAGGTCGAGGGCCTCAGCGCCTCGCATCTCCCCGCAGATGATTCGGTCGGGCCGCATGCGGAGGGCATGACGAACCAGCTCTCGGAGGGCGACCACCGCTGTCGTCTCTGTCTCCCGCCTGGTTTCGAGTCGGAGGATGTGACGGCCCGGTAGGCGAAGCTCTGCTGCATCTTCGATCGTGACGACACGACTGTCGGGGTCGAGCCCTGCGGCGAGTGCGTTCAGAAGCGTGGTCTTGCCCGACGACGTTCCTCCCACCACGACAACGGTTTGGGTGCCGGCCACCGCCTCGCGAAGGATCGACTCGGCCTCGGGGTCGGCTAACTCGCTTAGCGAAATGTTTCGCGGAGCGAACCGGCGGATGGTGACGCAGGGTCCGTCGACCGCAAGCGGCGGGATTATGGCGTGAAGCCGAGACCCATCAGCCAGGCGGACGTCAACGCTGGGGTTCCGCAGGTCGATCGTCCGCCCGGCTCGGCTGGCAAGACGTCGCACCAGGTGCATCGCAGCTTCTTCATCGAGGTGGAGCTTTGTCTGCTCTAGCTGTCCAGCTCGTTCGACCCACACCGAGCCGTCACCGTTCACCATGAGCTCGCTCACGCTCGGGTCGCTCGCCAACTCGTGCAACGGCCCGAGGCCGTCGATCCGGGCATGAACCTCTTCGACGATCTGGTCAGCGAGCGCCAAGGGTGCCAAGGGTTCGATCGACAGGAGGCGGTCGCGAATCAAACGCACGAGCTCATCGGTTGGCAGTTCCGCTACCGAGTCACCGATCGAGCGGTTCGTCCAGATGTCTTCGTGCACCTGCTCGACAAGTGTGCTCAGGCCCGTCATGCCGGAATCGCTTCAGGACGTGAAGTTCCGATACCGGAGGCGATGAGGTCACGCATGGCACGACGTAGCGGCCGCGGACGCCGAGTGGTGAGGAGCCCTGCGTCGACCGCCCGAGCAATGGTCGGGTCAACCCGAAGCTTGGCAGCCACAGGTTGCTGGACAACAAGTTCGATATCGAGCGTTGTGAGTGCCCGACCCGGCTCGGCAATCTCGATCACGCTGTCGACGTCGATGGGCAGCGGGTTCGTTCGACGCAAGGTCAGGTAGCACGCTCGGAGCACGGCCGTCCGTCGATCGGCGGTCACCGAAATGAGAGCGTGCGGGCTCATGGGGTCGGCGGGAAGCGCTCCCATGTCGGCCACCACGGTCACCTCAGGGTCGAAGGCGGTCGCGAGTTGGGTACAGCGACGCGGATCAACCCCTCGAGCATCGCGCAACGATGCTGAACCGCTTGGCAAGAGCCTCAGCCCGGGTCCGATGTCGACAAGCAGATGAGCGAGCGCCCCGTCGACGAGCTCGCCATCGGCGCTCAACCAATCGACGACACCGCGCGGTTCGGCTACGTCAACCCCGAGCAGGCTTGGTTGATCACCACAGAGATCAACCAGCACCACTTCACGACCTTGGGCCACCAGCTCTAGCGCAAGCGATGCTGCAACTACCGACGTTCCAACCCCACCCTTGACCGAACATATCGACCAGAACACGACACTTCTCCTTCACGAACACGACGAACAGCCGTGCGTTGACACCAGGGGAAGCGGTGAGGCTCAAGCAATCGGGCAAGTTTGGCCGGGTGCGAGCAAGAACGTCGGAAGCGACGTATAGGTACGTTCGCGCGACCTGCCGTCGATCGACAAGCCGGGCGCAATATGGTGGAGGGATATGGGCGAACGTACGGTGATCTCCGCCCGCGGCGCGGCGGCGTTCTTTGACCTTGATAAAACAACAATCGCGGACGCGGCCATGTTCGCGTTCAGCTCGACCCTGCGCGAAGCCGGCTACCTCGACAGCAAACTCATCATGCGAGCCGTGTGGGGCCGCTTCGTCTTCAAGTACCTGGGCGCCGATCACGAACGCATGGAAGACATGCGCAACAACGCCCTACGGCTGTGCAAGGGGTGGGACAAGCGACATATGTCCGAGCTGGTCACCGATGCACTCGAGGACGTGATCGAGCCGATCGTCTATCGCGAAGCGCTCGAAGAAATGGACGCCCATCGTGCGGCAGGTCACAAGGTGTTCATGGTGTCGGCCTCACCAGAGGAGATCGTCGTTCCGCTGTCTCGATACCTCGGCGCTGACGGCGCCGTGGCAACCATCGCCGAAACCGACCGGGCAGGCAAGTACACCGGCGAGGTCGAGTTCTACTCCTACGGACCGTACAAGGTCGACGCCATCGAAGCCCTCGCGCTCGAACACGATCTCGACTTGGACGAGTGCTACGCCTACACCGACTCGATCACCGATCTCCCAATGCTCGAAGCTGTCGGCCACCCCGTGGTGATCAACCCCGATCGTGCCCTCGCCAAGGTCGCGGCCGACCGCGAGTGGGAAGTCCGCACGTTCTCGAACAAGCTCTCGCTGTCAAAGCGGGTTGGCGACCATGCCCGAACCGGTGCGATC
>CALHTB010000105.1 GCA_938038785.1 uncultured Acidimicrobiales bacterium
CGCGATTCGGCGAGAACACCGAGCTTCCAGATGATGTTGCGCGGGGCTCCGAGGAGACTGCGGTACACCTCGGGCGGGGCCTTGGCCAGCCGCAGTGACTGCAGGACGTGGCCAAAAAGGAGGGCGATTCCGACACTGCCACCAGCGATACCAGCCTTGCGGCTGGACCCCTGGCCAAACAGAGCGAGAAAAAGGCTTCCCGTTCCGGTTGTCGCCACCAATGTTCCCATCGGTGGCATGGCAATGTCGAACACAGCATCGAGGTAGATCCATCTCCCGCCCTCGGATCCCTCCTGGGCGGCGTTCAGGAGCCGAGGAACGTAGGTCCGGGCTACCCCCCGCCTGCCGGTTTCCCAGCGTTGATGCTGCGAGTTTGCGTGTGTGCGACTTTCTGGCATTTCTCCCCGAACAACCGCCGAAGGTTCGAAGTCGACTCGGGTGCCAGCGAGTAGTAGGCGAAGTCCCATTTCGAGGTCTTCGGTGAGGTGCGATGACCATGCGAAGGTGCGTGCGATTTCTTCGGTGAACGCCATGCCGTTGCCGTACAACGACGACGATCCGCCAAGCTCCACCCGGCCAGCGGGACGCACGAGATGTCGAACCGACAGCGCCGCGCTACGAAGGCTTACCTCGCCACCCGATGCTTCGTCGCGGACCGCGTAGTACGCCTGAACCACCTCCGAGCCGCGCTCAAAACGAGCCGACAGCGCCGTGAGGAATGTCGGTTCGACGATCGAGTCGGCGTCGAGAATTACGATGGCATCCGATGGTTGGCCAGGTGGCAGTTTGGCGATCAACCATCGGAGTGCCATCCCTTTCCCACGGGCGTCCGGAGCCGTGCGCTCATGGACGTTTACCGGGAATGATCTGGCGATCTGGGCGGTGAGGTCGGTGCAGTTGTCAGCAATGACATGCACGTCCACAAGGTCGCTCGGGTAGTCGAGCGCCATAACCGCCTGAAGCGCTTCTCCGATCATCGCTTCTTCGTTGTGTGCGGGGATGACCAGCCGGAACCGAGTGGTGCGATCAGCGGTGAGTGGTACTCGTTCGCGTTTGGCCAGAGCTCGGGACGCGGCCACTCCGACCGCGGTCAGGTAGCCCGAGTACGTCACGCCAACGAGGGTCGCCACGGCGCCGACGGATGCGCCTGCTCGTTGGCACGTCTGCAAAATCATGTCGCCGACATCGCAGTGAATGAGGCAGTGATTCGATCGCCCGCGTTGGCTTGGAGTGCCATTCGGCGCGCTACCCGGCCAGCGTAGAAGCGAACATCGGCTCGCTCTTCTACGAGTTGACGGCCAGCCTTGCCCATCTCGGCCCGCAGGTCTGGGGAGTCGAGCAGTTCGATGATCGTGTTTCGCATTTCTCGAACGTCGCCGGGCCCGACGTACTTGCCGGTCTCGCCGTCGACTACGACATCGATCTGTCCGATGGTGGCTGTGCAAACGACGGGAAGCTCCATGGCCATCGCTTCCAAGATGGTGGTGATGCCAGCTTGAAAGTCGACTGGTTGGAGAGGCATGACGCAAAGGTCCGCCTGGCTGAACAAGTCACGAAGTTGGGCTTGCGTGAGCGAGGTGACGGTCACGTTGTCTGGAAGCTCAACATCTCGCGCATTGTCGGCTCGTCTGGACCATGGGCTTGCACTCGCGATGACCACGTCGGCGTCGAGCCCATCTGCTGCATCGATGAGCGTCGGGAAATCTCGGAACTCGCGGCCGGCCGACACGATGAGAGGACGCAACTTCTCAGGTCGTGCCTGATGATCCTTGTTCTCAAAGAAGCTGGTGTCGACCATGAAGTCCATAAGCGTCACGGTTTGGCCCGGTCGGTGGAACAGGTCCTGTCCGGCGAACAACTGGTTGCTCGAATACACGATGACTTCATCGACGCCACGGGTGAGCCCGAGGATGCGAATGACCGCCCGTTTCTTTCGTGCTGACACTCGATGGCCGATCATCACGTGACGTGGGCGTTGCTTGCCTGACATCTGCAGGAACGCCGCGAGCGGAAGTCCAACTTGTTCGCCGTCAGTCAAAATGACGTCGTACTCGTGTCGTGTCCGGAACAGCTGTAGCGCCATTGCCACGTTTGCTCCCGCTACCCAGGCCACGACCCTCTCGAAGAGGGTCGATCGAGCTCGGACGGTGGCTCTGTCAAGGAGCTCACCCCGAGTTTCATCAACAATCGCCAGATAGTCGGCGTAGGGACGTTCGTGTCGAGCAATGCTCTTCACTAACCCCGCTGGGATGTCCCCAGAAACTGTTGTGACCGTTCGATACGTTCGACTAGTTCGATATTGCTTCATCCTTTTTTCTCCCGCGCTTAGTAGCCGAAACAGTGAAGTGCCAGTGGTCCTGGCACATCTCTTTCAGGGTGCGTTCGGCTTTCCACCCAATCTCCTCGGCCGCCCGTTGAGGGTCGGCAAAGATCTCTTTTGCATCGCCGTCGCGACGAGGGTGTACCTGCGTCGGAATGTGATGTTGTGTTGCGTTGCGACAGGCCTCGAGCATCTCGAGAACCGAGCGTCCGGTGCCGGTTCCGAGGTTGATGGCGCGAAATCCGCGCCGGCCGTCGTCGAGAGCTTCGAGTGCGGCGACGTGGCCGCGGGCAATGTCTTCGACGTGGACGTAGTCACGAACGCAACTGCCGTCTTCGGTGTCGTAGTCGTCGCCGAAGAGCGAAAAGTAGGGAAGTTCGCCCGAAGCGACCTTCATGATGTAGGGCAGCAGGTTGTTGGGCTTGCCGTCGACGTACTCGCCGAGCAGGCCACTGGGGTGGGCGCCGATTGGGTTGAAGTAGCGCAGTGCGATGACGTCGAGTTCGGGGGTGCTCACGCACAGATCGGACAGGAGTTGCTCGATGGCGAGCTTGGTGAAGCCATACGGAGTGACTGGTGCAAGAGGGGACTCCTCGGTCACCGGAAGGTGCTCGGGGTTGCCGTATACCGTGCACGATGACGAGAAGACGATCTTGCGCACGCCGTGTTGTTGGGCTGCTCGAAACAACGGGATTGAGGTTCCGATGTTGCGATCGAAGTAGAGCACCGGGTCGTCCACTGATTCGCCAACGAACTTGCGTCCTGCGAGATGGATGATGGCATCGAAATTTCCAACAGCCAGCAGTGCGTCAACGCCTGGCGTCGAACGCAGATCGAGCTCGACGATGCGGACAGCCTGGCCAGAAACCGCGGAGATTCGTTCGGCGGCGCAGCGCTTTCCGAGTGAGAAGTCGTCGACGCCCGTGACGGTGTGGCCGGCAGCGAGGAGCTCGACAACCGTGTGGCTGCCGATGTACCCGGCCGCGCCAGTTACGAGCACGTTCATGAGCGTGCTCGCTGTGTTTCAGCGGCTGTTATGCCGCCATTTCCGCCGTTTTTGGCATAGGAATACCTACCCATTTGCGCCCCGCCTGTTGTCAAAGTGATACGCCGGACGGGAGGGAAAATCTACATCAAGTGCAATTCACCGCCCGCGAATCTTGTGTAGTTCGGGCAACGTACCATGACAGATCTGGGAAGGCAACAGAAATTTTGAAATCCCACTTTTCGTCACCGCACGTTCACAAAAGGTGTTCGAAAAGTTTTCGTGCAGGAGTTGATTCGCTCTCCTATAGTGCTCGACATGAGACAGGCTGGCGGGTCATATGTCTGGTGCTTTCGGCGTCCTCCAATTCGGACGGCCGTGATTTTCGCGTCCGCCTTTGCACTCCTAGCCTCGTCGTGCGCCGAGTTCTCGCCACCCCTAGGAGCTGACCAGCCGCTCGCCACCGTCGATGGGTCTGAGACCGAATCAACATCTCCACAACCCGACGACGAGCAGGTGAATTCTCCGGATCCAGTCGTAGAGGTTGACGGGGAAGTAACGCAAGAAGCTTCACTCGCTGCTGGCGATGATGTGAGGAATGCTGACGTCAACGATGACCGTATTGAAATGTCGGACTTCATCCACCTCGATCAATTTGGCTATATGCGCTCCGCTCAAAAGGTCGCCGTACTTGCCAATCCGGTCGAAGGTTTCAATAGCGGTTCCTCAACCGAGCGAGGAACCGTGCTCGAGGTACGCCGGGCTCTTGATGATGAGGTCGTATACACCGGCAACATCGAAGAGTGGAACGAGGGCGAGGTGCACGAACAGTCGGGCGACCGCGGTTGGTGGTTCGACTTCTCGAGTCTCGAGGACCCTGGCACGTACTACCTAATCGACCCGACATCGAACGAAAGAACCGGCGATTTCGAAATCGGCGATGACGTCTACGAAGAAGTCCTCGATGCTTCTTTGAAGGTGTTTTGGTTCAACCGCGGCAACACTGAACACGCCGAAGAATTCGGCGGCGTCTGGTCGGATGCGGCGTCCTACGTCGGCCCCGAACAAGACACCGAGGCTCGGGCGGTAGAGACCCCGGAAGATCCGAGCTCGGCCCGCGACCTCAGCGGTGGCTGGTTCGATGCCGGCGACACGAACAAATACGTGACGTTCGCAATGGAGCCGGTTCACCTGCTGTTGACGGCGTACGAAACAAGCCCCAACCTCTTCGATGACGGCCTTGGAATTCCCGAGTCCGGCAATGGGATTCCCGACATTGTTGACGAGGTTCGTTGGGAGATCGACTGGCTCACCAAGATGCAGAACCCCGACGGCGGTGTGCTCACAAAGGTTGGGTTGCTTGATTTTAGTGGGGCTGTGGTGCCAAGCGAGCATGCGGCGCCCCGGTACTACGAGGAGGTGTGCTCGTCATCCACGATTGCCGCTGCTGGCATGTTTGCCCACGCTGCCCTCGTGTACGGGCAGATCCCAGAGCTCCGTGATGAGGTGCCGCAACTCACCCAGCAAGCCGAGACGGCGTGGCGTTGGTATCAGGGAAATACCAAGCGCAACGACTGTGACCCCCAGGAGGTCAAGGCGGGTGACGCCGACATGTCGATTGCCGAGCAAGGTCAGTCCGAGGTGGTGGCCGCGGTCTATCTGTGGGCTCTGACCGGCGGTGACGAGTATCGCGAATCGGTACGCCGCGGATACGCCTCGACAAACCCATTCCTGCTGAACGGATTTAACATGTACGCCCCGCATCAGGGTGATGCGTTGCTGTACTACCGAGAACTTCCGGGTGCCGACACAAGCGTGGTGCGTGCCATCGACGGGCGCATCGCCGAACTGCTCGAGCAGTCGCCACTCTACGGCTTTGACCCCGATGCCGACCTCTACCGGGCGTACATGCCCGATGAGACCTACCACTGGGGTAGTAACCGGGTGAAGGCCAACATCGGCTTCTCGAACGTCGCATTGCAGGCCGACGATGGCCGTGCTCGCGCCGCAGACCATCTGCACTACTTCCACGGCGCAAATCCGTTGGGAACGGTGTACCTCTCGAACATGAATTCACTAGGTGCGGAACAATCTATTGAACATATTCTGCACTACTGGTTTGGTGAAAGATCACCTATAGAGCCGCCTCCTGGATACGTAGTTGGCGGCCCAAATGCAGGGTACTCAGGGCAAGCGGTTCCGCCATTAGGGCAACCAGAACAGAAAAGTTATCGAGACTTCGAGGACCTCAGCGAACCAATTTGGGAGCTGACTGAACCCGCCATTTACTATCAGGCTTCATACATCCGTCTTCTTGCGGCTGTGATCGGGCAGGGCTCATAGATGGCAGCACCAGTCGCTGACGACAACACCGGGGTTCGACTAGCGAAGAATTTCTCGATGCTGATGAGTTCGCAATTGACCACCTTTGCGTTGGCCATAGCGGCAACGGTTGTTATCCCAAGGTTCTTGGGCGCCGAGGTCATTGGGCGCTTGCAACTCGCCACCGCTATTTGGGCCTTGGGTGCGGCGGTGATGAAGTTTGGGATGGATCTCGCGATTACCAAGGCGGTGGCTCGTGACCCGCAGGTGATTGGCGAGCTGGCGGCCACCGCACTTGCCACCCGCCTGGTGCTGACAATCCCCGTGTCAGCGGTCGTCTTTATGTACGCGCTTGGCGTTGGCTACTCGCGGCAGGTCCTTGTTCTGTTGGTGATCTTGGGCGTTGGTGCGCTGGCCGAGTCGATGGGCTCGGTGTCTGACTCGATCTTGCTGGGTGTCGAACGCGTTGGAGCCATCTCGGTGGCAGCGATCAGCGGGCGACTCATTGCGGTGGTTGGCGCAGTGGGCTTGCTGTTGCTTGGGTTCGATGTGTACGCCGTCGCCATCGTGGGTGTGGCTGGAGTCATCGTCACGGCGGCGATTCAAGTTCGCGCGGCGGTGGCAGTGTGGGCCGAGCTCGACGGGGTCCGTCCGGGCCGGGTCAACCGAGACGCGATGTTCGCTTTGCTGGCCGAGTGTCGTCCGTACTTCTGGATTGTGTTCTTCATGATTGCGTACCAGCAGGTCGACACCGTCATCATCTCGCTCGTCGTCGCCAACGATGCGGTGCTCGGTTGGTACAGCGTCTACGACCGTCTTGCGGGCACGTTGATGTTTGTGCCCGCGGTGTTTATGACCGTGGTGTATCCAACGCTGTCCCGGCTCTACGGCGAGGCGGGGGACACCGGCGAAACCGGTGACTCGGCCCCGGCAGATCATCGGGCGATAACCCGGCGCTCGTTCCGGCTCATGTTGTTGATCAGCGTCCCAGCCGGGTTTGGGCTAGCGGTGCTCGCCCGTCCACTCGTTGAGCTGCTCTACGGCGAAGAGTTCTCCGAAGCCAGCGCAGTGGTTGCCGTCGGTGCGATCGTCATCTCGTTGACGTACCTGACAACGGTGTTCTCGATGTTCTTGATCTCCATGGACCGGCAACGGCCGCTCACCGTGTTGTTGGCCATTAGCGCCGTGTTGACGATTCCGTTGGACATCGCGTTGGTGCCGTTCTTCGAACAGCAACTCAACAACGGGGCCGTCGGTGGTGTCGTTGCCTATGCCGTGACCGAGTCGCTCATGCTCGCTGGCACCTTGTACCTATTGCCTCGTGGTTCGCTAGGCCCCGCGTCGTTGTCATACGCGATTCGAGTGGTGATGTGCGGCGCACTGATGGTGGCCGCGGTGTATCCGCTTCGAAACGAGATGCTGCTGGCGCCGATTGCCGCAGGGGTCATGGTCTATCTCGTTGGCGTCCTGCTGTTCCGGCTACTTGACGCTGACGACCGGGCGAGTCTTGCTTCGCTTATCCCTAACCGGTTTCAGCGCACCTGAGTCGAGCTTTCGTCCCTCGGTGATCCGGTCGAGTGCAGCGTGCCCAAGCCACCTGCTCTTCGTAGCAATGCGTGACGCATAGGGACTCGCACACGCGCGAACGAGCTGGGACAACGAGCCCGGCTGCAGTTCGATGGTCGATCGAACGAAGTCGATGAGTGCTCTGGTTTCTTCTTTGGGCTGACCGCTGTCGCGGAGAGCTCGAGGATGTACGGCGAGCTCAGGAGATCGGTGGTGATGGGCACATGGTCGCCCAGCGCTGGTTTGCTCACCCAGCCCACGAACTCGGGCAGCTGCTCGACAAAATCGAGCCCAGCGAGTTCTCCAATGACGTGATCAGCCTCGGAGATGCCGTGGATCATGATTGCGGTTGTCTGGTCGTAGTGGGTGAAGTCAACCGGGTCGGTGGCAAAGGTGTTGTCCGAGACGAAGTCGTGCGCTGCGACGGCAAACACGTCGGGCCGGGTGGGATGTAAGCGGCTGAAGAGCGCCGTCCCGCCGTCGGATGCGAAGCGGGCACCTAGGTCGATGACGCATGCACCGTGGTCATCGACCTTCAGTTCCATGTGGAACGGCGATCGGCGCAGACCGGTGGCGGTGAGCAACCGGCGCGCGTAGTCGGTGGCGATGTCGAAGTGCTTGTGATCTCTATGGCATTGAATCTCGGTGCAGTACACGGTGGGGTAACCGTTGAGCTCCATCCGTTCGTACTCGACCATGGCCAAGATGGTGACTTCACCGTCGCTTCGAATCTGTCCGTCGATGTGGTACTCGGTGCCGCCGATGTACTCTTCGAGAATCCAGGTCGTCGGCGGGTCGCTGGTGACATGTGCGGCAATTTCTTCGAGCTGGGTGCGCTCGAAAATGCCGATTCGCTGGTTACCCAAGCCGTCATTGGGCTTGATAACAAAACGCTCGGGTGGGTCGTTCTCCCACACGTCGTCAACGGTGCGAATGATGCGAGAGATCGGAACGCGAATGCTGGGGTCGTGCTTGGTGATGTGTTTCTTGAGATCGAACTTGTTGCGGAAGACGCGCAAGACGTCTGGGTCGTTCCATGGAATATCGAGTGCTTCGACGAGATCTGCCGCGAGCTCGACGGTGTCTTCGCGGTAGGGGATGACCGCAACGACGTCGTAGGCCTGGCGGAGCTGTTCTGCCAGCTCGTCGATAGGCATTCCCGCAATGTCGATGCTCGTTTCGATGAGGTCGCTGGAGAGAATTGGAAACTGGCGCTCGCCGTAGTGGCGCGCCTTGACGTCGGTATAAAGGCACACGGGGCGCAGACCGAAGTAGAGGAACATCCGATTGATGAACTCGAGTGCGTCGAAGTCGTAGGGATCTTGGATGAGGTACGTCTTGCGCCGCTGGGGAAATGAGTTGTTGGTCATCACGCAGCCACCTGTGGCGCGTTGAGCAGAAACGTGGCCTGCTCGGGGCGACGAGCCGAAACCGTCCACCCCAAGCGCTTCGCCCTCTTGCTGTGGAACGCGGCGAATCGGTCGAAGCGACAGAACACGTAGATCGGGCCGGTCAGCTCGTAGCCAAGACGACGTATCGACCGCATCGAAAACGGGTTGTCGGAGGCAACGATCGAGACAAGCCCGAGGTAGCCATCTTCGGTGATGGCCTTTGTGGCCTGGGCCATGCCGATGCCGTGGAGCCGCTTGCCGCGGTAGTCGGTATCGGTGTGTCCCATGTGCATGTACACCCATGGCTCGGGCGACAACGAAATGAAGTTGAACTCGTCGGTGAGCTTGGTGGGCTTGGTCGAATACCAGCCGTAGCTCACGAGCGAGTCGCCGTCGATGAAGCCATAGCAGCCGTCGCCGTTGGCGATGCTCTCCATCCAGTAGTCGTAGTCTTCGATGGTCGCTGTCTCGGCGAACGCGATCATCTGATCGCGGGTCAAGAACCCGCCGATCAAGCCGTCACCCGGCTCTTGAAAGTACTTCTCGTCGATGTCGGCAAGCCTCAACGTCATCGTCTGCAGTGGCACCAGATTCACCAGCGCATACATCACTCGTGCTCCCGCAAAGGTCAGCGCTGCACGCAAACCCGCATAGGAGTAGTTCTCTCTGAACTGTTTCCAGAACATCTTCCCGCCCTTCATGTCGTCGCAAAACGATGAAGGGGACTTTGGGCCCGCACCCACCGCCTTGCAGGGTCTCCTCACAGTGAGACAGCCCGCGCAACGAGACTACCGAGAACGTCAGGGGCAAGTAAAGCGCTTTCTCTAGTTCACTCTTCTTAACAAGCGGTGAAGGCGGTGGCTCTCGGGAATCTGTGTGAGGGAACCGCAGCTTTCCGACCGCATGAAACACAACTTGATGCAACAGAAGAAACCAGGCTGGCGGAAACTCACTGCCGTCGTTGGAGCGTCCACGCTCCTCGCGACGCTCGCAGTGACCTCTCCCGCCGGCGCTCAAAACTCGATCAGGTGTCAGGGCGAAACCGCGACACTCGTTGGTACCGATGGGAACGACACCCTGACCGGCACCGCTGGTCGCGACGTCATTGTCGGCCTCGCTGGCGACGACATCATTCGCGGCCTCGGTGGCAACGACCTCGTATGCGGTGGCCCCGGCGCGGACACTATTCACGGCGGGTTCGGTGCGGACACGCTCTACGGAAACGCTGGCCCAGACGTAATCCTCGGCAACGCAGGCGCTGACTTCATCCAAGGTGGATGGGGCGTCGACATGTTGCAGGGCGGTTCAGGCGCGGATGAGATCTTCGGATCACGCAACGCTGACACCATCTACGGCAACGCTGGCGCAGACAACCTCTATGGCGGCCGTGGCCACGACATGCTTGTCGGCGGCACGCACGCCGACACGCTCTCGGGCGGCAACGGCAACGACACGCTTCTCGGCGGCCAAGGCCCCGACCGCCTTCGCCCAGGTAAGGGCAGCGCGGACGTCACCGACGGTGGGCCTGGCATCGACCGCGTCGCTGGTCAGATCGACCAAGCCGATGTTTCCTCGAACCTTGACCTCGACCTCTCGGGTCTGGAGCCTCTTGGCGCCGGGTACGTGTATGAAGGTTGGGTCATCATCGATGGCGCTCCTGTAAGCACCGGCCGCTTCAACATCGAAGCTGATGGCAGCCAGACGTTGCTGAGCAGCTCGCTTGCTGACGATGTTTCTGCTGCGACCGCTGTAGTCATCACGATCGAGCCATTGGTTGATCCCGATCCGGGCCCAGCTGAAGCGAAGCCTCTTGCCGGAAACGTTGTGAACGGTGTTGCTGAGTTGAGTGTTGCTCACCCGGCTGCTCTTGGAAACGACTTCTCTGAAGCGGGCGGACAGTTCCTCGTGGCAACGCCAACGACTGAGTCACTCGACGACGAGTACTCCGGTGTTTGGTTCCTTGAAGTAACCGACAGCGGCCCGGTTGCTGGTCTTGACCTTCCAACCCTTCCTGCTGGTTGGGTGTACGAAGGTTGGGCTGTGATTGACGGTCAGCCAGTTTCGACTGGCCGGTTTGTTGACCCGGGTGCTGCTGATGACTTCAGTGGCTTCTCTGGCCCACTGCCTGGTCCGAACTACCCAGGTGAGGACTTCATTGTCAATGCACCTGCTGGTTTGACCTTCCCGACCGACCTTCGTGGCGAAACGATCGTTGTGTCGATCGAGCCTGCTAGCGATGACAGCCCAGCACCGTTTGCCTTCAAGCCACTTGCAGCGCAGATCCCAGCTGACCTTGGATTCCACGGTCAGGTTGAACTCGGCGCAGGTCCAGCTTTGCCAACCGGTATCGCCACGCTCATCCCGGCTGATGTCTCGACCAACGTGTCGCTTGACCTCTCGGGTCTCGAGCCTCTTGGTTCGGGCTACGTGTATGAAGGTTGGGTCATCATCGATGGCGCTCCTGTAAGCACCGGCCGCTTCAACATCGAAGCTGATGGCAGCCAGACGTTGCTGAGCAGCTCGCTCGCCGACGACGTGTCAACGGCAACCGACGTAGTGATCACCATCGAGCCTGCGGTTGATCCCGATCCGGGCCCAGCTGCAGCGAAGCCCCTCGGTGGTGCTGTTGTTGATGGTGTTGCTGAGTTGAGTGTTGCTCACCCGGCTGCTCTTGGAAACGACTTCTCTGAAGCTGGCGGACAGTTCCTGGTCGCTACCCCGACCACGGCTGATAACGCTGCTGACGACTACTCCGGTGTTTGGTTCCTTGAAGTAACCGACAATGGCCCAGTTGCTGGTCTTGACCTTCCAACCCTTCCTGCTGGTTGGGTGTACGAAGGTTGGGCCGTCATTGATGGCCAGCCAGTTTCGACTGGCCGGTTTGTTGACCCGGGTGCTGCTGATGACTTCAGTGGCTTCTCTGGCCCTGATGGTGCTCCGAACTATCCAGGTGAGGACTTCATTCAGAACGCACCTGCTGGTTTGACCTTCCCGACGGATCTTCGTGGCGACACGATCGTGGTGTCGATCGAGCCTGCTAGTGACGACAGCCCAGCGCCGTTTGCCTTCAAGCCTCTTGCTGCACAGATCCCAACAGATCTCGCAGTTCCTGGTTCGGTTGAACTCGGTTCAGGCCCAGCTTTGCCAACCGGTGTAGCCACCCTCGGCTAACACCCTCTCTACCCATACCCAAACCCAAGTGCGTGGGGCCGCTAGCCAAGTGCTGGCGGCCTCTCGCCGTTTTGATGTTGACTCTTCGCCTGAGTCGAATGGCGGTTCAATGCGGAGTTGATCGGCCCACTAGTACGTCGCTAAACCACGTTAAGTGACCTATTCAGCAGTGGTGACGCTGAAAGTACTTTTTCGTCTATGGCGGATACAGGCTGGGACCGCACAACACGGGTACGACAGGTGATGACAGGAACATTCCTGTGCACCGCCATGGTGGCGACCATGCTCATCGTGGCCTCCTTCAGCACGCCGCTGGGAGCGCAGGAGTGCCTGGAAGTATCGCTCTGGGAGATTCGGGATGGCGCTGACTCGATCACCCCGTTCGGCAACGTGTTCATCGACGATGCGGGTCAGGCGTCGACCGATGTTTCACCGCAGGATCTCAAGGTGACGGCGACTCCGACGTACTACGTCGACGACGACGCTGCCCCCGGTGGATCCGGTCTTTCGCTCGCCGATGCCTTCGTCGATATCTCGGACGCCTTCGCTGCGCTTCATATGACTGGGCCTGATTCGGTCAATATCGAGGTCGCGGCGGGCACCTACACCTGGGGCGATCTCATTGATCCCGGGTTTGCATTCAACATTGTTGGTGCCGGCCCTGGGCAGACCATTGTGCAACACGCTCCAGGTCAGTCGTTCAATGCCCGAGTGGGATTCCACGATGCCTACATCGAGGGCATCACATTCTCGGGAGGACCTCGCAACGTCTATGCACACGACCTGCGCAACTTGACGATCGTCTCGTCGGAGTTTCTCAACGCAACGGGCTCGGATGCGGTCCTTACTCTCGATGTTGAGCGCATCGTGATCATCGATTCCCTCGTGAGCGGAAGCAACAACGACGGCCTGAGCTACACGATGAGTGATAACTCGCCTGCCGATGTGCTCGAGGTCAACGTAACGAGCGTCAACAACGGCGGTGGAGGTCTCTGGAATATGCAGGGTTCGACGGCACATCGGAATGTGTCGGTCGTGCGAGTAGGAGGTCTCTACGAAGACAATCCCACCAACATTGCTGATGTCCATTCGGGACACCATTGGCACGTCGGCGTAACGGCCCGAAATTCGTCGCTCCTGCACAACGGCGAATACCGCAACCTGTATCTAGGTGGCAACACCCTGACGTGGATCATCGGCGGAAGCTATGAGCAAGGCCCAAGCCCGTCGGTGGTGCGGTCGAATTCGAACTCCGAGATCCGCTATGTCTCGGTACTCAACACGCTCGCCAACGCACAGGTCGTCGGAAACGCACCTGTTCAAGATGACTCACCGCTGGTCGTTTCCGAGTGCGCAGTGTGGGATGAGCCGATGCCGACGGTGACGAGTTGTCCGGAGTTGATGGTGTTGGGTGATCTTGGTGGGGGGATCAATGGGACTGATTCGCTGTCTGGCGTGGGGTACTTGTTGTGGAGTGAGCAGGATGTGCATGAGCGGTTTGTGGGGATCCATCCGAGTGCGGCTGATCATTTGGTGAACGTTGTTTGGGATGGTGTCGGTTGGAACTATGACACTGGTGGTGGCACGCAGCCGCTTGTTCTGGAGGCGACGGATTGTCTTGTTGCTGAGCTGGATTTTTCGGCGAATACGGCGGTTCCGTTGTTGGGTGTGTCTGGTGGGACGTTTGGGATTGACACTGGGTATGACAGTGGTGATCTGCAGGTGTTTGCTCAGCAGTGGCGGGGTCGGTTTAACAACGGCGAGTTCGAACCCACCGGAACA
>CALHTB010000106.1 GCA_938038785.1 uncultured Acidimicrobiales bacterium
TGTTGAGTTCACGATTGTGGTGACGAACAACAGTTTGGAGGATGCGACGATCGATTCGTTGACTGATTCTGACTTTGATCTGTCGACTCGTTGTGCTGATGCTGTTGGCACGGTGCTCGCCTCTGGTGCTACCTACAGCTGCTCGTTCAGCGAGACGTTGAGTGGCGATGCCAGCGGACCAGACCATGAGAACACCGCGACGGTGGTTGCTTCCGATGACGACGGCAACGCCGACACTGCAAGCGATGACGCTCAGGTGATCTTCGATGATGTGCTTCCGGATGTGTCGATCACGAAGACGGCGAACCCGACGTCGGTACCCGAGCCCGGTGCTGATGTTGAGTTCACGATTGTGGTGACGAACAACAGCTTGGAGGATGCGACGATCGATGCTGTCGGCGACTCGGATTTCCCTGACGCGATCGCCAGCGACTGCGATGATGCTGCTGGCACGGTGCTGGCCTCCGGGGCCACCTATGAGTGCTCGTTCACGGTATTTGTCGAAGGCAACCCAGCCGACGGTAACCACATGAACACGGCCATGGTGAAGGCCTCCGACAACGATGGCAACATCGATATGGAAATGGACGACGAGACCGTCACCATTACCGATGTCGCTCCCGTCATCGCGGTCACCAAAACCCCAAGTCAGCAGGAAGTCTTCGCCCCGGGCGAGGACGTCACGTTCGCAATCGAGGTGACCAACAACTCGGTCAGCACCGACCCGGTGACGATCAACTCGATCAGCGATGATGTGTTCGGCGACTTGACTGGCGAATGCGGCCTTCCAGTGACGGTGGCGCCGGATGGATCGTTCACTTGCGAGATCACCCGGTCCATCTCCGCCGACCACACCAACACGGTGAGCGTCGCTGGCGTGGACGACGAGAACACACCGGCAACGGGTCAAGCGACGGCTTCGGTCGAGGTCTCGAACCCATCGATCTCGATCGAGAAGTCGACCAATGGCTTTAACGCCGACAGTGCACCAGGCCCAGAAATCCTTGTGGGCTCGGACGTTACCTGGACCTACGAGGTCACGAACGATGGCGACGTTGCGATGAGCAACATTGCCGTCTCCGACGACCAAGGTGTCGTAGTTGACTGCGGCGGAGTAACGACCCTGGCCGCCGGCGAGAGCGTGACCTGTACGGCAAGCGGAACGTCAGCTGCCGGCCAGTACACCAATGTCGGATCGGTTTCGGCGAGCTATACCGATGCCGATGGCGACGTTGCCGACCGCGCCGACAGCGATACCAGCAACTACTTCGGTGCTGACCCTGAGGTCGGTATCACCAAGACGTTCGCCGACGACAGTGTGATTGCTGGTGGAACGGCGAGTTCGTTCGACCTGGTGGTGAGCAACGATGGAAACGTCGACCTCAGTGGCGTGAGCGTCACCGACACGGTTGATGCCGACCTAGTTGTTGCCAGCGTGTCGAGCGCAACCGCCGACTGCGCGAACAGCGCCGGGCAGGTCATTGATTGTGTTGTCGACCTCGCCGTCGGTGAGTCGGCGACGGTCACGGTGACCTTTGCTGTCGACTCTGTAACGGTGGAGACACTTGGCGTATCGAACACGGCAGACGCCACGAACACCTACACCGATGATTCGGCCAACTCGGTCGATCTGGCCGATGACGATACCGACACGATCGACATCTTGACCGACATCAACTTGTCGATTGTCAAGACGTTCGACCCGAACGACGTGCCGCAAGGAACCCTGCAGACGTTCACCCTTGAGGTGAGCAACGCAGGTCCGTCCGATGCGGTCGACGTGTCGGTAAGCGATGTTGTTGATGACACGCTGGCGGTGCAAGGGGCCTCGGTGACTTCCGGCGCTGGCGACTGCGCAGCATCGGCTGGCCAGACCGTCGACTGCACCGTGCAGGTTCCAGCGGGTGAGTCTGTGACCGTCACCGTTAGCTACCTCGTCGCTCCGTTCCTCGGAGACGACGGCAGCACAACCGGCGGAGATACCTTCCGCTTTGTGTTCGCCAACGGTGACGTGCTCGAAGGCTCTACTGCGACTGGCGAAGTCTTGTTGAACGGCGTCGATGTGTCTGCTCAAACGACCATCATCAGCGGGCTGTCCCGCAACGACGTGGTGTTCGACCCTGACGGACCAGGAGGAGAGCCAGCGATCGAGCTTCACCTTTCGTGCTCGGACGCCTTCACTGGCGGCTACGGCACGTCGGGAGGTCCGGTCGAGGGCGTCAACAGCCCTGATTACCAGATCGCCTTCTTCTCGATCGCCCGTTACAACAACAACGGCTTCATCAAGGATTGTGGCAATGTCACCAACCCATTCGATGTCGACAACACCGCTGAGGCCACCGGCGTCGATTCGTTCGGAACCGACACGGTTTCTGACACGGCAACGGTGACGGTTTCGCCAGGCATCACGTTGGACCGACTGCAAACCGCGGGCAAGCGTCTGACGGTGCGGCTCACGAACCTAACGAGCGTCGACAAGTCAATCGAGTCCATTTCGGTTCTTTGGCCAGACTCAAACGGAGACTTGAGGAAGATCCGACTCGATGACGCCACAACGTGGACAGGTAACGAGGCGCCGACTTCGGCGGTTCTCGATGCTGCCGATGCTGGTTGGGTCGGCGGCACGTTGATGACGGGCGAGGGTATCTTGCGGTTGGACTTTGGTCGCAAGGTTGCCAAGAACGGCTACACGGTTCGAGTGACGTTCGAGGACGGAACGTTCCTCGACATCTCCAAGTAGCGGAAGTGAGTCGGGACTCGGGCCAGGTGGCCC
>CALHTB010000107.1 GCA_938038785.1 uncultured Acidimicrobiales bacterium
CAAGGACGGCGGAATCTCGACCTCGCAGTGGGAGATTCACAAGGCGCTTCGCTCGGTACGCGAAATCGCCGCCCGCCATGGTGTCGAAGTTCCGGTCTTCCATGGCCGCGGTGGCACCGTTGGTCGTGGCGGCGGCCCAACACACGACGCGATCTTGGCCCAGCCATCGGGTGTGATCACCGGCTTGATGAAGACCACCGAACAGGGCGAGGTCATCGCTGACAAGTACAGCCGTCCACGGTTGGCGCGCCGGAACCTGGACCTGGCGTACTCCGCCATGCTCGAGGCAACCCTGATGCACACCGAGAGCCGCATTGGCGACGACGCACGAGACCGCTGGTCGGCCGTCATGGAAATCGTCTCCGACAATGCCTATGCCGCATACCGAGGGCTCATCGAAGACCCGAGCCTCGTCCCGTACTTCACGACGTCGACGCCCGTCGAAGAGCTGGGGTCGCTCAACATCGGGTCACGTCCAGCGCGACGCAAGGGTGCCACGAGCGGCATCGACGATCTGCGGGCCATCCCGTGGGTATTCGGATGGACCCAATCGCGACAGATCGTGCCTGGCTGGTTTGGTGTCGGTAGCGGATTGCTCGCAGCAGCCGAAGCCGGTCACGCCCAAGACATGGTCGACATGTTTGGCGAGTGGCGATTCTTCCGAACCTTCCTCTCGAACGTCGAAATGACTCTGTCGAAGACCGACCTCGGCATCGCCCGAACCTATGTTGACGCGTTAGTCGACCCCGAACACCACCACGTCTACGACATCATCTGTGCCGAACACGAGCGGACGATCGAGGCGATTCGAACAGTGACGGGAAGTGGCCTCCTCGACGACCTGCCCGTTCTTCGACGGACTCTCGAGATTCGCGACAACTACCTCGACCCGCTCAACGCGTTGCAGGTCAACCTGCTGAAAGCGATGCGCAACGGCACCGACGACATCGACGCCGACACCGACGAAGGCATCGCCGCACGCCGTATCCGTCGAGCACTGTTGCTCAGCATCAACGGCGTCGCCGCCGGCCTTCGCAATACCGGCTGAGACGCTCCTCACTGAGAGCTCATACTTTTGGCTGAGGTGCAACCACACTCGTGGCCGATGACAGCCGTTGGTCCGATGCGTACGGTGAGGGCATGGCAATGCTCCCACCACGGCCCGTCATCCGTCTCGCCTGGAAGATCCACCGAGGGCTGTTTCGCTACAGCGGTGGCCGATTCGGCCTTCGAGAAGCAACAGCCCATCAGGAAGGTCTCGCTCAGCTCACGACGATCGGCCGTAAGAGCGGTGAGGAGCGTGAGGTCATGATCGCGTACTGCAAGGACGGCGAAGACTTCGTCACGATTGCAATGAACGGGTGGGCCGAGGCTGACCCGGCGTGGTGGTTCAACATGCAAGCTAACCCAGAGGCCGAACTCGTGACGCCCGAGGGCACCATCACGATCGTCGGGCGAGAGGCCGAGCCAGGCGAAGAGCACGACCGTCTCTGGAACAAGTGGCGTGACCTCGACAAGTTCATCGACCAACACTCCCATCGACGTTCGAATACCCCGGTCGTGATCCTGACCCCGGTGAGCTAATCACACACGGCGTTCCAGGTGGCAGACTGCAGGCATGCCGACTCCTCATATCAATGCTGCAGACGGTGCGTTTGCGCCGACCGTTCTGATGCCGGGCGACCCCAAGCGTGCCGAACACATTGCAACCACGTTCCTCACCGACTGGGAGCAGGTCACCGATGTGCGAGGCATGCTCGGTTTCACTGGGCTATTTAAGGGCCATCGCCTGTCGGTCATGGCCTCGGGAATGGGCATGCCGTCGGCGGCCATCTACATCACTGAGCTCGTTCGGGAGTATGGCGTTTCGACGATCATCCGCGTCGGAACCGCGGGTGTGTACAAGCCGGAGTTGCAGCTCCGACAAATCGTGGCGGCAACCGACGCGGTGACGAACTCGAACATGCCCGAGCTCATCGGCGCACCGAGCCCCATCGTTGCGTCGCCACGAATGATCGACGTGGTGAAGCAGGTCAGCGAAGACAATGGTGTTGGTCTTGAACTTGGCACTGTGTTCACCAGCGACATCTTCTACGAGCAGAACTCGAACGCCCAAGACGTGCATACGGCCAACGGAGTGCTGGCCGTCGAGATGGAAACCGCCGCGCTCTACTCGGTGTGCGCAGTCGAGGGTGCCGAGGCCTTGGCGATGTTCACCATGACCGACCATCTGGTCACCGGTGAGCACTTGTCGTCGGACGAGCGACAGCTCACGGTGAACGAGATGCTCGAGCTGGGCTTGCGTACGGCTGTCGCGGCCGATAACTCGAAATCGTGATGAGGAGATAGCCCGGTCGGCGTCAGTTGCGAAGCGTCCGGGAGTAGTCGCCGATGCTCTCAACGGCGCCCTGCAGCTGATGCGAGATTGACGCCGACCCCACCGGCGATCGCGCCGTACGATGGATGCTCGAAGGCAGATACCACCGTCGAAGAGACTGAGCGGCCGTCCACGGTTCAATCGGGTCTTGGTGAAGGATCGAGAACGTGGAGCGTCGAAGAACTCCCTTTGTCGCGGCGCCTTCGCCAATTTCTGGCGCCCACCATTTGCCGCCCGTCGCTCTTGCGATGAGCGGGACCTTCACGCCTAGTTCGTTGTTCACGAGCCTCAGTGCCTGCGCGGCAAGCGGCCAAAGCCCCTCCGCCTTGGCGAGCGAGACGAACTGGTCCCAGTCGAGAATGCCCGCTCGGCCGTGAATGAGCCGAGCGAGATCGGCGATGAGCCACAGTGCTCCGCCTCCCTTCCTCACCAAGTTCACCGAAGAAATGAGAAGCGACATCTCGGGTGAGGCAGTTGCGTATGTGCGGTCGCCAATGCTAAAGGTGTTTGCGAACTCAGCCTCGACGGTTCGGGGTTGTCTCACGGGGGTAATCAAACCGAACGCGTTGAAGTGGACGTCTACATCTACCCCCGCAACTCGAATAGAGACCTCATGGATGGGTTGGCCCATCTGCGAAAGTTCTACAAGGGCCGAAGCAGACCGTTGATCACGGCCAAGCGCAATAAGAAAGTCCTCCAGCCCTTCGGTTCCGCTATAGCCGACCAAAATATCGACATCGTTGAAAGGGCGCTCGGATGGGTGGTCATAGAGCAGCGAGGCAGTCGCTGGGCCCTTGAAGACGGCGAACGCACAGTTCGTCTGATCCGCCACGTCAGCGACCTCCGCCAGCGCACGTTCGGCAACGTCTGCCCGGCGACTTGTCCGCATCGCGAGCGCAGTGAGCGTCAGGAGGTCGTTCGGGGGAATCGAAATGGCCTCCCGCTCGGCTACGGACAGTAGGAGTTCTCCAACTTCGTACTCGAGTGCCTGGCTGACATCTGCCGACGTAAACGCCGCCGGCAGCGGCCCGCCAGCCACGAGCTGCCGGATTGCGGGCAGCACGGTGTGGTTGTTCTCGTCCGGGACATCCACGCTACTGACCGATCGGATGAGGCTGGGGGCGCACCGTCTCAGAATAGCGAGAGCTTGGAACTAGAGTCTTGACTACTCCCACGTCCTCCGATCGGCGGCTGAGGTCGGCATCTAAGCCTGGGCCTACGAAGGCGCCGATTGAATCGTGAGTCGATACGCCGATGGAGTCGCAATGAGTCACCACAAACTTGTTGAGCACACGCGCTACGTTGCCGATGCTGTGCGCACCGACGCGTACAGTCGTGCATTGCAGCAAGTCGTAACTGCCGACTCAGTTGTGCTTGACCTTGGCGCAGGAACGGGGATTCTTGGACTTCTCGCAGCACAGGCGGGAGCGCGGCAGGTATACGCCGTCGAGGAAGGCCCAATCGCCTCGATCGCGGCGCAAATCATCGAATCTTCCGGATACGCCGACACGATTCGAGTGATTGGTGGGTCTTCGCTTACCGTCGATCTTCCAGAACAGGTAGATGTCGTGGTCTGCGACCAGCTTTTTGGTGCAGTCATCGAGGCGGACATGCCACGGCTTCTTGCCGATGCTCGAGAGCGCCACCTTCGTCCGAGGGGAGTTATGCTCCCCGGGTCGTATTCGGTCATGGCGTGCCCGGTCGAAGCGCCGTTCATTCGGCGGCGACTCGAAACACTCCGCTCGAACCCAGCAGGGCTGGACTTCACCGCACTCGCCGATGCAACGATCAACACAGCCGCTATACACAGCGAATCTGACACGCAACCACTTGCGACGCGAAGTGAGATGTTCAGCTCGATCCCGACTGATGCACTTGACTCAATCACTGCTGAAGCGGAATTTTCCATGCGTGCGGGTGTGCTCGATGGCGTGGAAATCGCATGGAGTGCACTGCTTGCCGAAGGTGTGCAAATCACCAACGTGGGTGCTGGCGCTATTGATCGAGCAGTTGCTACGTTGCCGTCAACAGAACCGCTGCACTGCGAAGACGGCGACACAATCGGGGTTCGCCTTTCGCTCCGACCAGCGATGCGTCAGATCGATTGGTGCATCTCCCACAACGGCCACCAAGGCCAACGACAGTCGACCTTCTTTGGTTCGTTGCTGCGCAACCGCGACCTCACCCGTGCCAGCACGAACCCTCATGCAGGATCTGCGTTGGAGACCATCGCGGCAATGATCAAGGCAGGCGAGCACGTCACAGCGATCGAAGCTCGGGTGTGGGAAGAGCACGCCGTTGAGTTCCCTTCGCGCGAGACCGCAGCTCGGTACGTCGTCGAAGCGCTTGAACTCGGCCGGCACATCCAGACCCCATGAGCAGCCTCCCGCCGCTTCTTTTGGCGCTCGCAGCCACCCAGCTTCTTCTCCGAACGATGCGATTCAACGGCACACGGCGTTTGCTGAGCCGTCTTCCGGGACGACCTCGCGAAGTTGATGTCTCGCTGCTGGCGCAACGTATCGTGCGGGCTAGCCATTCAAGGCCGCTTGTTGCGATGGGCGTCGACTGCGTCGCTGAGTCACTCGTACTTGAAGCTCTACTGCGATCTTCCGGACTCGACCCGGCACTCCGGCTCGGTGTCGACCCGAAGGATCCGGGTAGCGCTCACGCTTGGGTTGAACTCGACGGTGTCCCGGTCAACGACGACCCTGACGTGGCCGAGCGGTGGGCTGCTTTCGACGGTGAGATTCCCTTACGATAAGGCGGCACAGGCCATCTGGCCCCTTGTCATGGATGCGTCAGCTACCTACCTTGGGTCCGACGAAAGACGACGAATGATCAACCTTGAACAGACACGCATTGAAATTGCTGACCACGTTCTACTCCGTCCCGTCGAAGGTACGGGGGTAATGCTTGATCTCGACACTGAGCGCTACGTCGGTCTTGATGAGACTGCGCTCAGAATGGTTCAGACGGCGGCCGATTCGGCCAATCTGGCTGCCACCGTGACCACGCTCACGGAAATCTATGACGCTGATGCATCCCTCATCGAGACGGACCTAGTGGCTCTTGTTTCAGACCTAGGGGATCGTGGCCTGATCAAGCTTGTCACTGTTAGCGAAAGCTAACCATCCACACGATGGCGCTGCTACCGCATTTCGATTGTCGAGAACCGCTCGATGTTGCGAAGGTGCGTTCCGCCCTCGTGCGATCTGGTGTGGCCGAGCTTCATAGTCTCGTACCGGTTGAGACGGTTGATCGCTGGCGCTCCGAAGCTGAGGGCAAGTACGAAGTCTTCAGCGAGTTGATGCGAGCAGAGGGCATTGATCCTCGCGCTGACAAGGTGCGACGCCGCGAGGTCATGCGCCGTAGTCCTGGCCGGCTCGACATTCGGCTCGACGGCGAGCAAGATCCCGGCTGGTGGTCTGAGCTTTCGGACTTTTCAGCCATTGCTGACCTGATGTTGGCTCTCTTGAAACCTGGCTATCGCCACCTGTTCTCGGGCATTGTTGTTTCGCAACCCGGAGCGCGCGTGCAACACACCCACCGCGATGGCGGCAGTGGGCTCTTTCCCGAACAGCCCCTACCACTGCCGGCCTACGCGGCGACCGTCTTCGTTCCGTTGACCGGCTTCGGCCCCGAGTACGGTCCAACCGAATTCTTTCCCGGCGAGTGGCTAACCGACCCGGACGAGAACACCGAGCCGGTTAGCGCGACGCTGCATCCTGGTAGTGCCTTGGTCTTCGACTACCGCATCCCTCACCGGGGCGGAGCGAACGCCGGGGATGTCGACCGCATCTATCTCTACAGCGTGCTCGCCAGGCCGTGGTTTGGGGACCATCTGAACTACGACGAACCGTCACTTCTCAAATGAGCGAATCGTTCGACAGTTTCGATGACGTGCGGCAGAACGTCATAGTCCCGCGGGTACGTCAACGTATGTACGGAGTCCGCCTCGATCAGAGCAACGACTTCGTCAAGGGCGTTTGCAATTCCTTTGCCTGGAAGCACGTACGTCTGTTCCAACAGGTCGGGCACGTTTGCCGCCGTAGCGCTATCGATCGAGATTTCCCCTGCGGGTTCGAGCAGAAACACTCCACCAAAAGGAAGAGCGGTCTCCCAGAACGGAAGCTCGAGGTCACCCAAAAGCGCCTTCTCGCTAGCTGCAACTGCGTCTTGGTCGACCACTGCGCGCATCGAATCATTGTTGAGGCGGGCCGACGGGTGGCTGGGCAGGACCGATGTTCTATGAGCATCGAGCACAAAGGTGTCATCGGCTACCAGGGGATACCCCGACTGGGCAAGCGAAACTGCGAGAGTCGATTTGCCGCGCCCGGACATGCCACAAAACCCCCAGGCGGCTCCGTCGATGTTCACCGCGGTCGCATGAAGGACAAGTTGGCCAAGCTCGGTCAACACGTATGGCACGACCCAGTCGAGCAAGACTTGTGCCTGTCGCGACTCGGTCAACCCGTTGGCATATTCGAGTTCGAGAACTCGCTCGTTGCGGTCGAACACGAATGTCGCTTCGTCGATACTACGGCCAACCAGCAGTCCATCGTGTCTTCCCAGGTCCCCCGAGAGTGCCTCGATGAACTCCGGGGAAACGGCGTCAACCACATCGACACGGATCGCAGACTCGGTTGCAGGCGCCGGTCGAACGCCGGGCAGAACCGAAGTGCTGAGGAACGATTCGCTCGCGTATTCGAACGAGAAGCTGTCAGCGGTCACGAGCGAAACTGTACCGGAATGGGTGCTGTTGAGGCCGATCGCACGGTTGAACGAGGAGCTCAGAAATGGAGGGCCTAGTTGCGATTGCCGGTACGGGCTCCCCCGAAAACCAAGATGCTGGTGCGCTCGTTAGAGCAATGGGTGCTCGACTTGCTCACCGCGGGGTTGTCTCGAGCGTTATTGAGGTCGGTGGGGGTGTCGTTGCCGCCGTCGGGGAATCGACCACCGCACGAGTGGGTGATGTGGCCGTCTGTCTCCATGGGAACGTCTCTGTTCCGGACGATGTTCGATCGGCTCTCCGTCACAACGTTCCCGATGCCACCCAACTCAGCGACCCGGCAGTTGTCGCTGCGGCCACCGTCTCGCATTGGGGGCCCAAAGGCGTCTCCAAGCTACGTGGAGACTTCGCGCTCGTCGCCTTGTCAGCAAACGGTGAACTCGTAACAGCGAGCCGAGATCGCTCCGGGTTAAAGCCGTTGCTCTGGCGACAACACGCGGGGCGAGCGTTGTTTGCCTCGGAAGCATCTGCGCTCGTCGATGTACGCGGCGTGCCTCGCCCAACGGTCAACGAGGGCATGGTCGCTGAATATCTTTCGGGTGCCCCTCAGAACCGTTCAGAGACCATGTGGAGTGGCGCCGATCGAGTCGAGCCTCGGACAATGGTCGTGCATTCGGGGAACCGTTACCTGGTCGAATCGGCAGAGGTTGAATCATTACGTGATGGCCAGGAGCAGGAAGTTCTCGATTGGGACGCCGAGCTCCTCGACACTTTTGTGGGAGCGGTAGAGCGATGTCTTGTCAACGACGTCACAGCGATCGAATTGAGTGGAGGGTTCGACTCCACGACCGTTCTAGGAGTCGCGGCAAGCCTCAGAACCTCTGACGAACTGCTCGCTGCGGTTCGCGACTACACCGGCACTCCAACTGAAGAGACCGTGTATTGGCGGGCGGCCCTCGACAAGTACGACGTCGATGCTCTCATAACTCCGTGGGACGTCGAGATCGAGCCGTGGATGCTCGACGATGCGAAGGTCACCGCTGATCGCCCGTGTCTTCCTCACCTTGGTCCTTGGCGCCATGAGCTGGCGGCCTTGTCTGCGCGGGGTATTCGGGTGTCGCTTACGGGTCAGGGTGGTGACGAACGTCTGGGACATTCGTACGAGCTTCCCTGGCAACTGTTGTCACAAGGTGAGGTGAATGAGGCGGTCACAGCTGCGCAGCATCACCTTGGGGTAGACGAACGAACTGCTCGCAAGCTCATGCTCACTCGAGGGCCGCGTCGGATAGCGGGGTGGCACCTACCGAAACTTCGGTCGCCCAATCGAACTCTTCGTAGTCGCGTGTGGCTTCGACCAGACTTTGTCGAGCGCGTCGAGCTTGGGGAGCGGTTGACGAGACCTCGCTATTCCAGTGAGTCGATGACGGTCGATGAGCTATCAGGTTGGGCGTTCGGCGAAATTCCCAATCAGTACCTCGAGGCTGCCGAACGATGCGCGGCGCGACAGGGTATTGATTTGCGGCACCCGTTTCTCGACCCGGATCTTGTCGACCTATGTCTGCGAATGCCCGAGTCCGTGCGTACTGCCCCCAACGATCCGAGGGCCGCACATCGACGGGTGTTCGGAACGTACCTTCCTGACCAGGTCCTCAACCGCAACGACAAGGCGGACTTTACATCTCAGTACGTCGACAGGCTCTCGAGCGAAGGAATTTTCACCGACGCTTTCGAGGCCGCGATAGTGCAGGCCGGATGGGTCGACGGTGAGTGGTTGGCCGAGGCCCTCGCACGTCTCGAAGGCGGTTCGAACGCGGCAGCCGCGCTGGTGAGCATTCTCGCCACGGTGGAGGCTTGGGCCCAGCGCTGGCTCTAGGGCACAATCACCCAATATTGGGCACGGTGAGGGCCTTGGCCACTCTCAGTCGCCTATTCTGCACAGGTGGCCGCAGGTTGCGGTCACATGCCGGGGTTGATCTCGGTCTGTTCACTATGAGGTGGAACATACGTGAAGAAAAAGCACAACTGGTGTACGTGAGCCCGACGGTCACCGACTTGGGAGACCTTCGTGCGCTTACTGCAAACTCAAAGATGACTGCAGGCGGCGGTATGCCGGGTGGCGGCGACTCCTAAGTCTCCGTTAACGAACTCTAGTTTCGCACAGATAGGGGGCCGAACGGGCCCCCTATCGCGCGTAGCGTGTGATTCTTCAATCCGAACAGTTGCACTCGTCCACCCATTGTGAGAAAATGGGAAGCTGCTGCCGCAATCAGCGGAGCACTGACGAAAGGTGGGATTATGTCAAACGAGAAACTCTCCTATGACTCCCCGGTTGTATCCGATCTCGGCGACCTTCGCTCGCTTACCGCAGCGTCGAAGATGACTGCCAACGGCAACGACATCCAAGAGGGTGGCGGCAACGACGGGAACAACGACTCGTAGATCTAGAGGCAGAGGCCGGGCACGTGCAGACGTGCCCGGCCTTTGTGTTTTTCTGGATGTGCGCTCTTGATCACCGATAGAACAAGGTGATGGAGTCCGCCCCCAATCGGCATTGGAACACCCTTGCCTTCGCTTGGCGCTCAGCATGGAGCGCATCGCGGACCGCCACAATCTCCGTCGTCGCGCTCCAAGTACTCGGTGCGGTGGCCATTGCGGCTCAGCTGGCGTTGTTAGCTCAAATCGTCAGCAAGATCGAAGCGAACGAGCAAGCGTGGACGACCCCAACTGTTCGACTCCTCGTTCTCTTCGGCGTGGCACTTACCGCCACCGCTCTCGTTACAGCTGCTACACGCGAACTTCGGACATTGCTCGTCGAGCGCGTGTCGTTGCGTACGACCGAGCGATTGCTCGCCTTCGTCGGCTCGCAACGATTCGCCAAAATCGAATCACCTCTGTTTCACGATCAGCTGCAGCGGGCCCGAACCAGCAGCGATCAGCGCCTCTTCCAGATGCTTTGGGGGGCTATCAACCTCTTCAGTTCCTGTATTCAGCTGCTCGCCATAGGTGCTGTGTTGTTGGCGCTCGCACCTGTCGTGTTGCTCGTCGCTGGACTCGCTGGGGTCCCCCTAGTGATTGCCTCGCGAATCAACACTCGTGCCTTGTACCGCCACGCCTTCGATCTGACGGGGGACGATCGGCGACGCGGTTGGCTTGAGCGGGTACTGCTCGACCGTCGAGCTGGCGCCGAACTGGAGGTCACACGAGCGCGACCGGTACTCGAACAACGAGTCAGCGAGCTCAGCAGAAACCGCGAGAACTTCACCGAAGGTCTCATCAAGAAGCGGCTTGCAGTGTCGGCGGCGAGCGCGATTGCAAGTGCTGCCATTGCTTCGGGCGCAGTAGCGGTTCTCCTGGGGTTGGTGTTTAGCGGAGACCTTTCGCTCTCTAACGCGGCAGTGGCTGTTATTGCGTTGCAGCAGGTGCGAACGAGAACCACCGGGGTTGCGTCAGCGGTAAACGACCTCGCCGAATCGGCAGTCTTTGCGAGCGACATCACGTACTTTCTTGAGCACGAGGACAACCGGAGACAACGTCGCGTCCGTGTCCACCCACAACAAACCGTTGCTCTCGACGACATCACATTCACCTATGAGGGATCGGCTGGCTCTCCGGCTGTGGCCGACGTCAGTCTGGAAATCGAGATCGGACAAACCCTTGCGATCGTCGGTGAGAATGGCTCGGGCAAGACAACCCTCGCAAAGCTCCTGGCCGGCGTATATCAGCCAGACCAGGGCGCAATAGTGGCCGACGGGGAACCTCTCGACGATACGACTGCGCTGCACGTGGCGGCTGTCTTCCAGGACTTCAACCGCTACGACCTCTCGATAGCGGAGAACATCACGATCGGAGACCCGGAGGTCCCGCCCGACGATGCCCGGATGGTTGCGGCTGCCGAGTCGGCTGGAATCCGGGATGCAATCGAGAGCCTGCCTGACGGCTATTCAACCATCTTGGCCCGCGAGTATGCAGGTGGCACCGAGTTCTCGGGTGGGCAATGGCAGCGAGTGGCCATAGCACGGGCCTTCTACGGAAGTGCACCGGTATTTGTGCTCGACGAACCAAGTGCGGCGCTAGATGTTCGTTCAGAACGGGCGTTGTTCGAGGCTGTGGCCGCCCATTCGGCTGGACGATTCACCGTCGTAATCAGTCATCGCTTCTCAACCGTGCGATCGGCGGACCTCATTGCCGTGATGCATGGCGGCCACCTCGAGGAGCTTGGTACACACGACGATCTGATGGCTGCAGGCGGGCGTTACGCCGAACTATTCGCGCTTCAAGCGAGTCCCTATTTCGACCTGTGAGTAGCGCCTGGCTCGTCTAGCTAACTCACGGCCGTACTGTCACCTCGACGACCGATCAACACCTATCATCGCTCGTAGTCCTGTTTGTAGTGAACGAGCGGAGAGTCAATTGACGCGAACCGAAACGGCTGTGTTGCGCGCACGGCATCGATACGGCTCGAAGTAGTGGGCAACGAAATGGAAGCAGCGCGATTGCGGTTCGGCACCGCCGGGTTGCGAGCAGCGCTGGGCGAGGGCCCGATGCGCATGAACGTCCAAGTCGTCGAGCTCGCGGCAAAGGCAATCGCCAAATGGCTGCCTCCCGCATCGACCGTGATAATCGGACGCGACGCCCGCTACGGAAGCGAGGACTTCGCCAACGTGACCGCCCGTGTGCTTGCAGAGGCTGGCCACACCCCGCGGCTATTTGCTCAACCTGTGCCAACACCGGTTGTTGCCTATGCAGTGGGTGCTACCGATGCCGCTGGGGGAGTGATGGTGACTGCCAGCCATAACCCCGCAACCGACAACGGCTACAAGGTGTACGCCGGCGACGGCAGCCAGATCCTCCCCGACGCCGCAGCGATCATCGAGGTCGAAATGGCAGCGCTGCCCTGGCCCAGCGAGGTGTCAACCCAGCTACCAGCATCGGTCGAGATCCTCGAGGAAGACCTCATCGACGCCTACCTCACCACCATCTCCGAATCTGTGGAGTCTGATGATCGAATATCGACCACCAGACTCCACAGATCTGGAATTTCGATTGCGTATACGGCTATGCACGGTGTTGGTGGTGACCTGTTTGTGCGCGCTCTGACCGACGCTGGCCACGAGGTGCACAGCGTGTCCGAACAACACCAGCCCGATCCCGACTTCCCAACCGCTGCGTTTCCGAACCCCGAAGAGCCAGGAACGCTGTTCTATGCAAAGGCCCTCGCCGGTGCTGTTGACGCCGACATCATTATGGCCAACGACCCCGATGCTGATCGGCTGGCGGTTGCGGTCAAGCGTGGGACGGGCTGGGAGCGCCTGACCGGAGACGAGATCGGCGTACTGCTCGGCTGGTTCCTCATCAGTCGAACTGACGGACCTCGTGCGGTGGCGACCACCATCGTGTCGTCATCGATGCTCAGCAAGGTCGCAGCCGCCTCGGATGTGACCTGCCACCACACGCTCACCGGATTCAAGTGGCTGGTGCAGACCGACAGCGAGGATCTGCCATTGGTCTTCGCCTACGAAGAGGCGCTCGGCTATTCGGTGCTCCCCGCCATTCGAGATAAGGACGGGATCTCCGCAGGTCTGCTGTTCGCCGAGCTCGTATCGCAGGTCGCCTCCGTCGGCCAGAGTGTCGATGACATCCTTGAGAGCCTTGCCAACGAGCATGGACACCACCTCACCTCGCAGGTGTCGGTCCGCTTCGAAGGCGACGACTCGATGGCTCGGATGACGCGGCGCATGGCCGACCTTCGGGCCAGCCCACCGACGGTCATTGGGGGAGTGGCCGTGAGCGAGGTCGAGGACCTGCTCGACGAAACGAACCAACTGCCGCCCTCCGACGTGTTGATCTATCGCGGCGAGGGCGCACGTCTTATCATCCGGCCAAGCGGCACCGAACCGAAGATCAAGGCGTACATTGAGTCGGTCGCTGAGAATCAAGAAACAGCGGCGGCGCGCCGAACAGCTGTGGAGCAGTCGGCCCGAGAACTCTTGGGGTGACTCAGGGTCGAATCAGGGAAACCACTTATGGGTTTCTTAGGGAGGGTCAGGCAGAGTGGATCTTGTGAACACCACAACCGCCGAGGCGCCGTCCCCTCCCTCCCCCTCCTCGGTGATCTCGGCGGTTGCGGTGTCGAAATCGTGGGGAACCAATCAGGTCTTCTCCGACGTGACAGCAGAGGTCCCACCGGGAATCACCGGCCTGCTCGGTTCGAACGGTTCGGGCAAGACAACTCTGCTCGGTATGTTGCTCGCCCTCCACGAGCCCGACAGCGGCCAGTTACGTGTGCTCGGTCAAGACCCCGCTGATGCTGGCCCGGAACTACGCATGCACATTGGTTACGCCCCTGAGCACCACAACCTCCCCGACGACGTGCTTGCCCAAGACCTTGTACGGCACATCGCTATGGTGCATGGCCTCCCACGGCGTGAAGCCACCACCCGTTCTAGCGATGCCCTCTGGCTCGTTGGGCTTGGCGAGGAGCGCGCCCGCCCGATCGGCACGATGTCTACCGGCCAGCGTCAGCGGGTAAAGCTCGCTCAGGCAATTGCCCACGGCCCCAAGCTCGCGTTGCTCGACGAGCCCACCGACGGCCTCGACCCCGTCCAACGTGACGACATGCTCGCGCTCATTCGCCGGATCGGCACCGAGTTCGACATTCACGTCGTGCTGTCATCGCACCTTCTCGAAGAGGTCGAACGCATTGCGGACAATGTGGTCATTCTGGCGAACGGAAAGGTACGGGCCGCGGGCCCGATCGACCAGCTTTACCAAGGGCAAGGTGGTATGACGGTCGTCCTCGATGATGGCGTCACCGACGTTGCCAACACCTTGCAACGCGCCGGCTATGTGGCTGAGGTCGATAGAAACACGATCCGAATCGGCACCGACGAGCCACTTGAACAACTCGCAAACGCAATTCGAGATGCTGTGGTCGAGCACGGAGCGCCACTGCGCCGGCTCGACGCGTCTCGCCAGTCGCTTGAGGACCTCTTCCTCGACGAGGTGTACGGCTCATGAGCACCGCAGAATCAGCAGAGATCTTCGACCGTGGCTACCGGGCATACGACGGCCCACGCACGGGGGTCCAGTCGTCGATGCGGGCCGTGTTCGTGGCGACCGTTCAGCGAGCCCTGGGCCTGCGTCGCAAGTTCCGCTACAAGATCGTGCCCCTCGCGACGATTCTGATCGCCTACGTGCCGGCGCTTGTGTTCTTGGGCATCACCGCGCTGCTGCCCTCGGAGATCGCGGGCCAAGTCGTTGCCGAATACGCCGGCTACTTCGAGCTCATCACCGTGATGATGCTGTTGCTCACCGCGTTTGTCGTTCCTGAGGTGATGGGCTCTGACCGAAAGACTGGCTTGTTCGGTCTATACATGGCATCTCCGTTGTCTCGATGGAGTTACCTGGGGGCGAAGTTCGTGGGCGTGATGGCTGTTCTGTCGTTGGTCACCACGATGCCCTCGGTTTTTCAAATGGCCGGGTACAGCTTGCTAGGAATTGGCCCAGACGGGTTTGTCGAGATTCTCAAGACGCTGTTCAAGATCGTCGTGAGCGGGCTCATTCTGTCCATCTTCTTCGCACTGTTTGGCATGGCGGCATCAACGCTCACGAATCGGCACCTCTTCGCTTCCGCTGGCATCGTCATGACCACCATCGCCACGACAGGCTTTACCGAAGCGATCATCGAGAACACTGATTCCCCAGCGTGGGTCGAGCTTTTTAGCGTGTTCCAGGTTCCGCTGGAACTGATCGTGCGAGTCTGGGGAAGCTCCGATGAGTTCCCTGGAATCACCGGTGTATCGACGATTGCCAGCTTTGGTGCATGGGCCGGGGCCTGCGTGCTCTTCGCCGGGATCATTCTGTTTGGCTATCGCCGCATGGAGGTGACCAAGTGAGTGACCTACCTCCGCCGCCGGTACCTGGTTCGCCACCCTCCTCTGCGGCCAACGCACCCGCGCCATCACACGCACCACCGCCCATACCGGCGCCTACACCCACACCGGCGCCACCGGCACCCACGGCCCAGCCTGTCGTCGGTGCCTTGCCACCCCGAGCTGACGGCGAAGTACTTGCCGTCCATAACGTCTCGAAATGGTTTGGCGACGTTGTTGCAGTCTCCGATGTCAGCTTCTCATTGGGTCCGGGCGTCACGGCCCTCCTCGGCCCAAATGGTGCAGGCAAGTCGACCACACTTCGGATGATCGCCGGGCTGGCATCGCCATCGCAAGGTCAGGTCAAAGTGTTTGGCGCCGATCCTCGAAAGGACACGGCGGTCCGTGGACGCATCGGGATTGTCCCGCAGCAAGAGTCGCTGTTCCAGGAACAGCGAGCCCTCGACTTCGTCACGCTCGCTGGCCAGCTGAACGGGCTAGACAATCCGGGTGGTCGAGCTCGGGCAATGCTCGAGTTGGTCGAACTTGACCCCAACGACACCCGTTCGATCGCCACGTATTCCAAGGGCATGCGTCAGCGGGTGAAACTGGCCCAGGCACTTGTGCACAGTCCCGAGCTACTGCTACTCGACGAACCATTGACCGGCCTCGACCCGCGGCAACGTCTCAACATGACCGAACTCATCCGCTCGCTCGGCGACCAGGGTGTCTGCGTCGTTGTGTCGAGCCATGTACTCGAAGAGGTCGAGCGCCTCGGCTCTCGAGTGATGGTTATCGCCCAAGGTCGCCTGGCCGCACAAGGTGACTTCCACGCCATCCGTGCGCTCATGGATGACCGTCCTCATCGAATTCGTGTGCGGAGTTCCGACGCCCGTGCCCTCGGTGCGGTGTTGCTCACCGGCTCGGGAATCGCCGGACTCGAAGTGGTCGACGAAGAGACGCTGGTTGTCGATACCGAAGATGCAGCGACGTTCCGCCGAACCATCGCTGGAGTAGCCAAGCAGGCCAACATCGCGCTACTTGGCGTGCAACCTCTCGACGACGACCTCGAAAGCGTCTTTAAGTACTTGGTGGGCCGATGAGCACGATCATTGCAATGGCGAAACGAATCATCCCCGCGATCGCTACCCGCGGCCGCATCATTGCGATGCTGCTCGTTGCCGCCACCGGCATTGCTGTTGGCGTGCTCATTCGCCAATCGGGCGACGTACAACCCAACGACTTGGTGAACTTCGTTGCCCAGTTCGGATTCGTGGTCTTTGTGCCCCTGGTGGCGCTGGTCATCTCGACCGCTGCGTTGGGCACCCTCATTGAGGACAAGACGCTTGTGTACTTCTGGCTGCGGCCAATCGGCAGATGGAAGATTGCCGCAGCGGCCTTGCTCGCTGGCTTTGTTGTTCTCATACCGCTCGTGCTGATCCCGATGGGTGGTCTCGCACTCGTTGCCGGAACAGACAACCTCACCGGTGCGCTAACCGGGGCAGCGGTTGGGCTTGTCGCCTACACGTCAATATTCACCATGCTCGGCCTGTTCACCCAACGGGCATTGGCGTGGGGACTGTTCTACATCCTCGTGTGGGAAGGGATCATCGCCGGATTCAGCGAAACGACCGGCAAGTTGTCCATCCGCAATTATTCGACCGCAGCCATGGAGCACGTCGCCAACGTCGAACTCTTAGAAAAGACTGCGGCATCGATGCCAACCATTCTGATCGTTGTGGCCGGAATCGCTGCAGTGTGTTTTGCCATTACCACCTGGCGTCTCACCACCATGACCGTCGAGTAGTTACTTCTCGACACTTCCGGTCGAGATCCGCGGATACCTACATGGTCACTGCGCGATTTCTCCTCGACACTTCCGGTCGAGATTCGCGGCTACCTACATGGTCACTGCGCGATTTCTTCTCGACACTTCCGGTCGAGATCCGCTACTGGAACCGTCGGGCGATGGTCTTGTGGAGGGCGAGCTTGTTCTCGAGGTCTTGGTGAACGAGTTGACCGTTCGTGACCACAGGTTTGCCGTTGACGATGGTGTGCCACGCCTGGTTAGGCCCGCTTCGAAGCCAGCCTTCGATCAGGTCGTCCAGAACACCGGCGTAAGCGGGGCCGTCGAGCTTCCAGATAGCGATGTCGGCAACAGCGCCGACCGAGAGCTCGCCAATTTCGCCTTCGCGCCCAAGGCAACCGGCCCCACCCCGGGTGGCGACTTCGAGTGCAGTCCGAGCGGTCATTGCGTCGGCCCCCGAGACGAGCTTGCCCTGCAACATTGCCAGCCGCGCCTCCTGCCAAAGCGACGCACTGTCGGCCGACGATGAACCATCACACCCCAGCCCGACCGGGCAACCGGCGTGACGAAGATCGACGACGGGCGAGATGCCAGAGCTCAAGATCATGTTCGAGCTCGGGCAATGGGCAACACCAACACCAGCGGCTCCGAGACGGGCAACCTCATCTGGGTTCGGGCGCACCACGTGGGCACCCCACGTTCGGCTGGTCATCCAGCCGACGTCCTCGTACAAGTCGACCGGGCGCATGCCAAACGTCGCGACCGCATACTCATCGTCCTCCGCGTTCTCAGCAAGGTGCGTATGCAATCGAACATCGAGTGATTCGGCCAGTTCGGCGGTGCGCCGCATCAGATCTGGCGTGACACTAAAAGGGCTGCAAGGAGCAAGCGCGATCTGCACCATCGACCCATGGCTCGGGTCGTGCCATTTCTCGACGTGCATCTTCGAGTTCGCCAGAATTTCGTCCTCGGTCAGCACCGCGTCGTCAGGTGGAAGCCCGCCGTCCTTCACCGAGAGGCTCATCGAGCCGTACGTGGGGTGGAAACGCATGCCCAGTTCTTCAGCGGCGCGAATCTCGGCTGCGAGTAGATCGCCGGCACGCTTTGGATGGAGGTAATGATGGTCTGACGACGTGGTGCAGCCCGACAGCGCAAGCTCGGCCAGGCCCACCCACGCCGCGGTATGAACCGCCTCCTCGTCCAGGTTCGCCGTCCAGGTCGGATACAGCGCCTGGAGCCAACCGAACAACGGCTTGTCGGTCATCGGTGACCACGCCCGGGTGAGGTTTTGATACAGGTGGTGATGCGTGTTGATCAGGCCGGGCGTGACCAGTTGATCCGTCGCATCGATGACCGTGTCTGCGCTGGGGCTCGGGTCGGTCGAAGAACCGATGTTGCTGATAAGCCCCTCGGTCACTGCAATCCAGCCACCTCGTAGCTCACGGCGATCGGTGTCGACAGTTGCGAGCAAGCCAGCGTTCTGAATAAGCAGATCAACCACGAGGCCAATCTAGGTCGCGCACGGGGGCTTGCCCTCGTGCGCGACTTCCGACTAGCGAGCGCCTGCCATCGCGAAGGCCCGAGAGATCGTGATGATGCTACGGCCCGATGCATTGAGCGCTGGAATGAGATTGACATCTGGCGACGCTTCGCAGGTCGGTAGGTCGAGGGCGTCGCTGTTCGTCGCCTGATCGAGAAGATCGTCAGCCATCTTGTCGGGGCTCACCAGTTCACCGAGGTGACGGCAAAGCAACGTAAACGCATGGACGTAGTGCGCCGCTGGTTGTTCGGCCAGTGCTCCTCCCTCGATGAGTTCGCTGAGGCTCTTGATAAGTAGAGCTCGGGAGATGATTGGCGCGAGCGCTTCTATCTCGTCGTGCTCCTCCTCGATGATCGTGGCGACTAGTTCAAAGTCGCCCGATCCTCTGGCTGCGCCGATCTCGCACAGGTCGATGAGATACGCATCAAATGCGCAGGTATGGATGGTGCTTGTCATGTTTCCGTCTCGTTTCCGCCTAGTGATGAAATGCACGCAATGGGAAGGGCGTGCCTGAACCACTCGGCGAATCGGCACCACCGTTGACTCCAATGCAGCGTCGTCTAACAAAATTTGTGCCCATTTTGGGGGAAGGGCTGGTTTTGGCTATAGAGACCTAGCGATTCTGGGGTTTGCTCAGGCGTCGGTCAGCGAACGAATTGCCAGGCTGCAACGAACAATCCGAAGCAAATAATGAAGATCCGAAGCGCACCCAACGGGATCGATCGGGCGATACGCGATCCGAAGTGAGCGCCGATCGCACTTCCAATGACGATGGGGATCGCGGGCAGCCACGCAATGTAACCAGCGAGGGTGTACGCAATCGCAGCCATGACAGTGCCGATGGTCATCGCCACGTTCTTCGCCGCATTCGCGCTGAGGAAGTCGCCGAACCCACGAATGGTGAACATGGCCAACATGATGTTGCCCACGCCCGACCCGAAGTAGGTCAGGTACACCGAAAAAGCAAAAACAAGGGCAACGCCGGCCCACCCGTCGGTCAATGACGGTGCAGATCTTTCGGCCCAGCGTCGGACCCATGGGCTGATTGCGAAGAACCCCGTCGCGGCCAGGATGAGCCACGGCACAAGGTCGGCAAAGATGTCAGCGCCTGTGGCAAACAACAGGCCAATTCCAACTAGGCCACCGGCGAAAACCACCGACATCTCGCGTGGATATCGGTGGCGTTGAGCCTGCACCTCGGGCCAGAACTCGGGCACGGCCGCAAGGTTGCCGGGGGTCAACGCCGCCAGTGTCGTGGTCGCCGCCGACAGCGGGGAGAGTCCGGTGAGCAGAAGCGCTGGGTAGGTGAAGAAACTCCCGCCGCTCGAGACGGAGTTGTTGATGCCAGCGAGCAGTCCGGCGGCGAACAGCAGCGCCCAATGGCCCAAAGACATGGACGGAACTTAGCCGCCAGCCATCGCAAGACCCAGCTCTTCGCGCGTCGCAACCCCACGATCGACAATGGTGACTATTTCACCTTCGAACATGACAGCGATGCGATCAGCGAGGCCAAGAATTTCGTCGAGATCCTCGCTGATCATCACGATCGCAACGCCTGCGCTGCGCTGCTCGATGAGCTGGGAATGGATGTACTCGGCAGCACCGATGTCGACACCGCGAGTGGGCTGCGCCGCCAAGATGACGCTCGGCTTGCTGTCGAGTTCGCGGGCCATGATCAATTTTTGGATGTTGCCGCCTGAGAGAGAACTCGTAGGCGTTTCAAGCGATGGGGTCTTCACAGAGAATTGGTCGACTAGGCGCTGGCAGTGCTCTCGAATCTTGTTGAAATCGAACAGGGGCCCGCTCCGGAACTTCGGGTCGTTGTGATTGATGAGCAGCAGGTTCTCGCTGACTTCGAACTCGCCGACCGCGCCGTCTTTCATTCGTTCCTCGGGAACATAGGCCAGCCCCGCTGACCGGGTCTTGGATGGTCCGGCCTTGGTGAGGTCGACGTCGTCGATCGTGACAGACGAACCGCTCTCGGCTGGCCGGAGCCCGGCGATTGTCTCGGCGAGCTCGCGCTGGCCGTTGCCGGATACGCCAGCAATTCCAACGATCTCGCCGGCATGGACGTCGAGGCTGACGTTATTGACTGCGATGGTTCCTCGGTCGCCCTTAACCGAGACGTTTCGTAGCTGTAGGCGAGCCAGCCCAAGTTCGACGTGGGGCTTGTCTGGGGCGAGCTTCACTTCTCGGCCGACCATCATTTCGGCAAGCTGCTGGCGGTTGGTGTTGGCCGGGGTGGTGTCGCCGGTAACTTTGCCGTTTCTCAACACGGTTATCCGGTCGCTTAGTTCGAGGACCTCGTGCAGCTTGTGTGAGATAAAGATGATGCCCGTGCCGTTGGCGGTCATCTGGCGCAGAATGACGAACAGGTCGTCCACTTCCTGGGGGGTGAGTACGGCGGTTGGTTCGTCGAGAACGAGGAGCTCGGCGTCGCGATATAGGGCTTTGATGATTTCGACGCGTTGGCGCTCACCAACCGAGAGCTTCCAAATTTCGATGCTGGGATCAACCGCCAAGCCGTACTGCTCGCTGATCTCGACGATGCGTTTCGAGACTGCGTCGAGGTCGGTACGAATGCCCCGATTCGATTCGAGGCCAAGGGCCACGTTCTCGGCCACCGTGAGGGTAGGGACGAGCATGAAGTGCTGGTGCACCATGCCGACCCGTTGTTCGATTGCGCTTGTTGGCGAGGTGATCGTTGCCACCTCGCCGCGCAAGCGAATTTCACCTTCGTCGGGTTGGTACAACCCGAAGAGGATCTTCATCAACGTGCTCTTGCCTGCGCCGTTCTCGCCCAACAACGTGTGGACTTCGCCGGCGTGCACCTCGAACGACACGCTGTCGTTCGCGAGCACGCCAGGGAAGGCCTTCGTGATGCCAATCATGGAAAGCAGGGGAGCGGTCATCTGATCCTCTCCGGGTTACGCCCGGGAACTACTTGGTTGCGATGTTTCCAGCGATGATGTCGGCGATCGCCGCTTCGGCATCGCTCTTGATCGAAGAGTCGAGGTCGAAGCACCCGTTGAACTCCATGACCAGGCCGCCGTTTTCGAGCGTGACGGCCATCGCTTCGCCGCCGAGCGTGCCACCTTCGATCTGGGTGATCATGTCGGACAGCACGACGTCCCAGCGGTACACCTGCGATGCAACGGTGAGATCTGACGACCACTCTTCGGTGTTTGACTGCGTGCCGAACCATGGCAGGTCGTTGGCCGTTGCAACGTTCACTGCGCCAACAGCGGACTGTGACGTACCGGTGAGAACGGCTACACCGTTTGCGGCATGGGCTTCGGCGGTGGTCGTTGCGAGCGCAACGTCACTGAACGAGCCGGTGTACACAACCGACGTAGACGAGCCAACCGACTCGGCTCCCTTCGTGAAGCCTTCGATGTAGGCAACGGCGTCGCCTGCTTCGACAGGGCCAACCACGCCGATGCCACCATCACCGGCGATGTTGCCTGCAATGACGCCATTCACATAGCCGCCTTGGTCAGCTTCGGGGAAGTAGGCAAATACGTTCGGGATGCCTTGGGTGTCCGCCGAGGTGCCCCAGATGAATGACGTCTCGGGGAAGTCGGGGGCGATCTCGGCGAGTGAGCCGCCGTACTGGGTGCCGTGGGCGATCACGATGTTGATGCCGTCCTCGGCGTAGCCACGGATTGCGGCTGCGGCTTCTTCGACTACGAAGGTGCCGTCGGTGATCTGTGGTTCGATGCCGAGTCGGGTCAACGAGTCGACCATCGACTGGGTGAACGCAACGTCATCCTGCGCGCTCGGAGCGACGAGGGCGACGGTGAGGTCGGTGACCGAGTCGCCCTTCGCGACGGCGAGGTCGCTTCCACATTCGCTTGTTGCCGTGCCGGTTGCGTCTCCACCACCGCATGCAGCTGCGGTAAGTGTGAGTGCAAACAGCATGGCGAACATTTTGATAATTCGCTTTGATTGCATGGTTCCCTCCCAGGGAGTTTGTTGGTATTGCTTTCGAGAGCTGGGTGTCTTGGTTGTCTGTTGGTGGTGTGGGGTTGTTGGCCGGAAGTGCCAGCTGGTGTCTTGGTTGTCTGTTGGTGGTGTGGGGTTGTTGGCCGGAAGTGCCAACAAATATTCAGTGTCTGGTGAATGGTCGGGTGAGGGCGGCGGGTCCTCGTACGCGGCTGGCGAGGAGGACCAGGGCCAAGATGGTGATGATTGCGGGCGCCATTGCGGCAATGTCGCTTGCGCCTTGAGGGATGATGTCGAG
>CALHTB010000108.1 GCA_938038785.1 uncultured Acidimicrobiales bacterium
GCCCCCGGTGCGTTGTCACCTCGTGCCGCGTGGAAGTCGGGGTCGTGGCCAGTGAGGAGTACTCGGCCGCCACTGTTCGCTGTGGGAGCTCCGGGCGTCGCCAAGACAAGCGAATGCGAATCGCCACAACAGCTCGAGTAGTCGAGCTCGAAGTTGTACACACCCGCAGTTGGGAGTCGATCGTCACCGGGAACGTCGCGGGAGCCTCTGCGGCCTCATTCGAAGCAGCAAACACCGGGTAGCCCTCGAAGGCGGTCAGACCATCAGCTGGGCCGTTGACGTTCACACCGTCAACAGCGATCGCTCCATCACCAACACCGAAGACGAACGAGTCGTCGGCAATGATGCTGAGCGTCCGCTCACCTGGGTCGTCGACAACGATCTGGCCAGTGAACACTGCATCGAACCTCGGAAGGCTTGCCTCACCGGCCGCAAAGCCGTTGCCCGCTGCGGGCGTTACCGAAATCTCGCTGCCTGCACCGTCGGTAGTCACGTTCGTGAAGGCCGGAGTGTTGGGGTCGACGCTCGCTCCGCCAACAACCGTGCCTGCCGGCGGGTTGAACGCAATGTTTGGGAACCATTGGGCGAAGAGCGCATCGTCGGTCGGTTCGGCGCTGAAGCCATCTTCGGTCGAGTTGAAGAACCGGCCTTCAACCGACGAGATCGAAACGATCGAATCGGACGGCACGATGTTGACGAGCACATTCACAAGCTCCTCGGCAACAACCGAGCCGTACTGGTTGCCCGCAGCGTCCTGCCACGTGACGTCGAGCTCGATGGAGAACGACCCCTCCTGAGACGCCGGAACCGGAACCGAGACTGTGACGTCAGCGGAGCCGCCAATAGGAATCTCGGACGGCACACCGGTAACAGTTACCGCCTCGCCGAATGCCTCGGCAGCCACCACGACATTCTTTGCGGGGTCCGACCCCGTATTCGACAACGTGACTGTCCACGTGGAGATGCCGCCTGGATCGACGTTGGTTGGGGAACCCGAGGCAACACGAAGAACCGGGATCGCCAGACCGGTGATGGTCGAAGCCGGAGTCGCAAACACCTCTCCAGCCGCAGCATCGGCGCGCGCCGTGGTAATCGCTGGAGCGGAGTTCGCCGACGCCGCCTGCACGCGAGCCTGATACTGGAAGACCGACTCATCAGCTCCACGGGCGGTTGACACCGATCGGGCCGTCAACAGCTGTTCAACCGAAGTCGAATCGCCGGTTGCGATCTGGCCAAAGGGCACTGGGGCGGGTTGCCCGTCCCCCGACAACGTTTGTGTGGAACCCGAGATCAAGTCGCCAGCCGCAAGCGTCAGCGCATCGTCAATTCCCTGGCCGAACCGGGTTGTCTGACGAACGCCGGCGTCCTCAGAAAGATCGAGCACAAGACGAGTGCGCAGCGGGCCATCCGCCGGATCGAACAGTGCAACCAGCTCGGCCGGCGTCAGTTCTACCGACGCTACAACCGACCAGACTCCTGCCCCGCCGCCATCGATGATCGAACCAACGAGACCGTCTCCGGCCGGATAGGTCGCCGTGCCGGTGTCCGCCCCAATCGCAGTGATCGATGGTGCGGTGGTCAGCGCAAACGTGTTCCACTGATCAGCCGCGGCATCAAAGACTTCGAGTTGCAGATCGGCGTCATCGACAGTCACGCTCTGCCCGAGCCCGTTGGCCACCGCCAACAACCCAGGAACCACAAGCGTCGCACCATCGTTGGTCACCGTGGCCGAAACGGCGTACTCCGAACCAGGAGCCACGAGATCCGGCGCCGTCGCCTCAACCGACATCGCCGGAACGACAAACGGAGCAGCTGCCACCTCGACACCGTCGGACAAGCCGCCGTCGACCGTGGTCGTGCCTTCCGCGCAGCCAATCGATCCAAACGAATGGCCATTGCCCGTGATCTGAATCGTCTCGGCCAACAGCGCGCACGAGAAGGTATTGTCACGGCTCGAAACACGGATGTCACTGCGGTTCGCCACCACGTAGCCCGAATAATTCGAGTCGTTCGACGTGATCGAAATTCCCTGGTTCCTGTTCGTGTCGGTGAGGAACAACAGGTTGTCGAGGAACGGCACCATGAGATCTCGCGCCTTGCCGTTGACGTGCATGCGGCCAGTGCTCACGACGGTGATCGGGCCATCTGCAAACGACCCCGACTTCAAATGAACCTCACACGGCACGTAGTACAAGCCCGACTCGAGCACACCGTTGGGCTGCCACTTGTTGCCGCACTCGCCCGACATGTCGAAGTACTGATCGCCGGCGAGCACGGCCGCGTCAGAGCCCGGAACATAGTCGGCAACCGCGAACTCGATTGGGCGGTCCTTGAGCGAAACCTTGGCTGGAGCCGGTTCGAACGACGCGCTCTCGTTGACCGTGAGCTTCGTGACGTACTCGGTCGGGCCAACAAAGCTGTGGCCCTCGCCGTCAACAAAGAGCTCGCCGTTGGTGTGGGTTGGTCCTGTCACCGAATGGGACGTTCCCGCCATGTGGATCGACTTGTTCGCCGAAGAGTCGGCCCAGAGCGCAACACCAGCAGCGATTGTTGGCTGGGGCACACCGCCCTCGGTCACCTCGAGCACCTCGGTGGACGAGGACACTTCGCCACCGTCATCATCGGTGACGGTCACAGTAATCGAGTACGAGCCAGGCGCTTCGTACACGTGAGCACCAGCGACCGTGGCCCAACCTGCGCCTTGCACCGAAGCTGAAACAGTCGACGTCGAACCGTCCCCCCAGTCGATCGTGCCGCCGTGGGTATCGAGGATTCCGGGGTCGGTCACGTTGACCGATGCCATAACCAATCCATCGCCTGCGGTCGGGGCCGCATCAACGCTAATCGTCGGGTCGACATTCTCGACCGTGATGATGACATCGTCAGTGGCGGTTTGGTCGCCAACGGTGGCGGTGGCTCGAAGCGTGTAGGTGCCATCGTCGAGCGCCTGGAAGTTTGGGTTTGACGTATCGACACCGTTGAGTTGGATCGGCGGACCGGTCTGCGAGACGACCTCCCAGCTCACGGTTGCAGGAAGCGGCTCCTCCTCGGGAATCCGGTACTCCCAATCGCTGTGCTCAACGCCGACCTGAGACAACGAGCCAACGCCGATGCGTCCTGGTTGGAACTCACCGGACACATCGAACAGCACCTCGCCGTCGATGCGAATGACAATACGAGTCGGCGAGTAGTAGCCCTCGAATTCATACGAGCGAAATGGATCCCAGCCTGTGCCCGGACCACTCTCTTCGGCAATGGGCACACGATTTATTCGTCGTCGATCAGGGTAGGCCCATAGGTACTTGCCCTCTGGTGTCGAGTTGTTGTTGGTGGTGAGTTCACGCCAAGCGAACAGCACCATGTCGTAGTCGTTGCGCGCATCATCGCCGTTTGCATCGAAGGGACCTTTGTATCCGAAAGGCACGATGAGGTAGTCGTCATCGGCAGTAGTCGTCACTCTCATCTGACCGCGAAACTCGACCGTTGAGAAGTCCTGCGGCGACAGAATGAACGATCCGAAATCTTGATTAGCTCGCGAAGCCGCTGTCCGCCCACCGTTGGAGAACAGCCAGTTCGCACTATTTCCCTCAAGCTCCCAGTCGCTCAACACCGCTGGAGTCCAACCCTCATCGATTGGTTCAGCGAACGGCTCGACGGCAGTACTCGCGGAATTGGTTGCGGAAGCAGCCAATTGCACGACCGAACCCTCGAAGACCGTCTGATCTGGCCCAGCCTCGACGGTTAACTCAAGCGCCGGTGGTTCAGAAAGTACGTTCGTAAACGACCAGTTGTTGTCGTCGTAGTCTCGGTCGCCGCCGCCGAGAAGATCCTCAAAACCAACTCGCGTTTCGGTTTCTCCAAAGACGACGGCATTGTGCACAATGCCGTCTGGGTTGCGCTCGGCCGGTCCGGTCTGGAACTCAATGTTGTTGTAGCGAATGGCGAAGATGAGCTCCTCACCAGCAGGGTATGGTCCGATCTCGACCTTCTTGCCGACTTCGCGGTTGGTCCCGATACGTACTTCCTCTGGAGAAACAAGCCACAAGGTTGACGTGATGCCGGCCGTGCCTCCGAGAATTGTGATCTCCGTCGACTCCCCGCTTGAGAAGAGCTGCGCGCCGAGGATCCGATCCTGTGCCTCAGCCGTGGTCGGCGTTGCACCCAGGGCGAGGACACTCGCCGTTAACGTCAATGCCAAGAAGCTTGCGACCATGCGCACTGTCGATCGACCGTTCATCTTCTATTCCCCAACCGCTCCGGGTGTGCTTGCCTGTGGCACGCACGACCGCCATGTCGTTTGCTACTAGTTGTAGACCATCGGACGCAAAGAGTGGCAAACTTGATCGGAAAGTTTCCGAGAGCGCGAATACTCAGTTACGCCCCGGGTAACTGCTAGTTGCTTGGTTCTTGGGCTGGAATCACGAGGTCGGCGGCCGAGAAGTCTTGGTCGGCGGTAAGCCGATGGGGCGTAGCTATTGCGTACATGCCGGCGGCCTTGGCTGCGGTGATGCCGTGATTGCTGTCTTCGATGACCACCGACACCGACGCGTCGTACCCGGCTCGCTCGGCGGCCAGCACGAACAAGTCGGGATGGGGCTTGGTGCGTTCAGCCCCAACATCATCGCGGGTGACGACCGTGGCCATTGGACTCCACAGGTCGTTTCGCTTCAGATGCTTCTCGACCCAGCTCAACGGAGAGCTACTGGCAACCGCCTGTGTTGTTCCCGCCGCAGCGAGCTCATCGATCAACTCCCGAACACCGGGACGCAAGTCGTTTGCATCGGTGAGCTCGTTCTTCAGCTTGCGGTAGCGGGCAAGAAACTCGTCGTCGGACTCGTCGAAACCGCCCACGGTGCGGCGCAGGCCTTCCCACCACGGCTCATGATCGGCGCTGCCCAACGTGTCCTGCCACACGACCAGGTCGATCTCTTGGCCATACCGCTCGAACTCGGCCTTGGCTGCCGCGAACGTGGGCCATTCGGTATCGAGGATTGTGCCATCGAAGTCCCAAATGACCAGCTCGGTACCGTCGGGAATCGGTCCGATCATGGTGTCTCGCTGCCGTTCCCGGTGTGATGAGGTACGTCGGTGTTCAGGTCGACGTGCGGCTGGGCATCGTCGGCAAACCAGATGCCCTCGAGCGTGAGGCCCGAAGCATCGTCGAGCACACCGGCCTGAATACTGGTGTGGTCCATGTGCTCAGCGCCTTGCCAGAACATCCTCGATCCGCACGTGGCGCAGAAGCCATAGCGGCAATACCCCAGGTCGTACCAGCGAAGCTGCTCGTCTGGGTCGTTGATCGTCAGTTTGTCGGTGGGGCATCCGCTGGAGGCGACGTAGCTTCCGCTCGACTTGCGGCAATTCACACAGTGACAGTGCAAGACGTTGCGAAGCGGGCCCTCAACATCGAACGAAATGGCTTCACACAAGCAGCTGCCGGCCTTAGCCACGTCGAGCGGTCTCCGTTACCTGCGTTGGTCGCCGAGGAACATGACCTTCAGCGACTCGAACGACTCGATACAACGACCAGCACCATTGACGACGCACTCCAGCGGCGTATCGACAATGTGCACGTCGACCTTGGTCTCTTCGTGAAGTCGAAGGTCGAGACCGCGCAACATGCCGCCGCCGCCAACCAGGTGAATGCCTTGCATGATGAGGTCTTGGCTGAGCTCGGGCGGCGCTTGGGCAATACATGACAGCACCGAGTCGACAATTGCGCTGACCGGCTCGTCGATAGCGGTGCGAATCTCCTCGGGTGCAAGCACGATGGTCTTTGGCAGGCCGCTCATGAGCTCTCGGCCACGAACCTCAGCGCGCACCTCGTTGGGCGTAGGGGCGGCCGAGCCAATGGTGAGCTTGATGTCTTCGGCGGTGCGCTCGCCGATGGCAATGCCATACTCGCGGCGCACCCATGCCTGAATAGCAGCGTCGATATCGAACGACCCGACACGGATCGCCTCGAGGGCAACCACGCCACCGAGCGACAAGATGGCGCTCTCAGACGTGCCACCGCCCACATCGACAACCATGTTGCCGAGCGGCTCGTTGATCGGCAGGCCTGCGCCGATAGCCGCGGCTACGGGCTGCTCGATGAGCTGAGCATCGCTCGCACCGGCACGTCGGGCTGCTTCGGTCACGGCACGTCGCTCGACCGCCGTGATTGCCGACGGAACACAAATGACGACACGCGGCCGGTTGAACCGGCTGACGCCCACACGTTCGAGCACCAGCCTGATCATTCGCTGCGTCACGTCGAAGTCGGTGATAGCACCCTTGCGCAGTGGGCGCACCGCGACGATGTGGCTTGGTGTTCGTCCGATCATCTGCCACGCGTCTGACCCAATGGCGAGAACGTCGTTGGTCTGGCTGTTGAGCGCGATGACCGAAGGCTCGTTCAAAACGATGCCTTCGCCGCGCGCATAAACGAGCGTGTTTGCGGTTCCGAGGTCGATGGCGAGGTCGCGTGCCATGGGCTAGCTCCGGGGCCGAGGGCCAGGCTTGGGACGCGCTTGCGCGGTCGCGGGTTGAGGCTGGGTCGGGCCCGGGCGGTGCCCGGTCTTTGATCCAGCACCCGCCTGGGTACCTGTTGGCCGCATGGGCCGACGTGTGCGCTGCGGCTTCGAGCCGGGAGGCGCGAGCGCATCGAGGTCGCGATTGAACGTCTCGATGCTCGAACCAAATTTCTCGGGACGTGGTCGGCTGGCAACCCACACCACGATGCCGCCAAGAGCGGAGAGCGCTACCGCACCGAGCAGAAAGAGAATCGGGGTGTTCATGCGCGGTCCGCCGCTTCAGGGGCCGGTGTTGGGGCGGGTAGTCCAACGTCGTCGATCTCGCGTGCGTCGAGGCCCCAGCTTTCACCTTCGGCCCACACTTCGCGCTTCCACACCGGGGCGGTTGCCTTCAAACGGTCGATGCCATAACGGGCGGCCTCGAAGGCCGCATCTCGATGCGGCGAGGAGGCGACGACAATAACCGTCGACTCGCCAATCGGTACCTCTCCAACCCGATGCATGATGCATACCCTACGAACATCGGGCCAGCGATCGCGGATTTCGTCGACCAATCCTTCAAAACGGCTGATCAGATGCTCCTCATATGCCTCGTAGGCGAGCTGGGAAACATCGGGGCGGCCCTCGGAATGATCACGGGCGGTGCCGCTGAATAGGACAACCGCGCCACAGTCGGGCTGGACAGTCCATCGATAGGCCGCATCGATCGGCGGTTCTGACTCAGTAATCGCAAGCCAGGTGTTGCCCTCTGGCCCGCTCGATGACTCGTGCACAGGGGCCATCGTACGCGGTTTCTGCCGAAGGTTTGAATTCAGGGCCACGGCCCGCGGCCAGCTCGTCACATCCCTTCGCTACGATGGGGATTCTTGGGAGAGGGAAATTTCGAGGACGGCCCCTTTGAGGGTGAACTGCTGCCTGCACAAGATCGCTTGTGGAGGCATCCAGCCGAGCGCGGCGCAGCACAAGCTGCCGCCAACCTCGAAGCCCGTCGCGCCCACGGTCGACGGTGGCCATCGAACCTCATGTCGTTTATTGCCGGCTGCACTGTTGTTGGTTTGGCGTGGCTTGTTCAAGAAGAACCGCCCGCGCCCCAGGTCCAGGCAGTCATCAATGAAGTTGCCGCCGCCGAGACCTCGTTGCCTGAAGGGCCGCTCAGCTTCGACGAGTGGGCGAACGACATTGCCGAAGCGAACCGCCACGCCGTCATTGGGCTGTTGCTCGGAGGCACCGCCGAGCACGACATGGCCCAAGCAATCATGTTGTCAACCGACGGCCACCTCCTCACCTCAGCCCATGCGCTCATGGGTGCCGAGAACATCACCGCAAAGGTGCCCGGTGCCGACAGGCCCTCCCCCGTCACCTTCGTCGCCAGCGACCCGGTTTCGGGCGTTGCCGTGTTGAAGATCAACGCCCCCGACCTGCCACCACCCGTGTTCGCCGACGACCGAAGCGTGCTGGTGTCCGACGTGCTCGTAGCGCTTGCAAACCACGGCGAAGATACCGATTCACTTGCCCGCACCGTCAGCGTCCTCGGCGACGAACAAGTCGCAGCCGCGGCGAACGGCGACCTGTTGTCCGGCCTGTTCCGTCTGTCCGACGACCTTGGCCCCGAGTGGGCCGGAAGCGCCGTGCTCGAAGAGTCCGGGGGCATCGTGGCCATGACCGTCGAGAACCAAGACGGCCGACACCACGCCATCCCCATTGGCCAAGCTCGCCAATATGCCCAACAACTCATCGACACCGGAACCGTCGAATACAAGGCATGGCTTGGCGTCGAGTTCGCTACCGGGCTCTCGCCCGCCATCATGGAACGGCGTCAACTCCTCGGCGGCGTGCTGTTCTCGCGAGTGTGGAACGAAACCCCCGCCGCCCAAGGTGGCCTCGTGGCTGGCGACATCATCATCGGCGCTGGCCCGGTCAACGTCATCGACAAACAAGACCTCTCGCTCTATCTGGCCACACTGCAACCGGGCGACTCGGTCGAGTTCCGGTTCAACCGTGCGGTCGGTTCAGGCGTCGGCCCCGACACCACCACGCCCGATTCCGCCGAGATCGAAACCGAGATCCTCACCACCACGGTCGTCGTCGGAGCTCGCCCCGCGTAATCCCTACCTGGCTTGGGCGGCTACCGTTTGCCGCGCTTGAGCGCCCATGACACTGCGCTGGCTGCGCCAATCGCTCCGGCAGCAATCGCCGCGCCGGTCGCCCCAAGAACAATTTCTTGGCGGCGCTTTGAGGTCACGCCGTCGAACCGGCTGGGCTGATAACCAGCCACATAGGCCTCTTCGTTGCTGAACTCGGGTTCCCAGCCCAACGCCTTCAGCTTGTCATTGGCCACCACCCACGGGTGCTGCAAGTACGCAGCAAGGCCGGGGTGCGTGCGGGCCCCGAGGCGGCGGCGAGCATCGGACACCGCCGAGTTCACCACGCTCGGCACCCGGAACGGCGTTTCGGGCGTGCCGCGAAGCGCGGCGACCTCGGTGGGGCGCAGCCATCCGTCGGGCGCAATGTTGAACACGCCGTCGTGTTGCCCAACCACCAACGTTTCAAGCGCCGACGCGAAATCCTCGGCGTGCAGGAATTGGGCGGGCGCGTCCCCATCGGAGTTACGGATCGCCGCCGAGTTCCGCAGCAGCAGCGCCAGAGCATTCTCGCGACCGCGCGCAAGCGTGGTTACCGGGCGCACGATCGTCAGCAATGCGCCGGTGTCTTCGGCCCACTGCTCGGCCATCGCTTCGATCTCACCACGAACCAACCCAAAGCGGAACTCTTGGTTTGGCCGCACCGTCGCCGACTCGGTCAGCGGCATTGGATTGTCGGGCCACGCGCCGTACACCATCGCCGACGACACGATGACCACATGGGCTGCGTTAGTACTCGCCGCAGCGGCGAGAGCCCGTTCCGCGAGCAACTTGTCGGCCTTGGCTGCGTTGCCATCACCACCGAGCCCGATCGGGGTAGCTGCCAGGTGCACCAACACATCACCAGCTTGGAGAACCTGAGATAGATCGCCACTCAACACGTCGAACTGGCGGACGCCATCGGATGGATAACGGTCGAGCGCGACGAGCTCGCCAATGGCGGGGTTGGCCTGCAACCGGTCGGCCACGTGACGCCCGACCGCACCAGACGCGCCGGTGACAACGACTCGCAGCTGATCCATTCCTCTACGATGCACTGTGTGAGCGACTCAGGTCCATTTGACGAAGAGGGTAACGACGACTTCGACTTCAGCAGCCTTTTTGAAGGGCTCGGAGCCGGCGGCGACCCCAATGCCATGATGGCGAGCTTCATGCAGCTGTTCGGCGGCGGCATGGGAGGTGGCCTCGGCGGCATGGGGGGAGGGTTCGACAACGCCCTCAACCTGGCCGTGTCTATTGCGGCCGGCGGCCAGACTGAAGCGAATGTCGACCCGGTCGATCGCATGGCGATGGAACAACTCGTGCGGGTAGCCGAGCTGCACATCGGGCAAGCCACCGGCCTGCGAACATCAACCGATAGCCCGCTCACTATTGCGCCGGTGACCCGAGGCGATTGGGTCCGCAAGTCGATGCAGGCGTACAAACCCGTTCTCGAGCAGCTCGCTGCATCTCTCACCGGCATTGGTGATAACAACGAATCAAACGGTGACCCACAGATGGCCATGTTCGAGCAGCTGTTTGCGTCAATTCGACCAATGATGGTCAACATGACCACCGGTTCGATGATCGGCCATCTCGGCTCACGGGCACTCGGCACCTACGACCTGCCAATCCCTCGGCCCGGCACAAACGAACTCGTTGTTGTTGTTCCCAACCTCGATGCGTTCGGTGGTGAATGGAGCCTCGACAAAGACGAGCTTCGCCTATGGATCGCGCTTAGCGAAGTGGCCCATCACGTGGTGCTCAGTATCCCGCACGTCGCCGAGCAGATGACCCAGCTCCTCGCGCGATACACCAACGCGTTCAGCAACGACTCGAGCGGCATTGCTGACTCGCTTGGAGGCTTCGAGCTGTCGGGCGACATCAACGACATCGGCGAGCTCCAAAAGCAATTGCAGGACATGTTTGGCAACCCCACAGCGCTCATCGGGTCCATTCGTTCGCCCGAGCAAGAAGCCCTGCTGCCCGAAATCGCCGCGCTCGTCGCCGCAATCGTTGGCTATGTCGACCACATCATGGATTCGGTCGGCAACAACCTCATCTCGAGCTACGGCCAACTCACCGAAGCCTTGCGCCGCCGACGGGTCACTACATCTGAAGCTGACCGCTTCGTCGAGCGACTTCTGGGCCTCGAGCTTGACCAGGCGCTTTACGACAGGGGCCGAGCGTTTGTCGACGGCATCGTCGAGCTCGGCGGAGACGCCGGCATCGAGAAGTTGTGGGAGTCGGTCGAGACGCTGCCAACACCTAACGAGCTCGGCTCGCCAGGGTTGTGGCTAGCCCGCATGGACATCGACTTCGACGTTGAAGTAGACCCCGCCGACCTCGAAGGTCTCGAAGAGTTCCTCCAAAACCCCGAGGAAGAAGAGTA
>CALHTB010000109.1 GCA_938038785.1 uncultured Acidimicrobiales bacterium
CGTCACCGTCGTGTGCGCAAGTGAGGGTTACCCGGCATCAGCTCGAACAGGCGATGTCATCGGCGGCATCGACGAAGCTCGATCACTCGACGGAGTGTCGGTGTACGCCGCGGGCGTGAAGGCAAACGAGGACGGCGCGCTAATCACCGGCGGGGGGCGAGTGCTGAACGTCATTGGCCGCGGTCCAACTATGGCCGACGCCATTGAGCGGGCGTACGCCGGCGTGGCCAAGATCAACTGGCCCGGCATGCAACACCGCACCGATATTGCACACCAAGCCCGGAGCTAGGCGAGGTCGCGCGGCTTACCTTCGTCTTGGGCTCTTTCGTAGGTGCCAGGTGATGTTGGGTCCTCAATGAACCCGAGTCGGTCGATGAGACGGTTGACTTGGGACTTGTGTGAGCGGTGGTGGAACCATTCGCGCAGCCGTATATCGCGAAGCCATCCTCCGCTGGAAATGATTACGTCTCTGCCATCGATTTGGACCCAGGCGATCTCGTCGTAGGTGATCTCTTTGGCGAGATCCATCTCATACGGGTTTCGCACAAAGTCCTGCGCCCACTCTTTGCCGAATGCATAGCTCTTGAACGTCTTGGAGACACCGAGGCCATTCTTTGCAATGACGATCACGTAAGTTCCCTGTTGATCACCGTAGGTCGTCACGATGTGCGTACCGCCGCCGCCAAGACGACGAATGGTCAGGTCCTGTCCATCGGTAGGGGAGAAGTCGAGCCCGGAGCGCACTCGGTCGACCGGCCCCTTGTTCCGTTGAGCGCCGCTCACGATTTCTGCTTCCCATCGGGCGACCTTGCGCTGGAAGAGAGCTCCCAGTGGGAGGAGCAGGAACAGGGTCCCGACAATGACCAGTCCCCATTCGCTGTTGGCGATGGAGATGGCGATCACGAGCAGAAACGTCGGAATGCAAACGGCGACAAGAACAGGCGAAAGCCCAAGTGGGGGCATGTCGGGCTTTTCTTCGACCGCGGCGGTCGAGCTGCCTGAATCGAGGATTGTGCTCACCTTGGAGAGATCGGTGGCTCGTGACCCGTGCTTTAGTGAGCCACCGATCACTCATTACGACTTCGAAGCGGGGCCTTCGTCGCGGAGCGCTTCAAGGTCGGTCATGGCGTCGCGGAGCTTGTCGATCCATTCGGATTCGTTTTCGGCGACCAACCGAACCGACCAGGCAAGTGCCTCACTTCGGCTGCGAGCTACGCCCGCGTCGATGAGTGTGTCGAGCACGGCTCGCTCGTCCATTCGCAGTCGGGTCATAACCGGTGCGGCGGCCGTGGTGTACTCCACCTCGACGTCGCCGACTAGCACGACCCACGAGACCTTTCGGATGAACGTGGCTTCGGCACGCTCGGCGATCGAAATCCGCTGGTCGCGGGTTTCTTCGCGGAAGGCCTCGGCACGGGCGTGTGCTGCGAGCTTTTCATCGCCGCCTTTGTCGAGCTTCGGCTTCTTTAGCTTGCCAGTCACGAGAATCTCGTCGCGATCGAATCGGATGTCGACTGCCTTGGTGAACCACTCGTCGGGCACGTTGCCCGCGAACCATGCCTTGAGCTCGTCGGTCGTAGTTGCTGGGGGTTCGACGTTGCGCCCTCGGCGGCGGCCCCGTCCTCGTGGTGGTGGTCCCATGTGGCGTGCTCGTTTCGTTGCGTATCCCTGTTTCATTAGCGTACTCCTGTTGCAAGTTAGTAAGTATGTAATCATGTAACTACCTCGCCACGAATCTATTCCCAGCAGTTCCAACTACTTTCCGACTGGATCCACAAACCCCGCGCTTGTGGCGCCTATGGCTGTGCTGAGTACGATCGCAATCAATGACTTTGCCGAACGTTCTCGCTGGCCGATATGCAAGCGCGCAGATGGTTGCCATCTGGTCGCCCGAGGCCAAGATCGTTCTCGAACGTCAGCTATGGATCGCGGTGCTCCGAGCGCAGAGCGAGCTGGGCGTCGAAGTTGCTGACGGTGTTGTCGAGGCGTACGAGGCGGTAATCGACAACGTCGACCTGGCGTCAATCGCCGACCGTGAGCGCGTTACTCGCCACGACGTGAAGGCTCGCATCGAAGAGTTCAGTGCCCTCGCTGGCCATGAGCACATTCACAAGGGCATGACGTCACGCGACCTCACCGAGAATGTTGAGCAACTGCAGATTCGTCGAGGCCTCGAGCTTGTGCGCGATCGCATCGTTACGGTTCTCGCCCGCCTCACCGAACTGGCAGCTGAGCACGCCGACACCGCAATGGCCGGTCGCAGCCACAACGTCGCCGCTCAGGTCACCACCCTCGGCAAACGGTTCGCATCCGCGAGCGAAGAGCTGCTGCAAGCGTTCGCCCGCGTCGACGAACTCATCATGCGGTATCCCCTTCGAGGCATTAAGGGCCCGATGGGTACCCAACAAGACCTGCTCGATCTGCTTGGCGACGAGGCAACGGTCGACGAGCTCGAGCATCGTGTTGCTACCCACCTCGGCTTCGACGCATCACTGCAAAGCGTCGGCCAGGTCTATCCACGTTCGCTCGACCTCGACGTCGTGTCAGCGCTACTACAAGTCGCGGCTGGCCCGGCAAGCCTGTGCACCACCCTCCGGCTTATGGCCGGGAACGAGTTGGTCACCGAGGGGTTCAAAGAGGGCCAGGTCGGTTCGTCGGCAATGCCCCACAAGATGAACGCTCGATCGTCCGAGCGCGTCGTGGGGTTCCAGTCGATCCTCCGCGGCCACGTCACTATGGTCAGCTCGATCTCGGGCGACCAGTGGAACGAGGGCGACGTCAGCTGCTCGGTCGTACGACGCTTGGCCCTGCCCGACGCCTTCTTCGCCATCGATGGCATGTTCGAGACGTTCCTCACCATCCTCGACGAGTTCGGGGCGTTCCCAGCCGTTATCGACCGCGAGCTGAACCGCTACCTGCCGTTCCTGTCGACCACCAAGTTGTTGATGGCCGCGGTGAAGGGCGGCGCAGGTCGCGAAGAAGCGCACGAAGCAATCAAGGAACACGCAGTGGCGGTAGCGCTCGACATGCGGGCGACCGGGCGGACCGACAATGACCTCCTCGCGCGGCTCGCGTCAGACGATCGCATCCCCGACGCTGATCTCGAAGGTGCGCTCACCAACCCGATCGAGCTCGCTGGACTCGCCAGACAGCAGGTGCGCGCCATCGAGCAACGGGTAGGCCAACTCGTTGCCATGTACCCCGAAGCTGCTGAGTACCGACCCGGCTCGATTCTCTAAGGACCTGGAGACACAATGACCGACATCTCCGTTGGAATCATCATGGGCAGCCAATCCGACTGGCCGACCATGAAAGAGGCCGCCAACATTCTCGACGAGCTTGGCGTTGGCTACGAGACCCGCATCGTGTCGGCACATCGCACTCCCGACCGCTTGTGGGAATACGGCACAACGGCCGTCGAGCGCGGACTCAAGGTCATCATCGCGGGAGCTGGTGGCGCTGCGCATCTTCCCGGAATGATGGCGTCGAAGACCCGCGTACCTGTGGTGGGCGTGCCAGTCCAGAGCAAGGCACTCTCGGGAGTCGACAGC
>CALHTB010000110.1 GCA_938038785.1 uncultured Acidimicrobiales bacterium
CACCAATCCCCATGGGCTGACAGTTCGCTCCCAGGCTCGTCCAGTCGTCCGACGAGTTAACTCCAGCGTAGAAATCGATCCACCCCTGCTCGTCAATCACGAATTCTCCCGATAGTGGGCACAATCCGTTCGGGTAGAACGGCGTTATCGACATTCTGGATACTTCGTACCCGCGCATATCGACGGCATTGACGGTCTCGATATCAAACGAATCAGGTATGGCTATCTCGACCTGGTCGCGCCAGTCGACCGACAGAAACCATGGGTACGGCTCGCTGACCACGAAGGACTCCGGTTCGACCAGCTCATAGACCGTAGAGTTGTCGAATCGTGGCTCGAGCCAGCGTCGAAGGTCTTGCATGACCTGTACCTCGGACTGCGTCATGGCCGGTAGCTTGCCCTGTGCAATTGGATCATGTTCAGGGTAGGGAAACTCTGACTCAGTTCCTGTTTGGGTATCCGCATCCTGCCCAACTGCTTCCATGCTCCCGCACGCGCTCACTACCAAGAGAGCGAAGGCAACGAGCATGCGTCGGCGGGGATTTTGAGTTTCGTCGGACGTTCGAGACTTTTTCATCAACAAGGTCAATATCGCATAGATTGCTGTGAGGCTGCGTTCGCTATCGGCAAGCTGGCTATCCAGTCTTTAGTGTGGCCCCTAGAGCGTCGAGAGCAGGTTCCATCGGTGTCATAGCAAGTCGTATCTTGGTAGTACCGGGGCGGACTTGTTCTTTCGTCGTGACAAGGCAAAGCGAAGCCGAGCCGATAGCGATCTTGCCGGTGTCATCGGTTACCGGCCCTCCGCTGCTTCCAGCGATAATTCGTGTGGCAGTTGGATTGTCCCGACGAGAACAGCCCCATTGATCAGGGTTCCCAGGAAGAAACGGCAGAGTCCCGTGGAGTGGTGGGGTTCCGAGTGTGATGCTCGGTGTGTTAGCCCTCGAGTTGGGGCTGGTTTGTAGTGTCGCACATGGCGGCGAGGTCGGCCATTGAGTTGTTCGACATGTAGCGCCGAGCAATGGCCCATTCTTCGTGCTGGTCAGAAAGCACAGCGCCGATCAATCTGATGGCTGCCCGGTCGTTGGGGAAGATCCCGATGACGTTGGTGCGCCGTTTGATCTCTTTGTTCAAGCGTTCGAGCGGGTTGTTCGACCAGATTTTGCGCCAATGCGAATCGGGAAACGCGGTGAACGCGAGCACGTCAGTGTTGGCGTCGTTCATGAGCTCTGCGGCCTTTGGGAACCGGCCGGTGAGCATGTCGGCAACTTCGTCCCACCGGGCTCGAACTTGTTCAGCGGTGTTGAGAGCGAAGATCGATCGGAACGCGGCAGCAACAAAGTCGGATTCGGCTTTTGGTATACGGGCGAGCAGGTTTCGTATGAAGTGCACGCGGCATCGCTGCCAAGAGCTTCCCGAGAAGCACGTGGTGATGGCTTTCTTCAATCCTTCATGAGCGTCAGAAATCACCAACCGCACACCAGACAATCCTCGGGCCTTGAGCGAGCGCAGGAACGCGATCCAGAACGTTGCGTCCTCGGAGTCGCCGATATCGACACCCAGGATCTCGCGTGACCCCTCGCTAGTGATCCCGGTTGCGACAACAACTGCCCGAGATACGACCTGGCCCAATGCGTCGTCGCGGACATGGACATAGGTCGCGTCCAAATAGACGTACGGAAAGTTCGTATGACCCAAGGTGCGGTTCCGGAACGCTGCGACTCGTTCATCCAAAGCAGCACAGATTCGGGACACCTCCGATTTGGATATTCCGGTGTTGACTCCAAGCGCGGCGACGAGTTTGTCAACGCCGCGTGTGGAAACGCCGTTCACGTAGGCCTCCATCACGACTGCGTGCATGGCTTGATCGATCCGCCGGCGAGGTTCGAGGACTTCGGGAAAGAACGAACCCCGGTCGAACTTGGGGATCTTCAAGCTCAGATCGCCGGCAGTGGTCGACAGGGTTCTCGGCCGGTGGCCGTTGCGATGCGCGATCCGGTCGATCGTTCGTTCCCAACGCTCGGCCCCGATCTCCTCGGTGGCTTCGGCTTCGATCAGTTCCTGCATCCCGAACTGGGACAGCTGACGGACAAGATCGGCTCCGTTTCCGTTTTCGAGCGCGAACATGATTTCGTTGATGGCAGACTCAGACAGAGTCATCGGCGTATCTCCTTGTGCAATTTTGTCGTTACACAACGAGCCTCACGCCGGTGACTCACCTAACGGTGGACCCCCGCCCGAAACCCCACCACGCCAAGGGACTCATACGTCGGAGTGCGTGAACAACACCGGATGTAGGGCCAAGACAGGGATTGGGCGACACGTGCGCAAATCAACCTTCTCGTCCGAAACAGTGACACGAGAATAACGCCTACGCCGCAAGACAGCTTGGTACAACTCATAGTTCGGCTAAGTCAGTCAGCCGGGGCGATACCCCAAGCTCGATGGTCTTACAACACAACACGATGGGCGAGTGCTGGTCACTCTATTGACCGGAGGAAACCTTTGAAAGGGAAGCGGCAAAGACCACAGGGCTTCGGGGTAGACGACCGAGGCCTGAAAGAATGCGGTTTATGCGGTGAGCGGGTTTCTGGAAAGTTGAGCAAGACTCATGTCCCGCCGCAATGCGCTGGGAACACGGGTGAAGCGATTCTGCGCTATCGGCTTGAAGTAGTCGATGGCCGTATGGTTCCAGGTAGGCGCGATAAGGGTGGAATCTGGTTCCGTGGACTCTGCGGGACCTGCAACTCGGCAGCGGGGCATTTCGACGACGCATATGGGGCGTTCGTCAAGCTCTTGCCCGTGCCAGACGAAGTGCATCAAGATTTGTGGCTACCAGGCAACAAAGTAGATGTTCTCAACGGTCCGATTCGGCCCGGAGCTATCGCTCGATCGATTTTGTTCGGAGCGTTTGCCCTCAATCCACTGCTACGGACCGCGATACCCGCCATTGCTTCGAATTTGCTCAACGACAAACCAATCCATTTGGCATCTCATTGCCAACGGCTGTCGATAGCGAACGCCGTTGGCTCAGCTTGCCGCGTTCATGGTCTCGTTAGTTACCTCGACCCCTATGGGCAGCAGGTCCACGGGAAGGCTCCGAGCACTATCTCTTCGGCCGCAGTCCATCTTCGTCCCTTGGCCTGGATGCTTGATACGGATGACTCGTATGGGCTGCCAGATACCCAAGGGTGGATCAACATCTCGTCTTGGCTTCTTGCCGATCCGGACGAAGTCTTACCAGCCCCACTCGCTGTACCTAGACTCCCGCCTGTTGATCTAGAGATGGCCGATTCGTGGATTCTTGGCGTATCCGACGAGGCAACCCTCATGGTCGAAGGCGTCGCGTCCTTCATTGGGGCGAGAAGCTTCACGCTCGGAGGGATTCCAGTGGCACCGTCCTCATGACGATCGTTTTGTATCAAGGCGGAGGAACTCGTCGCTGCAGACTTGAGATCTATCTCGCAGCAAAATCAATACTTCGCAAGCAGTGTGGGCTGCAGGCGCTTTTGTGTGTGGGCTGGCCAAAACCGTGGCAAATTCGGCCCTTCCAGCTCAACGAAGACGGCCAGGTGGTAAATCCCCCACAGACAGACAGACAGAACAGACAGACAGACTTACGCACAACTCACTCACCGGTGATGTCGCTAGTGAGCTTTCGTTGGAACTCCTCGAATTGGGGAGTTGTTCGTAGATGGTCTCGAATGGCGGTATCGGTGAAAGAGACTCGCTTCGTGCCGTTGGCGAAGATGACGTCAGCCGCGATGAGCTTGTGTCGGTACTGGTACGCGTAGTTGAGGTCGCGGCCCATTCGTTCAGCGATGTCGTCGATTTTTGAAACGTCGCCAGCGTCGACGGCCATAGCCATGAGAAACGTTCTTTCGACGGGGGTCATGTCGTTCAGGAGTGTGTCAGCAACGGTCCGCCCGAAGATGGCGTATGCCTTTTCGGCCGCCGAGGCGACGGCGGTTTCGCTCACGTTCGCCGAGGGACTCTTACGAAGGTGCTTCCAGAGTTGGAAGCCGAGCAGTTGAGCGAAGTACGGAGCTCCTCGTGTTTCTACGACTATCTGGTTTTTGGCGTCGTGAGAGAATGTGACGCCATGCTTGGCGAATGGTTCAGTAACCGCCCTGAGGGTGTCTTCGGTGTTGAGCCTGCCAAGTGTTCGGCGGTCCATTCGTTGGAGGAACGTGGCTTTGATGTTGTCGGCTTCTAGTTCGGCTGCAAGCGAGGGCAGCGACGCGACGGCGATCACGACGGGGAGCTGTTCGCTTTCGGCGATTATCTGATGGTCGTCGCCTAGCGCTCGCAGCGTGTCGACGTTCGCGGTTTGGATTTCATCGATGATGAGCGCGACTCCCGTTTGGTGTTCGGCCAAGGTTGTGGCGTAGGCGCGGAGAGCGTCACGAAAACGAATTGTTGGTTGCTCGTCGGAGTCGTTCACTTCGGCTGTGACGCCGACCCCGAAGGCGCTTACTCCTGTGATGGTTCGTTTGGCGTCAGCACCGACGAACTCTGCGTGATCTGCAATAACCGCTTCGGTAAGGGCTTGGAGCCAGTCTCCTTGAACTGCCGAGGTGCGAACGGTCTTCCAGCCTTGCGTTCGGGCGATGTCTCGTAGCCGGTCGAGGGCGACGGTTTTCCCGATGCCTCGTGGTCCTAACAGCAGGAGTGCTGTTGACGGATGTTGAGGCGATTCGAGCGCATCTTCGAAGTCTTCGAAGATGTCTTCGCGTCCGACGAGTACGGGCGGTTGTTTGCCGTATCCGGGTGCGAACGGGTTTCGCCGCGGAAGTTCCATACCTTCATTAAGACGAATTAAATGCATTAAGTCAAGTAAGAACGTTAAGAACCGCTGCGATCAGGTACTGAACAGGCCGAAATCCGTGTGGGCTGCCCTTCGAGGCCACCGAACCGATGCTGAATTCTCAACGCTGAAGGCCAGGTGGTCAAAACTACACACACAGAACAAACTCATTCGAGAGTCAGAACGAACCCGAACCCAACGGTTCGGGTTTGTGCGTTTTCGACCTACGACAAGCGACCGCCATACAAAGGCCCACATTTGTACCCTGACCCCTTTTTGCGAAAAGGGGTCAGACCCTCTCGCGCTCATCTCAAACTTCGCTAGTAGGCCAAATAGATGAAAACGACAATGCCCCCGAAGAGCAAAATGAACATGAGGAAGCCGAGGCGCTGAGACACGCGCAAATCTCATCTCGGCTCGCGCCTTCTGCGAACCCATTGTCCGGCCACCCAACCAAGCGTAAGTAGTCTGTCGTCCATGAGCGGCTTGGCGATGATTGGCAGGGTTGGGATGGCGTGCGCTCCTGGCGCTCGATCGAGGACGACCTCCACATCGCTGCTGAACATAACGGGTTGGGCAAGATTGCACTCCGCTTCGAGCTTCGCCAGGGTCCGCACCCCGAGCACTGGCGAGCAAGTGTCTCGATCACGATCGCGGCGGGTGAACAACTCAGTGCACTTGTCGCTGACGTCGCGCAATTCTGCGGATAAGGCGCCACTGCGGAACACCAGCAGCTGGTCGGCAATGTGACGGACTGAAAGACCAACGAACCGACGGTCTAACCGGTCGCTCCTAGGGAGTCGGCCACGTTTCGGACAAACTCGGTTTCCCGCTCCGTTAGCTCACCACCTCGGGCCAAGTCGTAACCCGACTCCGCGACGAACATGAGGCGCCCGACTTCAGCGGACTCGATCAACCTTCCGTCAAGTCGGATCTCAGAGATCCTCTCGCGTCGAACAAGCGGGAATCCGAAGCGAGCGGACCTCCAAATGAACTTGCGCGAGATGAGCATGTAGTACGGCGAACTCGCGAGGATGAGCAGAATCGCAGCTGCCAGCCCGGCAGAGACGCTTCGCCCGAAGGCATCTAGCCCCCCGAAACCGAAAACCGCCGCGGCAAGCAACACGACAGCCAGCCAGAAGAAGACGGCAACAAGGAACGGTGTCCATTTGCTGAGTGCGATCATCAGGATTACGGGTAGTTTCCGTCGGCACCGACTAGGGAACAGGGGTCCTCGGCGCAGAACGGCCAAGGATCTTCGGGACCAAGCCAAATTGGCTCTAGGAGTCCGAGCGCCAGCACGCGAGACTTCAGAACCTCCCGGTCCGCAGTATCGACCACTGGCTGGAAGATCACCTGAACGTAGATCGCGTCCGAAGGCCCCCCTTGGGTTTTCACAGACACCGAACGGGCATTGAAGTCTTCAGAAAGGCGTTCACCGTTCTCGACTGAAATATCCTTGATGATCGTCAGTTGCCGATCGGCCTCTAACCTATCGCCGTCGAGCACAAGCACCGCCGCTCGCGCATTCTCCACCGATGCGCTACCTCTCTCAGGGAGGTCGTCAGCCTGTGTGAAGGCACAACCCGAAAGGCAGACGCTAAGAATCATTACGCAAAGCCCGTACGTTCTCACTGGCCCGCGACCCAACCACCCAGCCAAGCGATAAGGGTGAGATTCTTGCGATCCTGCATGCTGTTGAGTCGGTGGCCTTCGAGTCGCTCTTTAGCGCAATGACGTACTAGGCAGCGAGGAAGTCCTCATCCTCACGACCAAAGCGCATCAAGAGCGCTCCGGTAAAGATGAGCCCGAGTGCAAACCAAACAGCCGTCGTTCGTGAGCCGGTGAACGCCAGCGTCGGAATCTGCGAGTTCACACGAAGGACGAGGTCTCCCTCAGCTGCTGGATTGAGCGTTTGCGTCGAAAGAACCTCGGCGCCGTTCAGCGACGCTGATATTGCAACATCGCCCGCTGGCAGTGAGTTCGATGCATCGAACTCGAACGCATAGGTTCCATCGGCCGCAGTTGTGGCCGTGTACACCGTGCCATCGCTGGCGACGAGGGTGACCGTCGCTCCAGCGATGGGTTGATTGGTGATTGCGTCAAGTACGACGCCACCTACCACGGTCGGAACCTCAGGTGCGGTTGTCGTGGTCGTGGTTGGAGCCGCAGTCGTAGTCGTCGTCGGAGCGACCGTTGTCGTCGTCGTGGTCGGCGCCGCGACCGTCGTGGTCGTCGGAGCGACCGTTGTCGTCGTCGTGGTAGTCGTCGGAGCGACCGTTGTGGTCGTCGTAGTCGGCGCCACAGTCGTCGTAGTGGTAGTCGTCGGGGCGACCGTCGTGGTCGTGGTCGTCGGGGCGACCGTCGTGGTCGTGGTCGTCGGAGCGACCGTTGTCGTCGTCGTGGTCGGCGCCACAGTCGTCGTAGTCGGAGCGACCGTCGTAGTCGTCGTCGGAGCGACCGTCGTAGTCGTCGTCGGAGCGACCGTCGTCGTCGTAGTCGTCGGGGCCACAGTCGTCGTCGTCGTAGTCGGCGGGGCCACAGTCGTCGTCGTCGTAGTCGGCGCCACGGTCGTCGTCGTAGTCGGAGCGACCGTCGTAGTCGTCGTAGTCGGCGCCACAGTCGTCGTCGTGGTAGCCGTCGGGGCGACAGTCGTCGTGGTAGTCGTCGGGGCGACAGTCGTCGTAGTAGTCGTTGGCGCCACGGTCGTCGTCGTGGTAGTCGTCGGGGCGACAGTCGTCGTAATAGTCGTTGGCGCCACAGTCGTTGTCGTGGTCGGAGCGACCGTAGTTGTCGTGGTCGGAGCGACCGTAGTGGTCGTCGTCGTGGTAGTCGTCGGGGCGACAGTCGTCGTAGTAGTTGGCGCCACAGTAGTTGTCGTGGTCGGAGCGACAGTCGTAGTCGGAGCGACCGTAGTCGTCGTTGGTGGCACCGGATCTTCCACCGTGACCGTTGCTGTCGCCGGAGCGTCGTCGGCGACATCGAGCGTCGTATCGATCTGGGTCGAGCCAATGTTGCCGATGGCGGTGTTGACATAGTCGCCAGGAGTGCCCGGCACTAGGACGTCATATGTGAGGGTCGCCGTGTCGCCGGCCGGCACGATGAATGGGCCAACGAACGTCGCCGTGTCGCCAGTAACCGAAGCCGTAGTAGACGATCCTTCGAATGCTGCATTGCCCACATAGGTCGTTCCAACAGGAAGAACGTCCACAATGTCGCTGACTGCTACCGCGTTTGGCCCGCTATTCGTGAGCGTCACGCTGTACGTAACCGTCCCGCCATCGGTTGTGAGAAGTGTGTCGCTGACAGATTTCTCCAACGTCACGGTGTTCGTAGGTGGAGCGATTGGGGGCAACGAAGCAAGGCTTCCACTCGAGGTGTGCTTGACGAGGTTGCCCGACGAAATCCACGTCACTGGTGACACTGAGGTTGGCGCACCGGTAGTACCAGTCGCGATGAACGTGTAGACGATGGTGTAATCGGTCTTGGAGACACCCTCGAAGTAAAGATCATCCACGACGGTAGTTCCCGTCGCATCGAAGGTGATCTGCGTCTCGATGAGCTGAAACGAGTCAGCTGGCCAATCGGGGTACGCGGCAGCGGTAGCCGAGAAGATCCCATCAGAGCCGACCTTGCCGGTTTCACCGCTCACGGTGACGGTGACTACGCCGCCGAGCGATGCTGGTGATGGCCCGCTCACTACCGTCAATACCTTGTTCGCATTCGCGCCAATCACCGAACCGATCTCGGTGAAGTCATCGCTCGTCTCACAAAGCTCGGTCGACCCGGGAAGGTCGGGGCGCGATTCGAAGAGGTTCACATCGAAGGTCTGCAACACGGTGCTGTCGTCTGTCGCAGATGTCTCCAGATAGAAGTAGACAACCGTCGATTCGCCAGGCCCAAGAGAGCCAACTTGCACAAGTCCATCTTCGTTCGGGGCGAGACCAACAAGGCCTCCAGCGAAGTTGTCGAGCGACACCCAAAGATCATCGATGGCAGCACCCGAGTCGTTGGAGATCTCGTAGCCGACATACATACCGGTGAGATTTGAGCCCGAGTCTGAGTAGAAGGTGTCACCGTGGATTGGGGATACAGTGAAGTCGCTGCCCGACGCGCATGTCGCGGCGTAGGCAGGATCAGCAAGCGTGACTTGGCTCAGCAAAGCCGCAATAAGTGCTGAAATACCCACCATCGCGAGTGCCGTCTTCGATTCGGCAAACCGTCCGCGTTGGGTTGTCATCAATGCTCGCTTTCACCCCGCCTAGGGTGTCATCACCTGAGGTATCGGCTCGTTCGCTTCAAAAGCGCATAGTTCGCCTGACCCTTGAGATGCCTGTCAATTCAGGTAGTGACCCCACCAGCATTCGAGTCAGACCAGCTCGACTGTGCGTTTGGCTTCTGTGGTCCGTGGTCACGAACGGTCGGGAGGGCGTACCACCGATGAGGTCTCCAGCAGATCAGTTCCCAAGATTTCGAACGATGTAGGCCACTGCTGATTCCGGGTATGGCGAGACGCTGCTTACGTTGATCTCGCACAACACGTAGGTGTCTGCTCCGGTGGCGTCGGGTGGGCCGAGTAGGAAGTCGCAGTCCCATAGAAGCGGGAGGTCTTGGGTGCTGAGGTCGAAGAGCTCCTGCATCTGCGGAACCCACTCTGTCTCGAGCTTGGCTTTGAGCTGCTGGAACTCGGGCTTGGTTTCGGGGAAGTAGTTCCGCGTCGTCGGCGTCGGCGGACTCTCGCCTGGTGCTGCGGGCAGCAATGCGTTGGTCTGTTGGAACCCGAACCCGGCTACCTGGTCCTTCACGAGATAGCAGCGGATCATTCCTTCTGCGAGCCTCGGTTGGAACGCTTGGTCGAACACCGGGCCGTACTCAAAGTGCTCGGCCATCTGTTCGCAGAAGGCAGCGAACGTCACGTACTCGTCTTCCGAGCCACGCTTGGCATGGCGCACGACGAGTTGAGAGTCGGCGACTAGGGGGAGGTCTGAATCGAGCGACACGCTCCACACGCCGTCGCCCGAACTGCCGCGCTGGCGCTTGAGCACACGAGGCCCGGTGGCGAGGGTTGCGGCAAGACCTTCTACTAGGTCAATGCCCGACCGGTAGATGTGGGTGTCACTTCCCAGTCCAAGCTCGCGCACGTCGTAGAGCACCTGCTTGGTGCCAAGCAACTGGATCACGTCAGGGTGCGTGCTCACGAGTACACCGGCGTCGGCCACCTCTCGAAGCAGTTCATCGAGATCGCTGCGGTCTCGCCCCTGGTCGATGGGGTTTACCCACACCATGGCGACGTCGACTTCGAGTAGCTGCTCGCGCACTTCTTCTGAGAACGTCTCGTCGTAGATCGCCAAGGCAACGTCGTGGCCTTTCGCGCTGAGCGCCTCGAACAAGTTGGCAAACCGACCACTCGCCGCCTCGGCTTCGTCGCGTGCCGCACGATCGCCTCGAGTAACAAGGGCGATGCGCAGCGACGTCATGACGCGAACTTAGGTTTGTAACCGCGGTTGCACAAGTGGTGTGGTGGCCAACTACAGCGACCTAAGAACCTCGACGCTCGTCGAAAGCCTTGAGCTCTTCACCAGCCATGATTCCGCAACCCACAGCGATCAACGCAAGGGCAATGAGCACGAGGGTCTCGGTCAATGTTGGCCCGGTCAGTGCGAGCACGGGAATCTCTTCCACCTGGGCGGCGCTGAGTGGCTTGGTTTCTGGTGCACTTCGGGTTTGATCGGTGCGTGCCGTGTCAGCAGCCGAGGAAGCTTGTCGAAGTTGCTCGATGGCATCTCCCGGGAGCTCGACGATGCCCTCGACCTCGGCGATGATGTCGGCGGGGTCAGTGACCTGGGCGTCACCAGGTCGGACGGGGTCAACCGCCGGAGCGGTCGACGCGAAGTCTGCGTCGTCAGGTTCGGTCGCAGCCGACGTGGTGTCGATAGCGTCCGCGGGGTCTTCGGCGATGAGATCGGCTGCGTCAGGCTCATCGGCGATCTGGTCGTCGGTGGCCGGATCGTCAGAGGCCGCCACGGTCGTAGCTGGGTCAGGCAGCTCAGAATCGATACGGACAAAACCAATGCACACGGGGTCAACCGAGTTCACGCCGCCAGCTCCGCGGTGAACCAACTTGAGCGAGGTCGCGCCATCAATCTGCTGGCCGCCCCACGTCGAGGTCGACCAATCGCTCGAGTCAGCAATGTCAGCGGTAAGCGGAGACTGATAGCCCGAGTCAAGAACGAACGACCACTGCTCCATCGACTGATCACCGCCGGTTACCACGGTCGAGTGTGCGTCGTAGGAGATTGCGGTTACGTCATAGGTGCCGGCTGCAAGGTTCACCTGGAACGGACCGGCAACGTTGGCAACGCCGTCGTTGAGCAAACGTGACCCCGAAAGATCGACGCTTGTGCCGCCACAGCCCCCCTGGGCCGCGACAACGCCGGCACCAACTACGAAGGTGGCGCCCAGTACTAGCGACGCTCCGGATACAACAGCGATCATCTTTCGACGAACGCCCCGCGCACGAAGAAGCTGTTTCTCGAACATGCTCGACCATCGGCGGATGAATTCACCTCACAAGACGATTCTTTCAACAACCCTCACATTGGGGCTGGGGATATCTCGACTACACCGCGTCGAAAATTGACCGTGCCATTGCGGGAGCGCCACAGAACTGGCAGGTCAGCCGTGCTGGTGGGATCTTCGCCCCACACTCACACGGCGAGGCAACGCGCTGTCGTCGGAAGTTGCGGGTGCCGTCCTCATCATCAACCTCAGCGACCTTGCGGACAAGATCTTCCTCGGTCAGGTCTGTCTCTTCCTGGACCAGCCGCCACAGCGCCTCGCACAGCAACGACAGTCGGTCAACTCGGGTATCGACGCCGTCGAGCTCGCGATGTGTACGAGTGTTGACGGTGACAACCTCGTCGGTAACGGTGCGCGCAACGAAAGTGTCCGCCTTCATGTTCATTCGATGCAGGTAGAACGACATACCTAGGTGTCGACACGCTGGTCGAAGCGCTTGAGTCAGACGAGGTTGCCGAAGCGATGCAGCGTCTTGCTCATCGCTTGCTCGCGGACGTAGTGCTGCAGCTCGATGCGTCCGAGCGGTTGGACCGTGGCGTCGGCGATATGGATTCCTACAGCCGCCGCTGCGTGGCGAAGTTCGTCGCTCGCACGTTCACCAACCAGCCGCACCCGCTCGATACCGACTCCGACGAACCGTTCGATGCACGCCTCTTCGGTTTCGGTGGTTGCGTCAGATTCCATCAGCGAAGTACCCGCTACGGCAGCCGCCTGTCGCACGAGCTGAAGCTCACGATCGGTTGCGTTTGGTTGAATGCGAAGCCCCACCGCGGGCAGCGTCCGATAGCGGAAGATGTTCGCTTCGCAGAACAGCCCGGTCGGGTCGTGCTCGACCGCGAAGTGCTTCGACCACTGTTCGTCGTAGTCGTTAGCCGCGTCGATATCGCTGCTCCACGTGCCGAGCTGGGCCACGTAGTTCGGGCCTCCTGCCTTTGCACCCGGCCCTACCGACGACCGCTTCCAACCACCAAAGGGCTGGCGTTGCACGATCGCCCCGGTGATCACACGGTTGATATAGCCATTGCCAATTTCGACCTTGTCCATCCACCGATCGATTTCCCCCGGATCGAGCGAGTGGATGCCACCGGTCAGTCCGAAGTCGCTCGAGTTCTGAATGGCAAGCGCATGGTCGAGGTCGCGGGCGTGCACCAATCCCAAGACCGGCCCGAAGCACTCGGTGGCGTGGAACCATGAATCCTCGGTGACACCAGTGCGCACACCTGGTGACCACAGCGTCTTGCCGTGGAGCTCGTGCTGACGAGGCTTCACCAGCCAACGCTCCCCAACGTCGAGCTTGGTCAGGCCGCGGAGCAAACGTTCATTGGCCTCGCCAATAAGCGGTGACATGGTGGTTTCGATTGCGGTCGCCGCGCCGACGTCGATGCTCTCAACCGCGTCGATGAGCTGGCGTTTGAAACGGGGCGAGTCGTACACATCGCCTACGAGGATGCCGAGGCTGGCCGCCGAACATTTCTGACCACTATGACCAAACGCCGAATCCACGAGGTCGGAAACGGCCAGGTCGATGTCGGCATTGGGGGTGATGATCAACGCGTTCTTGCCGCTGGTCTCAGCGAACAAGGCCATGTCGGGTTTCCATGAGCGGAACAGGTCTGCGGTTTCCGACGCTCCGGTGAGAATCACCGCGTTGGCTGACGTGATGAGGTGTTGTCCAACGGCGTTCTCGGGCACTGGCGTGAACTGCACAAAGTGCTCGGGCACGCCCGCGGCCCAGCAGGCCTCGGCCACCAACTCGGCACACCGTGGAGTCTCGGGTGCGGGCTTGAAGAGCACGGCGTTGCCTGCTGCGATGCTCGAAAGAACACCACCCGCCGGGATAGCCACGGGGAAGTTCCATGGCGGCACGACCGCAACTACGCCAAGAGGTGTGAAGTTGGCTCCGAACGATTCGAGCTCGACCGCGGCATCGCCGTAGTAGCGAGCAAAGTCGATGGCCTCGGCCACTTCGCCGTCGGCTTGGACGAACGTCTTGTTGGCTTCGTGCACCATCGTGGCGATGAGGTCGCCGCGGCGAACGGCAAGCTCATGGGCAACACGATGGAGAACGGCCTGGCGTTCGCTGGCCGGGGTCTGACGCCAGCGTGCCTGAGCCGTACGAGCTCGGGCCAGCGCCTCGTCCACCTCAGCAACAGATGTGAGCATCGGACGCTGCACAGGAAGTGGCTGGCGTGACATGACGTCGGAGATCCAGGGCCGGTTGGCCGCCAGGGTCGGGTCGGTCTCGGGCTCGTTGCGAAACGGCTCGCCGATGGCATAGGGAGCGACCGGTGGCTGCGTCCGATCTTGGGTTCGCCGAGGTCCGCTGCTCACCTCATGTCGGGCCGCCAGCGACGTCCGGAAGATGTTGGCCTGCTCGATAAAGCTCTCGCTGTCGGGCGCAAGGTCGAACAGGTGACGCAGAAAGTTGTCATCCGACGCCGTCTCTTCAAGTCGGCGGAACAGGTAGCTGATGGCCACATCAAAATCGGCGTCAGCAACAGCGGGGGTGTACAGCAACATCGCGCTCGAACCGGCGCCACCTTCGGTAGTCTCCCGAACGGTCAAAGCTTCGGCGGGGGCCATGCCTTGGAGCATCTCGAATTGCACCCGATCGCTCACATCACGTTCGTCCGCAAGCAGATGGGCCCAAGCAACATCGAACAAGTTGTGACTGGCGAGCCCCAACCGCACCCCGGTCATCCGCTCCGGGCGAAGCAACCAATCGAGGCAGCGTTTGTAGTTGGCGTCAGCGTCGATCTTCGTGGCGTACGGAGCTTGCTCCCACCCGTGCATCGCCGCGTCGACACGTTCCATCGCCAGGTTCGCGCCCTTCACCAAGCGCACTTTGACCTGCCCGCCCGACGTGCTGTGTCGGTCGTTGGCCCACTCGGTCAAGGTCTGCAGGGCCCCGTAGGCATCGGGCAGGTACGCCTGCAGCACGATGCCTGCATCGACCCCTACCAAGTGCGGTTCGCCCAGCACGGACATGAATGCCTCGAGGGTGAGGTCGAGGTCGTGGTACTCCTCCATGTCGAAGTTGATGAACGTGGGCGTGCTGGCGTTGGCCGCGGTCTCGACCAGCAGGCGAAGCTTCTCGGTGACGCGACGCAGGCTGTCTTCGTGGGCGAAGTGGTTGAGCTGAGATGCCACCGCCGAGATCTTCACCGACACGTAGTCGATGTCGGGTTGGCCAACGAGCGCAAGCAATTCGTCTAGCCGACGCTTCGCCTCGCGCTCGCCCAGCACCGCTTCGCCAAGCAGGTTCACGTTGAGCGCAAACCCTTCGCGTCGGTTGCGGGTCAGGTGGGCAGCAAGCTTCGTTTCCTCGGCAGGAGCAACCAGGTGCCCCACGATTGACCGCATACGACGACGGGCCAATGGCATCACAACTGCCGGCATCACCGGGCCAAGCTTGGCCCCACTGCGAAGCAGGGTTTTGTCGAGGGGTGTTAGGAAGTTCGGAAGGGGACGCTCGGCGACGACGGCCGCGAGCTGTTGCGCGGCGATGGCATTGTCGTCGGGTCGAATCACCCGATCGACGAACTGCATAACAAAGCCGACGCCATCGTCGTTGGTGACGATGCCCTCGAGTTGGGCCATCGTCTCTCGGCTCTCGCTGGTCTCGTGGCTTGGAGCGGTGCGCAGCCACTCTTTAACGAGCGCTACAGCATCTTCAGCTAGATCATCCGCCGCAGAATCGATATCCATACCAACAATCGTGACAAGTCATGCCCTGGTGGTCTTGTACGATGCCGACCATCATGGCGAGCGTTTCCTCCAATCGACTGTTCTCGTGCCAACCTGAGCTCGTCGCCCTCTACGAAACCCTCGTCGATGTGATGTTCTGCGCCAAGAGCCTCGACGGTGCATACGTCGAGGTGAACTCGGCGTTTGTGCGCAGAACCGGGCGCACCTCGAAGCGCGAGGTCATCGGCGCCCACGCAAGCGAACTGTTCATCCCCGAGCTCGCCGAACGTTACGAAGAGCAAGACGGCAAGGTCTTTGCGACCGGAGAGCCGGTGCGTGACCAACTCGAGGTGATCCGCCGCCCAAACAACGAGCTCGGCTGGTACCTCACCACAAAGTTGCCCGTCCGCGATGACGAGGGCGACCACGTCATCGGGCTGGTGTCGGTAAGCCGCGACCTGCGCACACCCAGCGCCGAGAACATTACGTTCGAGGGTCTGCAGAACGTCGTTGCCCACGCGAGGAACAACCTGGCGTCGCCAATTCGAGTAGGCGAGTTGGCCGACATCGCCGACTGCTCAGAGGGTCAGTTGGAACGTCGGATGCGCAAGGTCTTCGGCGTGACTCCCGCGCAGTACTTGTTGCGGGTCCGCGTTGAGCATGCCGCCGCCATGTTGCGAGACACCGACGAACCGCTCGCCGAAATCGCCACCGCCTGCGGCTTCTACGACCAACCCGATTTCACGCGCCGCTTTGCTCGGCTCACCAACGAAACCCCCGCGCAGTTCCGAGGCGGCCGTTCGTAGATCAGCGTGTCAGCTCGGTCCTGCGGCCTCGAGCGCAACCATCCACGCCGTCCGATGTGCTTCGGCCGTTGCCTCCGCATCGTCGCCGTAGAGGTAAAGCCACAGCGAAACTGCTGATATGCCCTGATCTTCAGCGGTGATGAAGCCGGTGCCAAGCGCTGGCTCGGATGTGGTGAAGATGATGCGCGTCGGACCAACCGTGGTCACCGTCCCAACAACACGTGGAGCCTCGGGCGCCGAGATCTCGACCTTGTCACCAGGTGCCGGCGCACTGTCAAAACCAAAGGCTGCCGACGCACGCGCCCACGCCTCCGTGGGACGCTCTTCCCACATGGCAATCGGCAACGAAGCCGACGCGACCCGACCAGCGAAGTGTTCACAGTGAAGCTGCAGGTTGGCGAGGAACATCGTCCACCCGTTCACCATGGCGTCGTAATGCCCGTCCCATTCGGTGCCGGTGCCAAACCCTCCATTGACCAGCCGCACCGTGCTTGTGGTGTCGGTCAACGGTTCGACGAACCACTCGAAGGTGAGTCCGGGTCCGTCCTCGACACCTTCCAAGCGGAGCCATCGGGGCGGGTCCCAACCGGTGACCTTCCCCGGCACATCCATACCCGGGCCGAACGACGCCGAAGCAGCACCACCCTCACGCTCTTCGATCGTGTGCGGCACGTACCAAGAACCAATTCCTGGCCCGGTCCCTACCGCTATCCATGCCTGGTCGGCCGGCACCGCAACCTCGACCGACATATCGATTGCCCGCACGTCACTCATGATTCCCCCCTTGAAGCCAACTTAGAGGAATCTGTGATGGATGGTGGGCGGTACACGCCCACCACCCATCAAAATTCGACAGAGATGGCTAGTCGTTGAGAATGAAGGTGATCTTCATCGTCACGCGCCATTCGGTGATCTTGCCGTCGGTCACCTGGCACTTGTGGTCCTTGACCCATGCACCGGTGATGTTCTGCAACGTCTTGCTAGCCCGGGTGACGCCGGCCTGTACTGCGTCGTCAAAGCTCTTATCCGATGAGGCAATGACCTCGGTTACTCGTGCAACTGACATTTCTGTCTCCTGTGTCGTGATTACTTTCTGCTGTTCGACCGTAGCTCTCGGACGTTAAGGCCGACCACTAGCTTTGGGAGAATGGCAATACCGGTTGTCGGCCTGGCCATTATTGGGCTTTGGGCTTAGGCGCGCCCCGCTCAGGTCGACAGTAACGAATGCGCCCAGTGGAACAATCCCTCATGCGCGAGCGATACCGGCTCGGCATTGATGAGGCGCTGATCTTTACGTACATCCTGATTGCTGTGACCGTCGCCGTTGTGTCGCCGGGAACCCCGACGACCGGCACGATCATCTGGGCCGTGCTGCTCGGCTCGGTCGCTCCGCTACCGCGTATCGTCCACCAACTCAACACGTCGTTCTCGTACTGGCTTCGTTACGCCTTTGCCGCCGAGCTGCTTGGAGGCATTGCTTGGGGTTCGGTGACGTGGCTTGCCCTGCCTGACAGCGAAGTTCGTCAAGCACTGCTGTGCACAGTGCTCACTGGAGTCATGGTCGCCGCGTCAATCTCTGCAGCGCAGTTTCGCAGGCTCAACCTCGCCTTCCTCATCCCGTATGCCGGGCTGTCGATCACCGGCTATCTCTTCACTTCAAACGCTCTCTCCATCGCGTCATTGTTTCTCGCAATCGCGTTCGCGTTCAGCGTGGTCATGGCTTCTGAACACCGTGAGGTACACCTCAGTCTCATCAGGCTCATCGTCGCCAACGATGAACTGGTCAACGAACTCGAGGAAGAACATGAGGCACTCAGCAATGCGAACCGTCTCCTCGACGACCAGGCGTGGACCGACTCACTGACCGGTCTGGCCAACCGTCCTGCACTGGCGAACGAACTCGCCCATCGCCTGGACCACCTGAAAACAAATCCAGACGAATCCGACCCTGTAACCGTGGCCTATCTCGACCTCAACGGTTTCAAACAGATCAATGACGTGTGGGGACACCACACCGGCGATCTCTTGCTGATCGCCGTCGCCAATCGCCTCCGCAAGACCATCGAAACAAGCACACTTCCAAACAACTCGCTCGCCGCTCGGCTGGGCGGTGACGAGTTCGTCGTGATCTCTTCAGAAGATCCTGAGACCCTCGCGGGCGTGATCGCCGGTGCATTCACCAAGACGCTCCGAGTCGGCGACCGACGACTGCCTGTTCGCGCCAGCTTGGGAGTCGCCGCTGCAACCTGGACGACCGACCCCGATGAACTGCTTCGCTACGCAGACAGGGCTCTCTACCGACACAAGAACACCCCCGGCCGCTCAGCAGACTGGCGGATCTTCGATGACGCTATGCAACACGAGCTCGCCGTACGTCGAGATCTCGAGCACCGGGTTCATGCCGCCTTCGAAAGCGGCGACATTCAGGCTTGGTATCAGCCGATCGTCACCCTCGCCACGGGTGCAATCGTCGGAGCCGAAGCGCTCGTCCGCTGGTCTGACGGCAACGAAGTCCACCAAGCCGGCGCCTTCCTCGACGTGCTAACCGAAGAGGGTTTGCTCGACGATCTCACCGAGCGAACCTTTGTCCATGCCGACGCCTTGCAGACCGAAGTCGAAGATGCAGGGCATCCGCGTCCCCGCATCAGCATCAACGTCGCACCCCAGCAACTCGAGCAGGTTCTCACCAATCGATCCTCGGCTGGCGACCTCGCGTCCATTGCCATTGAAATAACTGAGGAGGCAGCCATTCCAAACCCCGAGCGAGTAGGTGCACTGCTGAGAAAAGCACGTGAACTCGGCGCCGAAGTATTGGTCGACGACTTTGGCACCGGCTATTCCTCGCTCGCTCGCACCGCTGCCCTTCCGATCGACGTCTTGAAGATCGACCGTTCTTTTGTGACGACACTACTGACGAGCAAACAGTCCACCGCGGTCGTCTCAACCGTGGTTGATCTCGCCGACAAGCTCGACCTGGACGTCATTGCCGAGGGCGTGGAGACCATCGAACAAGCAGAGAAGCTACTCAAACTCGGTGTAACCGTTGGGCAAGGGTTTCTGTTCTCCCCAGCAGTGCCCGCATCTCAGCTCATCAAATGGCTTTGTGAAGATCATCGTTTCGTCGACGACACCGATGACATGGCGAAAGCTGCTTAGCCACCTTTCAAAAAACTCGGCACACAGGTCACACAGGGCCTCGTACAACCGATAGGTGAGCAAGCACTAGCGGCCTTCACCGGTGGGCTAGCGTTCGTGGTTGGTGCTATCTGCCAGTGAGGTTGAGGCAAGCAATGACTGAACAAAATACGGGTAACAACATCGAGACCCTTGCCGAACGCGCCAAGGACATGCTTGAGCGTGTTCGAGGAGCGGCTGGCCCTGATGCTCTGACGCCACCGCCGCTTCCCTTGTCAACTATGCGCGACAAGCGTGCAGAGGCTGACTCGGCCAATAGTTCCAATACTGATGACGCGACCGCTGATGCCGACGTCGATATCGATGCCGACGTCGAAATCGAGGACGTTGAGCTCCCAGAAGCCGAAGCGGACATCGAGGACACTGCGGCTGAAGTCGCTGATGTTGAGCTCGAACATGCCAAGCCCGAACTCATCGAAATCGAAGGCGTGCCTGCCGACGATGAGATTGTCATCCCTGAAGTTGAACTCGCTGAAACCCCGTCCTTCGACGTCGAGGATGTCGAAATCGACGAAGTCGTGTCCGATGCCGACGTCGAAATCGAGGACCTTGAAGTCGAAGCCGAAGTGGAGCTCGAGATCGAGGACAGTGCGGTCGAGGACAGTGCGGTCGAGGGCGTCGTGTCCGATGCCGAGGTTGCTGACGTCGAAGCTGATGCAGCTGATGACGTTCACCAAGAGGCTCTTGTGGACGAGCCGATCGCCGAAGACATCGTCGATGAGCTCGACGTGCCAATTATCGATGAAGACGCCGACCTTGAGTCGCTCGAGGATCCATTTATCGACGACATCCAGACCGACACAGATTCCGACAGCGACTCCGATGCGAGCGAAGATCCCGGGTTGCTGAACCTGTTTGGCCGCAAAGACGAACGAGGCGACTCCACCGTCGAAGCAGATAGCAGTCCTGACGATTCCACTTCCTACGACACCGACGGTGACATAGAAGAAGCCGTCGTCGTCGATGACGTCGACGCTGAGCCTGAGGTCGAGGTCGAAGAGCCCGCAACCGAGCCGATCGATGCTGACATGGTCATCGCAGAACTCGAAAGCCTCGACGATACGCCGATCGACGGACCCATTGAACTGATCGACCTCGAAGACTCCACCGAAGTAGAAGGTGTCGGATATCTCGGCGATGTTGACGTCGCTCACTCCGGATCGATGTCAACCGAAGATCTCATCGTCGAGCCCGACGATGAGACAAATGATCGCATCGAAAGCGTCGTCGGCCTCGATCTCGATGACGACCACAATGCAGCCCAAGACGTCGAGGCCGATCTCGACGATTCAGGCGTCGTCAGTGGTTCGACGATCGTCGCAGGCAGCGCTGCGGCAGCAGGAGCGGTCGCCGCCTCGGTTACTGACAGCGCACGCGAAGGTGCCGACATCCCAAACGATGCAGTTCGCCGACGCGGTCGCCTCTCCGATCTGGGTCCCAAGGCCGAGCCGACGCCGGCACCACAACCAAAGGGCCGTTTCTCAAGCCGACGTCGCCCCGCGGTCGACCACGATCTCAACGAGTTGTTCCTCAAGCCTGGCTCCCCTGACCAAGCGGCAACCAAGCGAAGCTTCCCGTGGATCGTGCCTGTCGGCGCTATCGCGTTTGCGGTTCTGGCTATCGCGCTGTTGTTCCTCTCGTGGTTCTGGGCCGGTAACGGTGACGACGGCTCTGACACCAACGACAACGACAACGCTCAGGTAGTTACCGAGGACACCGCCCCCGAAGACACGACCGCCGTTACCGTCGCCAGCACTACGGCAACAACCGTTGCAGCCACCGCTGCACCAACGACCGAAGCTGTCGAGGAAGACGGGCCACAGTTCGAAAGCGCCGCTGACCTTATTGGTGTTGGGTCGAACACGGCTGATTTCGCTCAGCTCGGTGCCCCACTCGGACTTCAACAGGCACTCGAACAACTGAAGGTCGACGAGAACGGCGACCCGATGCCGTTCACCCTCCTCGCCCCTTCAGACGACGCCATCGCCAAGTTGACCGAAGCACAGCTCGACGAGCTCGCCGCCGACCCAAATGCGGCACGTGACCTCATCTTCTACCACTTTGTCGACCAACCGCTCACCCCCGAGTTCCTTCAGGAAAGCGTTGGCGGACAGATCATGACCCGATCTGGCGTACCGATCTTTGTCGAGCTAGACGGCGACGACTATGTGTTCAACGGCAACACGCGGGTAGAAATCGCAGGTCTCGAAGCCGAGAACGGCTCGGTCATCGTGATCGATTCTGTGCTCACCCCGCCAACGATCAACAAGTTGCTCGACATCGGCAACATCCAGTTCAAGGTCATTTCCGCAATCATCACCGACGAAGGTAAGACGGAACTGCAGAAGGCCGTCACCTACTTCACCGAGAACCCCGAGGCCGAGGCCTTGATTGCTGGACACACCGACACCGACGGCGAAGCTGAAGCCAACCGTCGCCTGTCACAACGTCGCGCCGACGCTGTTCGTCAGTTCCTGATCGATGCGGGAATCGACGGCGCACGCCTCGAATCCCAAGGCTTCGGCGAAGACGAGCCAGTCCTCGTCAATGGCGTCGAAGACAAAAACCTCAGCCGGCGCATCGAGTTCGTTCTCAAGTAACCCCGGGCTTCGCCCTCCAGGGCGAGGATCCGTACGCAAGGACTCGCTGCGCTCGTAGGGGCTCCCTGGCCTCGCGCACGCGGCAAGCAGTCCTCAATGCGTATAAGCGACGGAGCAGGGGGAACCCGCCGAACGCTCCACTCGACGGCGGGAATTACTGGCGAAGCATCCAGTCGCGAGAGCGATCTGGTTCGAACTCGTTCGACAGGTATTCGTCGAGACGTTCGTCGAGCGATGGGTCTGTTGTGGCCCATGAGGAGTACAACGCAGTCCGGTCAGACTGTGTTGGAGCCGCCTCGGCGGCCATGATCTGTGCCTTTACTTGAGCGGCGCGTGATTCGAGCTGCTTTTTCTTGAACGCTCGAACCGCCAGATGAACCCGGCGGAGTTGCTCCTCAGCAACTACGGCGCGCTCTTGAGCCACGCGAAGCTCGGCTTCGAGCTGTTCAATGCGCGAGGTTGGCGTCTGCAAGTCAATCGGTGTTTGCACTCCTCCCAATCGGACACTTTCGGTGATTTCGTGAGCTGAAAATCAAACTTCTTCACACGCGTCGCCGATTGCGAAATTCGGGTCAAATGGCTCAGTTTCACGCACAGTGATCCGATAGTTCTGAGCGAGCCTATTTGCTCGTGTCGGATAGCGAAATCCGTCAATTCTGGAGAGATCACGAACTACATGCCGCATCAGGAACACAACGATTGGCCGTCTTTCGAGACGGTTCTTCGCGACGTTGCGCCAGACAGCCCCGCTGCCCGGTCGCTCGCGTCCGCTGATCGTCGCGCCAAGTATGCCGAAAGTGCTTCGGCGATTCGGGCGTCTCGAGCGACTGTTGTTGGTACCGAGACTTCTCCCCCACCGGCGACACAAGAACGCGACTCCAGCTCGTTCAGTGTGGTTCGGCAAACATCTTCGAACCTCTCGTCGACAACGGACTTTCCCGCACCCTTAGAGCCACTTGAGATCGACACCAGTTCGATTCGAGCTCTGATCGAACCACAAGGCGGCCCATCCCCCGCTCTTGATGATCCGGCTCTCGATGCACTCGCACCGTTGCCTGCTCTCGAAGTCGAGCTGTACGAAGAACTTGAACCCGACCTGTTGGACACGGTCATCGATCAAGATTCGGCGCTAGATCTCTTTGAGGATCGCGAACCTGCAGTCTTCACCGAAGATGCGACGTTCGATTCGGTTGAGCCCCAAGAGACCTTCGAAGCAATTCAAGTCGAAGGGGCCAACGACGTTGAACCCGAAGAGACCGCCCACGAATACGTTCAAGACGAACTTGCCTATGACGAACCGGTCGGGGCTATCGCTGACAACGAACCTGTTGCAGCACACGTCGAGGTCCGGTCTGACCAGATCGAGTTCACCGAGGCCAGCACGTTCGATACCGATTTCTCATTCGATGCCGATGCTGATGCTTCGGTAGTCGAATTCGAGACGCTCACCTTCGACGAACCGTTTGATTCGCCCGCCCCATCGTTTGACACCGCCGTCGAGGCCGTCGAAAACACCGAGGACGATCCTGGTACCTCGGCAATTGATCCCGATACGCCGGCATTCGACCCAGTGGCCGACGGAATCGAGTTTGGCAGCAGCACGCCATGGGCAACCGAGGCCGACTTTGGCGATGACGACTCGCTCGTCTTCGAGCTCGACGATTCCACCATTACTGAAGTCGACGCCGCCTTCGCCGCTGGATCTCAAGCATCCGAGCTTGCCGACCCCTTCTTCGATGCTGGTGGCGAACCTGACGCAGCAGCTGATGATCTCGTCTTCTCGACCACCGATGTTCCCAAGTTGCCCGAACCGAACCTGTTGGACGACCCCTTTGGCGGCGTATCTACCGACTTGTCACCCGACCCGATTGTGCCGGGCCCAGCATTCGTCACCAACGAACCAGCTGAGGACGCAAACGGATCCCTCTGGGGCCTTGACCTCGGCGACGAACCCTCGGTTGTCGATGTTGACGAGCTCGCAGTCGACGACCTTGAGACGATCGAGATTCCCGACGTCACGACGATCTCTTACGGAGGTTCCGAGTCTGACATCGAGCTTCCCGACACGTCCTACGCCGCCGAGTCATTTGACGACCTCGCCCCGATGGCCGACGAACAGCTCGATCTCTCGAACCTCGGTGAAACCGACGAAGTTGATGACCGGCGAGTCCTCGACCCTGACGAAATCGATCAGCGCAAAGCTGACCTGTTCGATTTCTCCGGAGCCGACACGATCGAGCTTCCCGGAGACGCAACGGAATTTGATTCGGTCGCTACAGCAGAGGAAATCGAGAACCATCTCGACTCACTTCTCAACTACGAAGAGCAAGCGTCGGCCGACCTCGACAATGTCATCCCACTTCGTCGCGACGTCGATCTTCAGGCCGACTTCCACAACGAGCTCGCTAAGACCACCGCTGAGGGCAATGGCTCGAGCGACCTCTTTGGCAACGACGCCTTTGCCGACAACACGCTCGAAGACAACACGCTCCAGGACAACACGCTCCAGGACAATGTCGAGCAGTTCAATATCGAACTCGCAGCTGACAACAGCGATGCCCCCGACAACACTAGTGTCGCCCCGTCCCACGGTGGATGGGTATCACTTCCACCAGAGGTCAAGACGAAGTCTCCCGACCCTTGGGCGCACATGCGTCCAACCGAAGAACCGAAGAAGAAGGGCTTTTGGGCGAACCGGCCGAAGTTCTTCGGTGGCGAGGAGCGGCGCCGGGCCAGGGCCCAGCGGACGCCGGATGCTGAGAGCGCTCTGGACGACAACGTTGTCGGAATTTCCTACGACAAGGCATGCCCGAACTGCAGCACCGAGTGTCAGGTTGATCTCGACGACCCGATTGGCCGTCGAGTACACGTCAGCTGCCCGTCATGTCAGCACATGTGGCACACCCCGTACATTCTCGAGGACAGCCAAGCCGGCTAACCGAACATCGACATCCACTGTTCGGCGGTCTTGGGAACGAACACCATGTTTTGCGCCCGGGTTTCGCCCATCGTCGCCGATGGTGCTGGAGAGTACTGATGCCCAGGGAAGAGCACCGCGTCATCGGGGACCTTGCTGAGCACCTTCGTGAGGCTGTGGTACAGCTGTTCGGGGTCTCCACCGGGAAGATCGGTTCGACCACAACCCTGCAAGAAGAGGGTGTCACCGGCGATCAGACGATTGTCGACAAGAAACGACTGTGATCCGGGCGTGTGCCCTGGTGTGTGCAGAAGCTCGATCGAGATCGCTCCGACGTCGAGCGATTGACTACCGTCGTGCTGGACCAAGTCGTCGTTCGTCAGTCCGGTCACCTTCTTCACGTACTCGGCCTCGGCGGTTTGAATGTGCAGCGGCACGCTGGTCTCGCCGAGCAGCTCGGCAGCACCCGACACTGACAACCCCATCATGGAGCCACCAACATGGTCGGCGTGATAGTGGGTGCCGAGCATGCCCACGCAGTTCATGCCATCAGCTTCGAGGATGCCGAGAATCCCAGCGGGGTCGTAGGCCGGGTCGACAATGACCGCTTCGTTCGTTTCGCGATCACCGATCAGGTAGACGAAGTTCACCATCTGTTGGGCAAACGGGTCGTCTTGAGCGAAGTCTCGGCCCGAGAGCAATTGGCGGAAGTACAGGCGTTCGTCAGACATCCTTCGACCGTACCTCGGCTTCGCGGGCAATGTCGCGGGCTGGCCGACCAAGCGCAGCAGCGGCTGTGGCTACGTCGTCGTATTCGGCTTTGGTGGTGAGTTCGGTCTGTTTCACTCGGATCTGATGCCCATCGACATCTACGGTCACGACCTTGCGCTCGATAGCCGCCCGAGATACGCCATGAGCGCGAAAACCAAGTGATCCCGTCTCGGCGAGCAGTAGCGCACCGAGACGACTCGCATCGACCGGCTCGACGAGAGCCGACACGGTTGCCGCCGGACGGTCCTTCTTCATTTCGATCGGGGTGATCCACGCATCGAGAGCCCCAGCCGACATCAGCTGAGCGACAGCATGAGAAAGGTACTCGCCGCTCAGGTCGTCGACGTTTGTCTCGATCACGATGAGCTGTTCGGTGGACGTCGCCTCGGCCTCGCCAACGACCACGTGCAGCAGGTTTGGATGCTCGTCGAGTTCGCTGTCTCCCGCACCAAAGCCTGACGCTGTGATGGACATTGCGGGCATCGGCCCGAAACTATCGGCGAGCGCCCGCACCAGAGCAGCGCCGGTCGGGGTCGTGAGTTCAACTTGCACATCGAGGCCGCGAACCGGCACACCCTCGAGCAGTTGCATCGTTGCTGGCGCGGGGTTCGGGATAACACCATGGGCGCTCTTGGCCATACCTCGACCAACGGTGACCGGGGCAACGACGATGCGGTCGATACCTAGCTGCTCGAGCGCAAGGCACGACCCGACCACATCGACGATGGCGTCGATGCCACCGACCTCATGGAAATGGACCGTGTCGGGGTCGGTGCGGTGCACGTGGCCTTCGGCCTGGGCCAAGGCTTCGAATACGGCGGTCGAACGTGCGACCACCCGTTCGTTGAGGCCGGCGGCCGAGACCAGTTCGATGATGTCCCGAGCAGTGCGATGCACATGCCCCTCGTCAGCGTCGACGGTGAGGTTGACCGCGCCGATGCCGTTTCGAAAGACCTCGGCGGTGTTCAACTCCCAACCGTCAACGCTCAGCTTGTGCAGATCAGCACGAATCTCGTCGGCATCAGCGCCCGCATCGATCAACGCGCCAAGGGTCATGTCGCCAGCGATGCCGTTGAACGGATGGATCCAGAGGGTTGTAACGGTCATGAATCTCGCAGCTGCGCAATTCGCATTGCGCTGACCGCAGCGCCATAACCATTGTCGATACCGACGACGGAGATACCAGCGGCACACGACGCCAACATTCCTAGCAATGCCGTGACCCCTTCGAGACCCGCGCCGTACCCAACGCTCGTTGGTACCGCGATGACCGGTTGGGCGCACAAGCCACCAAGCACCGACGCAAGCGCGCCCTCCATGCCCGCAATGACGATCACGATGTCGGCTTCCGCGATGCGGTCGACTTCGGCCAGCAACCGGTGAAGACCGGCGACCCCAACATCGCTAATCCGGTCGGCCGCGATGCCGTACGAGCGAAGGGTGGCAGCACACTCATCGGCGACGGGTGTATCGGCGGTTCCGGCGGTGACAACTGCAATGCGATGGCTGTGGTCGACCTCGGGCACTCGCCAGGTCAGCACCCCGCCCATCTCGGTCATGCCAGCGTGGGCAGTCTCCAGCGCCGAGCGTTGCGCTTCGGTCGTACGGGTGACGATCACCGGGCCGCGGCCGTTGGTCAACAACTCCTCGACGATGGCGACGCATTGCTCGGGAGACTTCCCAGGCCCGTACACCGCCTCTGGGAGGCCTTGTCGCAGTAGGCGATGATGGTCGATCTTTGCATTGGCGTCGCCGGGGAGCTCGACGAAGGGCAGCCGCCGCAATTGGGCGACCGCCTCGTCGGCTGAGGTCTCCCCCGACTGAATCTGCTCGATCAGGGAGCGCAGTGACGATTCATCCACAGCCCCATCGTGGCAAGATTCCCGAAGTTTTCCTCTCTGGGTATGGTTGTCGGGTGACTTCTCGATCTCGTATTGCATTTCAGGGCGTTCCTGGCGCTTATTCACATATGGCATGCGCAGCTGCGTACCCCGACATGGAAGCCGTCGGCCACGGGACCTTTGCCGAGTGTTTTGCCGCAGTAGAGGCGGGCGGCTGTGAGTTGGCGATGATCCCCATCGAGAACACCCTCGGCGGCCGGGTTGCCGACATGCATCACCTGCTTCCTGAGTCGAGCCTCTACATCATTGGTGAGCACTACCAGCCGGTGCGCCATCAGCTGCTCGCTCCGCACGGGGCCACCCTCGACTCACTCAAGACCATCGCGTCGCACGAGCAAGGCCTTGCCCAATGCCGCGAGCTGTTCCGCGAGCTCGGTGTCGAAGCGCTCGACTTTGGCGACACCGCCGGTGCAGCGAAGGAAGCAGCCGAGCGAAACGACCCAACCTTTGGCGCAATTGCCAGCGAGCTTGCCGCCGAGACCTACGGTCTACAGATTCTTCGTAGCCGCATCGAAGACCGTCTTGGGAACACCACCCGCATGGTGGTGATGTCTCGCACGTCTGTCGAACCAGACCCACTCGACGGAGCCGCAATGACCAGCTTGGTTTTCGAGACTCGAAGCGTTCCCGGCGCGTTGTACAAGGCCCTCGGTGGGTTTGCGACCAACGGCGTCAATATCACCAAGCTCGAGAGCTACATCATCGACCAGAGCTTCACCGCCGCGCAGTTCTACATCGAAGTCGAGGGACACCCATCAGACCCTGCGGTGTCGAACGCGTTCGAAGAGCTGCAGTTCTTCTCAGCGAAAATGAAGCGCCTGGGTACCTACCCGAAGTCTGACTGGCGCTCGCAGCCATAAGGGTTGTGCTTGGCGGACGGGCTACTTGCCAAGTCGCTCGGCGGCAACGCCAACAAGGGTTCGGCTCACTCGAACGAGATCGCTTGGTTGGCTGATAACCCTCGCCTGCCAAAGTCTGCGCAGCACTGGCCCCAAGCCTTCGCTGCGGAGCTGGCGCGATGCCACCCACCACAACACGGTTTCGTCGGAGACTCGAACGTCCTCGGCAGACCGGTGGTTTCCGTACCGTTCACGGAACCCAACCAGCGCGTCCCAACCCTCGCTGAGGTCTTTGGTCATCTGCCCTTCGTGCTGGACGTAGTCGACGAGTGGAGCATCAACGAGCGCTGGGTCGCCATGGGCGGCCAGGCGGATGTAGAGATCCCAGTCGGCGAAGAGCGGAACCGAGGGGTTGAACGAACCGACGCTCTCAAACACTGACCTCCTCACGACGAGTGACGAGCCAGGCCCAGGCACTTGATTCGTGGTGAGAAAAAGCCGGAGCGTCTCGCGCTGTTGGACCGCGGTCTGTATTCGCTCGACGGAACCTTTACCCAGCAACTGTCCCGACGGGGTCACGATTCGAGCTCCGCACACCGACCAGTCCGCATTTGCCGACGCCAACGCCTCAAGTTGGCGGTGCAACTTCGTTGGCGCCCATCGATCGTCGTCGTCGAGGAAGGCAAGAATGTCGTAGCTAGCCGCCTGAGCTCCGGTATTGCGCGCCTGCGGCTCACCGTGGTCTTTGTCGCGACGAACCACGACGAGGCGTGGGTCGTCGAGAGCAGCAAGCACCCCTGGCGTCTCGTCCGACGACCCATCGTCTACCACGACTACCTCGACGCGAATATTGGTCTGCTCCAACGCTGACCGGATCGCCAGTGGCGCCAGATGAGCTCGATTCCGGGTGGGAATCACCACACTCACGGGCATCGACGCGGTGGTCAAGAACCTTGGTCCTTAGCCTTTGGCTACGTCATCGACAGCACCGAGGAATCGCTCTGCGACCTCGGGGATGATCGCCGGGTCGAGGCCCGCGCCGCTCGGCAGGGACACCACCCGACGGTCGACATCAGCAGAAACCGGTGGCGGTTCGCCGATACCGAGGAGCAGTGATTGTGACGGGAACTGCGGGCGTGCCTGGACGCCCGCTTTATCCGCTGCGGCCAAAATGTCGTCTCGCCGATCGGCCAACTCGTTCGGCAGCAAGAACGGGGCGTGGATGCGAGTGCTCACCCCAACTTCTTCTTGAGCTTGGAAACCGCGAGGCTCGAGGATCGCTCGGTAAGCCCCGTAGATCGACCGGAGGTGGTCGACATTTCGATGTAGTGATGGCCAGGCCTCGCAGAGGTAGGCCGCGTTGAGTTCTGGCAACCTTGCCTGTCGCACAAGTTGCGATGGTACGGCTTCTACCCGTTCGATCTCACCGGCGGGAGCGCACAGCGCGCCGCCCATACCGGCTGCGTGAATGGGTTTGGTGAAGCTGAAGCTCATCGCGATGTAGTCAGCGTGATCTCCCACCGAGCTGTCAGACCGGCTTGCCCCGAGGCTCTCGCAGGCGTCAATGATCAGGGGCACCCCTGCGGCGCGACACACCGCGCCAAGGCCGGCCCAGTCAGCGGGAGTTCCAAAGTTGTCGACCGCAACCACGGCGGCCACATCGTGTTGGGCGAGCTGCTGCTCGACAAGCGCAGGGTCGAGGTTCCAGGTGTCTGTCGTGATATCGGTGATCAGCGGCGTTGCTCCAGTTGCCATCACCGTGGCTGCAACCGCGTGAAAGGCCAGGTCGGGAACGATTACTGACTTCCCTGCGCGAACTCCGGCGAGCCACAACGCCCGGGAAAGCGAGTCGGTTCCTGACCGCATTGCTAAGACGTCCCACCCGTCGGGCAGGCCAAGTTCGTCAGAGAGCAGCTGTTCGACCTTGGTCGAGTAGGCGCCGGTCAACCGATAGCGCGACTGTGACATGACCTGGCGTTGCATGCCACCAACACGATCGAGTGTTGCCGTGTCGACACCGGCAGGCGTGACAAGCGGTGCATGCAGGTCGCCCGAGGGAGCGTCCCCGGGAGTTGTTCGGCGTAGGTCGTCGCCAAGCTGTCCGGATTCATGCAGCACCAATAATCGAGAGCATCGTTCGACTCCAGCGTCGGTGTTGAACACCCGAAGTCGGGTTACAAGATCGGCCACTCCATCAGCGATCGACCAACGTGGCGCAAAGCCCGCCGCAGCGAACTTCGCCCCGTCGATCATGTATGTACGCGGATCAACAGCGGGTTTGGCATCGACCACTGCGACCTCAACGCCCGACCCACCCAACGCGGAGACGATGGCGTCTAGGGCGTTCGCTACCGAGAGGTTGCAACCATCTCCAACAACGTTGTGAATGTCGAACGCAGCAAGCTCCAGCTCAGCGGCGAGCAATAGCGCAGCGGCAGCATCCTCGACATGGACAAATGGCCGCGAAGAATCGCCGTTTGACGACAGCTGAAGATGTTCGCCACGGATTGCCCGCGAGGTCATGCGGTTCACCAACAGGTCCGGTCGAAGCATTGAGGCCCAGCCAAAGCAGCTCGCCAGCCGCACGACCGACACCGTGAAGTCGGCCGTTGCGTGCTGTCGCAAGGACTGCTCCATTTCGTACTTTGCCTTGGCATAGATCGACACCGGGGCAACCGGGTCGGTTTCTTTGCAGGGCGTGTCACCGTTGTTGTACACCGCCGCGCTCGACGAGAACACAAATCGGCTGACACCCGCTGCCGATGCTGCCTGAGCAAACCTGGTAACAGCAGCTACTTCGTCGGTCATCGGGAACCGTTTTGCCACCGCGTCGTTCGACAATCCAGCGAGGTGAAACACCGTGTCGATGTTGGCCAGGTCTCCCGTCGTGAGATCGCGAAAATCGCGCCCGCCAGATAGCGGTTCCTTAGCAAACCAGTTCGTGTCCCAGAGCTCTAGCGGGACGCCTTGCTGCAACAAGAGCGGGACGAGCGCGCTTCCGACGTATCCGGCATGGCCGGTCACCAACACATTGCCGAGCTTGCGCCTCACACGACCCCTTCGATAGATGGAGTGCAAGCATCACGCTTGTCAACCCACCCGCCGTGTACCACTTTAGATACCGTGAACGTGAAGAGTACGAGAGGGGCGGAAATTGTGTCGGGCGCCGTCGCTGTCGCGTTCGTCTCGAGCTCCGGTGGCGTTCTCCCAGACGTGCTGACGGTGGCGAACAACTGGCCGGTCCCGATCAGCGAACTATGGATCGCTCCCAAGACGGTCGATACCGAATCGAAACTCGGCGGCCGAGACGTGCTCTGGCTCGATGAGCCAGACGGACGACCAGCCTCGATGATTCGAGCCACGGCTGCAGCCCGCGCAACACTGCAGTCGCGCAACATCGATTGGGTTGCGTCTGCGGGAACCGCGATCGCGTTGCCGTTCTTCGTGGCCGCCCAAAGCCTTGGGGTGTCGACCTTGTGGATCGAGACCCTCAATATTCATGGCGGCCATGGTCGGGTGGCTGAGATTTGTAGTCGGTTGGCGACACGCACGCTCGTGCAGAGCCCTGACCGGATGCTCGCCCATCGGCGAGCGTTGCTCATTGGTGAACTGCAATGACCACACCAGCGACGACACCGCTGAACATTTTCGTCACCGTTGGGATGAGCCAGTTTCCGTTCGACCGCCTCATGGGGGCCCTCGAATCGATCGTCGATGACCACAGCGTGTTCGCACAGATCGGCGCTTCGAACATCGAGCCTCGATGTGAGTTCGCTCGGTACATCGACCCCGACGAACTCGAACTTCGAATTAGTCAAGCCGACGTCATCATCACCCACGCTGGTAACACGGTGCGACAAGTACAGCGATGGGGCAAGGCGCCGATTGTCGTTCCTCGCCGAGAGGCGCTCGGTGAGATGTCGAACGATCATCAAAAGCGATTTGTCGAGTTCGAGGCGCACAAGGCACCAATGGTGGTCCTCGATGACGATCTGCAAGGTCTGTCCGAAGCGGTATCGGCTCACGCTCAACGAGAGGCCCGCCTTCTCGAGGAACGGGTCGTGCCTCCCGCTACCCAGGCCGACGATTTTGACGGTCTCCTCCGCCCGGTGATCACCGACACGTCGGCAAACCCGCTGGCCAACCACCCAACCCGACGTTTCTCGTGGGCCTTCGCACAACTCGCCCATCTCGCAGGAACGCACCTCGATCTTGGAGGCGGGTACGGCGACTTCGCAGCTGCACTTGAGGAGCACAGCCCGCGGTCGGTTATCTGCGCCGATGTAGCCACCGACAAAGTCCACGACAATGGAGTTCAGCTGCGTTCACGGGTTGAGCTCGGTAACAAGATGTCACTACCGCTTCGCGATGCCGCAGTGAGCTCGGTGTCAATGCTCGATGTCCTCGAACATGTGTGGGACGAAGACGCCGTTTTGCAAGAGGTGCATCGGGTACTCGAATCAGGCGGCTCGCTCGTGGTGACGGTGCCTCGCCACCACTGGCTCAGCATCCTCGACCCAGACAACGTGAAGTATCGGGCCCCGCGATTTCACAAGGCGGTGTACTCAGCCCGCTTCGGCAAAGCGCGCTACTACGAACGCTTTGGTGATACCACTGATGGGATGCAAGGCGACTTGGCAACCGAGCGAGGCTGGCACACGAACTATCGCGCCGACGATCTGTTCGCCACTCTTGAGCGAAACGGGTTTGACGTCGTCGAGCACGACGCCGCCAATTTGTTCTGGCGGTTCTTCGACATCCCTCGGCTCTTTTTGCCCGAGAAGTGGGAGTGGATCACCCACGGAGCGCTTCGTCTCGACGCCAAGCTGTTCCATCAGGCCAACCTCTTCGTGCGCGCCGAACGCCGATGAGCACACCAGTCCAGATCGGCCGCAAGGGTGACGGCCCACGAGTGCCCGAGTTCGTTCACGTGCCACGCGAACCAATGTCGGCTGCCACTCGGACTGCCCGTCTCGGACGCTTCGTCGCAAGTACCTGGATCAAGCGACATATAAAGCCCGATCTCCACATTCAACCGATCGCCGCCGAGCTCTTCCTCACCGACAACTGCAACCTGAAGTGCATCAGCTGTACCTGCTGGCATGAAAGCACGTTGGGCGAACTGTCGACCGAAGAGTGGTTGAGCGTGGTCGACCAACTCGCGCAACTCGGGTTCATCAAGTTGAACTTCACCGGCGGCGAATCGCTGATCCGTCGTGATGCCGTGCGAATCATCGCTCACGCACGCGATGCGGGCATCACCGACCTGCACGTGAACACGAACGGTCTGCTGCTCACGCCCGAACGTGCCGAGGAACTTGTGCAGGCGGGGGTTCGCAGCTTCAACATTTCGATCGATGGGCCAACGTCGGATGTGCACGACCCAATTCGCGGCCAGGAAGGTGCCTACGACACCACGATCAAGCACCTGAAGCTGGTGAAGCAGCGCCCCGATGCTGACTCGCTTGCTGTGCGCATGAACTTCACCGTGTTGAAGGACAACCATCACCACCTGCCCGCAATGGCCGCGCTGGCCAAGGAGCTTGGTGTCGACTTGTATCTCAACCTCGGCACCGACACGACCTTCATGTTCAGAAGCCAGTCGATTTCCGAACAGACCGAGATCGATGGCGACAGTTTGCGGGCTGTCCTCGCCAAGATGACCGCACTTGTCGAACAAGACCCCACGCATCTTCCACCCCAGCGCGAGCTCGACTACATCCCCGGCCACTTCGAGCTCGAGCCCAAGGTTGACGTGCCGTGTGTCGAGTCGCAACTGAAGTTGATGATTCGCTCGACTGGCGAGACCGGTGGGTGCTGGGGTCACGATGCCGTGGTCAATGTACGCAACATGCTCATCGCCGACATCATCGACACGGCCCACTACCGAAAAGAGCACGAGCGGCTCTTCGCCAAAGACTGCGTCGAGTGCGGATCGAACTATGCCGTGAACCTGCGAACTCAGCCGGCCACCGCAGCGTCGGTGACCGTGAAGTCGATTCTGCAAAAGACCGGGCGGGTCCGCCGAGAACGAGGCCGTACATGACATCGATCGACCCCGCCGCCTTCTACGACGGCATGGCCGAGAACTACGAGGCCGAGTTCGATGCGCCGCATCGTCGGGCCTACGACGACCTCTGCTGGGAGTACGTCGACGCACTGATCGGCGACCGCGCCGACTTGTTGATCGTCGATGTTGGTTGTGGTGTTGGCCGTTGGGCCCGGCCACTCGTCGAACGCGGCCATCGGGTCCTCGGTATCGAACCGAGTGCCGACATGTGTGCCGGTGCCCGCGCGTTGAACCTCGGTGACCGATTCGAGCTGCAGCACGCAACAGCGGACGACGCAGTTGTCGCGACAGCGACTGCCGATCTCGTGGTTGCGATGGGGTCGATCCAGTACTCCCCCGACCCAACGGCATCGATTGCGACAATGGCATCGTGGTTGAAGCCCGGCGGACACATGGGCGTGCTGGTCGATTCGCTCATGGGGCTCGTAACCGAGCTCATCCGCAACGACGACCCCGACCAAGCACTAGAGCGGGTGACGGGACGGCGAGCACGGTTTACGTCAACTCCGGGCACCGTCGAGCATCACCTTTTTGACGCGGCCGAACTTCGGGCAGCGTTCGAAGCCGCAGGGCTCGCCGACGTGTCGGTTCGTGGGCTCTTGGTCGACTGGACCAGCCGACCACGCGAGCAGGCGATGCAACGAATGATCGACAACCCCGCGAACGGGCTCGATCTGGAGCGCCGACTTTCCGAGCTCGAACGGCTCGCCGACATGGGCAAGCAGCTGCTCGCCATAGGCCAACGGCCCGCATAGCCGCCGGCTAAAGAATTCCGCCTGATCTATTCTGCGCGCCCGTAGGGACTCGAACCCCAAACCTTCTGTTCCGTAGACAGATGCTCTATCCAATTGAGCTACGGGCGCTAGCTGTATTTGCTACGTCGTGAGTCTAGACCCATCGCTCACGTGCCCCACCTGTTACGCGCAAGTCGCGAGAATAAGGGCAGCGACCGAGGTATTGCCAGCTATCCTTATGAGTGGAGAGATGGCAGAGCGGACGATTGCGTCGGTCTTGAAAACCGTTGAACCTTTACGGGTTCCGGGGGTTCGAATCCCCCTCTCTCCGCCACAAAGGCCCTGGTAGGCTTGCTAAGCGAAGCAATTCGCGGCAAGA
>CALHTB010000111.1 GCA_938038785.1 uncultured Acidimicrobiales bacterium
CGCATCATGATGTGGTGGAAGCGGGCGTCGTCGACCAGGCGCATCTTCTCGACATGGGCCGACGTCACTTCACCCGCAGCGAATGCGGAGGCAACTTCTGGGTAGTCGCGCAGCCACTTGCCCCGACGCTCGTCGGCGCGAACGCCTGCAGGGTCGACGTTAGTGACCGAGGCCAAATGGTTGGCGGTGTTGCGCTGCCCGGAGGTGGCGGCGAGTCCGGTCGCGCGAGCTGCGTCTGTGGTGGTTGCCCGGAGCGCATCGACCTTCGCCGTGATGCGATGGAGTGCGACTAAACGCTCGGACAGGTCGTCGGCGCCGACGCACGAAAGCGGGATATCGAAGCACGCATCGAGGGCAGCTTCGGCGGCGACAAGGTCCTCGTTCGGAGTGGAGATTGCGCCGGTTGCCATAGTGGAAAGTATAGCGAACGTACGTTCGGTTTGCAAGAGAAAACCTCAACAAATTCAATGAATTTCGGCCATTTCTGGGCCAACGCCTCTAAGGGGCATCCGTGAGCTACGGTTGGACACGTGAGCATTAGATTTGGCGGTCAAAATCGGCGGAACCGAGCAGCCCTCGTAGCCATCGCCATGGTGGTCGCGGCATGTGGCTCGTCTAGCGATGAAGGTGGCCCAGCCGTCGTTGCGGACCAGCCGGTGGTCGAGGCCACCGATGACGCTCAAGGAGAGGAACCCACCGACCTGCTTCCCGAAGACGCAGCGGTGCTCGACGAGCTCCGGGAGCTTGGCGAAGACCTAGACCAGCCCCGAGTCATCGAGCACTTCCTCATCTTCACCGACGAGGCGTCGGCCACGGCGGCGTCGGAAGAATCAGAACTGTTGGGTTGCAACTCGGAAATACTCGCACCGGTACCCGAAGATCCAGATGGCTGGCTGTTGCTGTGCACCATCGATGTGATTGCGAGCGACGACGTGGTGGCGATCTTGCGCGACTCCCTCGAAGAGATTGCTGTCCGTCACGGCGGCATTTACGACGGCTGGGGTTCGCCGCTCAACTAGTCGCTAGTGGCAGTGAGTTGCTCGCCCGATAGAGATCGCGCAGCAACGCTCTACCGGTTCGCCAGCACCCGACGTTTGCTCTCGAGGTCTTCGTGGTTGAGATAGGCGCCGGTGTAGTGGCGAGCACCTCGGAACGCGTTGCGCCCGTGCATCGTGCGCCAGTTGTCGAAGATCAATAGGTCACCTGGTGTCAGGGTGACGAGGGCACGTCTCGAGGGTTCGTTTGCGAGCTCGGCGAACCGTCCGTATGCGGCGTAGAAGCGTTCTTCCATCTCGGCCGGCAAGAGGAACGGCGCTCGGTCGTAGTTGTTGAAGCTGACCTGCTGAAGCTCGCCGCGAGCGTCGGTGCGAAACACCGGGCGCTCGGCTTCGAGGTGAATCCCTGGTTCGATGTACCGCCCGCGAACGGGAGCTGACGCAAGCGTTGCGGCAACTTCAGGTTCGGTGCGGGCGAGCTCGTCGGCGATAGCGAAACCGTCGACCAACAAGCTCTCACCGCCCTCTTGGGCTGCGACGACGCACAGGAAGTACTGCGCTCCGGGGGCGTCGTGGCTGTAGGTGCCATCGGTGTGCGGCGCGAGATAGACCGTGTCGTAGGCGGTATCCGCGTGCTCGGTTAGATCCGGTTTGAGATCCCACACGCCGCCGAAGATGGTCTCTCGCACATACCCGAGACGCTTTGCGAATGCTTCGGCCCGGGCATAGTCAGGAGCTGGGCTGGTGGAATTGGCTCGCAGGACGAGATAGCCGTACTTGGCGAACTGATCGACGCCGTGAGCCAGGCTGTCATCGGCCGTCAGGAAACGATCGATGTCGACTTCGTCGGGGCCGTCGGCTGGGCTGGACCACAGCTCGACGTGGCGTGGCATCGAGAAGCTGTCGGGCATGCTGCGAGACCAGTCGGTGCGACAATGGTCATCGACGACCTGGGAGAGCAATTCGTTCGAGTGCGTGGTCGTTGTGCCATCAGCCCACGACACGGTGAAGCCGTTCTCGGTGTGGGTTACCGAACCCGTCGCGCTCGGGTCGATGGTGAAGGTGTCCACCCGACGTTGAAGCGTGTCCGGGTCGCGGCTGGCAGCGTCCTCGGCATGGTCTCGTAGCCACCGCCAGGACAATGTGACGGGTTCGGCGATTGCCGACCCGGTGACTTGTACGCCTGCATCGCCGGCGGTGAATTCGAACATGGCCGAAGAGTACCGCGTCACGAACCCGTGCTAGTCGTCGTGCTCGACCCGGGCGAACTCGGCCACCATCGTGATGAAGCCGTCGAGGTAGTCGGGGAAATCTGCTTCGGGTGGTTCGGGGCTGCCGCCGGCCATGAACGACCCAGGCACGGTGGCGAGAATGCTCATCAGCGTTCGGCGCTGGTGGGCCTGGTTCTCGACGAGCGACGGGTACACCACCACGGGCAAGTCGAGTGCACCAAGCTCGGCATCGGTAGTTCCCCGCAGGGTCTCGCCGCCAAGCAGTGCTGCCGCCGCGTCGCTGTCGGCCTCGTCAGCAATCACGACCGAAAGTACTTCGTCGACGACGCTGTCGCCGGTGGTTGCTGGCCAGGCCAACATCAGCCGTTCAACACGATCAGGGTGCGA
>CALHTB010000112.1 GCA_938038785.1 uncultured Acidimicrobiales bacterium
TGACAACGGCGGACGCACTGTCGTATACACGGGCAAGAGCAAGTTCTCGCTCATCGAGAATTCGTGGGGCCCACGAGCCGGCGCTCCCGATACCACGGGTGTCGACAATGGTCGAGACAAGATCGACGTCTTCGAGAAGGAGCCACCAGATGTGTCGGTTGGGCCGTTTGTTCGCGACCTCGTTGCGGGTCGAGGACCAACATTTGGCTTCTTCCATATCCGTACTCCCGACGAGTTTGGTCACGTCAGCGGATGGAACACGCCCGGCTACTACGACGCAGTACGCCGTGCTGATGCCAACCTCGAAGATCTGGTCGATGAACTCGACCGAGTCGGAATTCTCGACCAGACCACGATCATCGTGACCTCCGATCATGGTGGTCCCACCGGCAGCGCCAGCCATCGCGATGCAAGTCTCGCCGCGAACTTCACCATTCCGTTCGTCGTCTACGGAGCCGATGTCGGTACCGGCGTCGACCTTTACGCAATCAACCGGACCCGGGTTGATCCTGGCAACCGCTTGGTCAATAAGAGCGGCCCGCAGCCGGTGCGAGGCCATGACGCGGGCAACCTCGCCCTCGACCTTCTCGGGCTGCCCCCAATCCCGGGGTCGGTGGTGAATGCCGACCACAGTCTGCGCGTGAGATAGCCCGGTTACCCAGAATTGGGTAGTTCTTACAACAATTGATCTCTACTTCACGGGAAATCACCCTCAAATAGGTCGTAGGGACCATCGCCACTTCACCCTTTCGTGTCGATCTTTCACTAACGAAATGATCACTGAGAGCGTTTTGCCCCACTGGGGCGCACGAAGGGACCAACAATGAAAAAGCGGTGGATAGCACCCGTAGCAGCTGCACCGGTGTTGCTCTGGGCAAGCCCAGTCGCAGCACAAGCAGAGCGAGGAACGGTCGACCTGACCCAACCGAGCGTGCTAGTGGACAACGTATTCATCCTCGTATGTGCGATCTTCGTGATCTTCATGCAGGCAGGCTTCGCAATGGTGGAGGCTGGGCTTACCCGAGCCAAGAACGCAGCACACATGATGCTCAAGAACCTCCTTGACTTCGTGGTTGGTGCCGCAGGCTTCGCCCTCGTTGGCTACCACATTGCATTCAGTGGTGCTGCCTACCTCGGTTACAACTGGCTCTGGGCCGGAACCGACACGGTCGCTCCGTACTCAGACACGCTGTCGCTTCCCGTTCACTTCCTCTTCCAGATGGCATTCGCCGCCGCAACGGCGACGATCATTTCGGGTGCTGTGGCTGAGCGTGTGCAGTTCCGAGCGTACTTCGTGTACTCGGCTGCACTGTCGGCAGTGATCTACCCGGTCGTCGTGAGCTGGGTCTTCTCGCCAGACGGCTGGCTCAACGCCCGTGGCTTCGTCGACCTCGCTGGCGGCACCGTGGTGCACGTTGTTGGCGGCACCGCAGCTATCGTCGGCGCCATCATCCTCGGCCCTCGCATTGGTCGCTTCGACGAAGATGGCCGCTCGAACCCGATCCCGGGCCACAACGTTCCGCTCGCTGTTCTCGGCGTCTTCATTCTTTTGATTTGCTGGTTTGCTTTCAACGCCGGCTCGGCCGGTTCTGCTGACATCTCGATCGGCGCAATCGCCGTGGCGACCGCAATGGGCGGCGCGTTCGGCGGCCTCGGCGGCACGATCTCGTCATGGCTCACCTTGAAGACGCCCGATGTAACGCTCATTGGTAACGGTCTGCTCGGTGGTCTTGTGGCAGTCACCGCTGGTGCGGCCAACGTCGGCATCTTCGGCGCAATGATCATGGGCTTCGTCGGTGGCGTTATCGCTACCAACGGCGTGTTCTTGCTCGATCGCATCAAGCTCGACGACCCGGTCGGTGCTATTCCGGTGCATTTCATGTCCGGCGTTTGGGGAACCATCGCCGTTGGCATCTTTGCTGACCCTGACGTTGTTGTTGGTGGCGACGGCCCGGCTGGCCTCATCTACGGCGGCGGCTCGTTGTTCGTCAACCAGATCATCGGCCTCGGATCGGTTATCGCATTCGTGGGCGTTGCATCGCTTGCAATGTTCCTCACGCTTCGTGAGTTCGGATGGCTCCGAGTAACCGTCGAGCACGAGATGGTCGGCCTGGACCTCGCAGAGCACGCGCTGCCTGCATACAACGATGACTTCGTCGACTACGACGATGCTCTCGCCGGAGTGGACGACCTCGAGTCGTACTACGACGACGAGTTCGCAGGATAGCGACTAAGCGGAACCTTGAGGAAGGCCCCCACCTATGTCAGATGACAAGCGCTCACGAGATCTGGAACTGCTGAAGAATGCCGTCGATCGCTCGAAGGGCAAACCAAAGCAGAAGAAGAGGGAAACGAGCCAAATCCTCTATCGCGGCAAGCCAGTGGCTGGACGCGGCGGACGAGGCGGCGGCGCCCCCGGTTCACCCGGCAGCAGTGGTGGGGCTCCTGGAAGGGGTAACAGTGACGGCGGCGGTGCCGATGTAAAGGAAGCACTCCGCAAGTTGACCCAACTCTTTAACGATGGCCTCATCACGACGGCCGAGTACGACGCAAAGCGAGCAGAAATTCTCGACCGGCTCTAACGCCGAGGAGACCACACAACCATGAACATTCGTAACAAGCTCATATTGATGCTCGCCATTCCAATCACCGCACTGGTGTTGTTGGCAGCATTGGGTTTCCGTACCCAGAGTGCACAGGCGGAGAAAAACGAAGATGCCCAAGCCATTGCTGATTCCTTTGTGGAAACCCAGCAGCTCGCTCTCGACATAGCTGATGAGCGCCTGGCGCACATACAGCTATCGCTTGCAGCTGCCGATCCAGCACAGCAGGCAACAATGCCAGCTCTGGCGACCGAGCTGGAGGCCCAGGTTGCGGTCGTGAACGATCAACTTGCCTCGCTGAGTGCTTCAGGTGACCCGATTTCGGAGCCGATCGCCACCAACGTGATCAGCATTCTGGGCACCGCTCGCAATGCCGAGACATCGCGCTCTATCTACAACGATGCCATCCTCGAGATCGACGACGCACTCAACGAAATTCCGCTCGCTGGATTCGGCGCCGACTCGGTGCTTGCTGTCCAATCGATTCGCGATGCTCGCGACATCGTGAACACTCAGGAGAACGTGTGGGTTGAGTTCTTCGACCTCGCTCCTGCTGAGGGAGCAGAAGCAACGCCAATAACGGGCCCACAAATCTCGCAAATTACCGGCTGGTTCGGACACGTTGACTTTGTTTCCGACGCCGCTGCCACCACCGTGCTCAGCACCGGTGACGCACCAATGGCAGGCCCCGCTCGCTCAAACGCGGCAGCCCAGCTAAGTGCCTTCCAGGCATTGGCCACCGAAGACCTTTACCAGAACACGCCCGGGCAGCTTCAGCCGGTTGAGGTTCTTCCATTCCTCCTCGAGAACCGAGCAGAGTGGAACCAGGCAATTGAGAGCAGCCAGAACTTCTTGCTCTCCAACATCGACGTCAGCGCAGAGAACATCGATTCGAGCCGTTCGCTCTTCACCCTGTTCGCCGTGCTTGGCTCGCTCCTTCTCGTCACGCTGATCTTCGTGATCGGTCGTTCGATCCTCGGCCCGCTCGGCCGCCTGATGGAGCACGCCGAGCTCATGACCCACGAGCGCCTCCCGTTCGCTGTGGCCAAGCTCCGCTCGCTCGGTGCTTCCGATGAGATCCCCGAGATCCGTCCGATTCCAAAGGAATCGAACGACGAGATCGGCTCGCTTGTGGACGCCTTCAACGAGGTACAGGAAACCGCTGTGAAGGTGGCAACCGACCAGGCTCGTTCACGACGAAACGTGGCAGAGATGTTCGTGTCGCTTGGCCGTCGTAACCAGCAGCTGAACCACCGCATGATCAACTTGATCTCGGATCTGGAGCAGGACGAGCAGGACCCCGAGACGCTTGCCGGTCTCTACCAGCTCGACCATTTGGCTACTCGAATGCGTCGTAACGCAGAGTCGCTGCTCGTGCTTGCAGGCAACCGTTCGCCACGTCAGTGGAGCCGTCCGGTCCCTGTTGAGGACGTCATTCGTTCTTCGCTCGCAGAGGTTGAGCTGTTCGAACGTATTGAAGTTGGCGATCTGCCAGAGATCTCGATGCAGGGCAACGTTGTTACCGACGTGACGCACCTTCTCGCTGAGCTTCTCGACAACGCCACGCAGTTCTCCGAGCCATCGACCTCCGTGTCGATTTCTGCTCAGGAGACCCTCGAAGGCGTAGAGATCGAGGTCTTCGATGAAGGCTTCGGTATCAACGAGCACGATCTAGCTGAGCTCAACGAACGCATCACCAGCCCGCCAGCACTCGATGAAGCGCCAAGCCGTCTTCTCGGATTGTTCGTGGTTGGCCGTTTGTCGCAGCAGCATGGTATTCACGTTGAACTGCAGAGCCAGCCTGGTGTCGGCACCGTCGCAACGGTATCGATCCCATCGTCGCTGTTTGCAGAGGACGTCGAAGCCGCAGCTGGTCGAATCGAAGCTCCGGCAGCACTTGCCAGCGAGCCGGTCACTGAGGCCGGCGACGCTGACTTCCTTGCTGGGCTCGATGCCCTTGCTGTCTCGCCAGCTCCGGCCTCGAACGATGCTCCTGCGATCGAATCACCAGCAATCGAAGCGCCAGCCCTTGAGTCGCTCGAGATCGAAGCTCCAATGGGTGAGGCCGCCGCTCTTCACGAAGAGGATCTTGCCGTCGCTTCCATTCCAACCATGGAAGAAGTCGAAGAGGCATTGCCGGCGTTCCCAGGCGTCACGATCGATGAACCAACTGCGCCAGCAGCAGGCACGGTCGAACTTGCTCCGCTCGAGGTGGCCCCTACAGCAGCGCCAGCCGAGCCGGTTGTTAGCAACGACACCTGGCCGCTGACCAAGCTCGGCGAAGTCGAACCACCGGCCGAGCCAACGACATCGATCACCCAACTCGATGCAATGGTCGAACGCAATGCGGCAGCCGAGGCGACAGCCATTCCCGACATGGCTGCTCCCGAGACCTCGATTCCGGACATGGCTGCTCCCGAGACCTCGATTCCCGATATGGCTGCTCCGACAATGTCGGACCCTGTGGTCGAACCTGTCGAAGCAGCGCCGGCCGCACCCGCCGCACCGGCACCCGAGGCCGAGTTGGCTCCGGTCGAACCGTTCTCGATCGCACCTCCCGTGCCCGAGACCGATCCGGCACCGGCCGCTCGTCAGCTTCCAGCGCCACCGATTCTCGACCCAGTCGCGCCTCCTGCTCCTGCGCCGGCAGCTGCTCCTGTACCCGCCCATGCCGCTGAGGCCCCGGCGGCTGCCGCACCGGTTGCAGCAGCACCCGCTGCTGAGCCTGAGCCAAGCTTTGGCGGCTTGCCGACGCGTGCACCAATGGCCGCACTCGAGTCCAAGCAAGTTGCACCTGAACTGATTCCGCTCGATACCCCAGAGACCGTAGAAGAGTCTCCGAACAAGAGCGCATCCGCATTCGCTGCTTTCGCCACCGGTGTAAACCGTGGCTTGAACAAAGTGAGTGGGGACCCAAATCCACAGAATGAAGGAGAGAACAAATGAGTGGACAGAACCCAGGGGAGACCTTTGCCTGGCTCCTTAACAACTTCGTCGACTCAACCGGCGGTGTAACTCACGCACTCGCCGTTTCGGCTGACGGCATCAAGCTGGCGACGTCGAACGCGTTGCCAACGGCAAATGCCGACCAGTTCGCAGCGATCACGGCTGGGCTTTCGAGCCTTATCCACGGCGCCGCAAACTGTTTTGGTGAAAGCTCGGTTGAGCGGGTCATGATCGAAATGGGGAACAGCTTCTTGCTGATCTCCAACGTGAGTCACGGTGCCGTTCTTGGCGTCATTGCTCGCAAGGACGCCGACCTCGGGTTCGTGGCCTATGAAATGACCGTGTTTGCCGAGCGTGCTGGCAGCGTTCTCTCGCCGGCGCTTATCGCCGAACTCCAGAACTCTCTTCTGGCTTCATAAGGAACTCAGCAATGTCACGTGGCGATTGGGATGACGGGATCATCTTCGAAGACGAGGAGCCGAACGTTCGGCCGTTCGTCGTCGCATCTGGAAAGACCGCACCCACAGCATCGGTTTCGATCGAGAGTCTCGTAGAGGCTCAACGTGGAGACACGCTCGTCCGGTTCGAAAAGCGCAAGGTGCTCGACATGGCAACGAGCTCTATTTCGGTTGCAGAGCTTTCTTCTCACCTAAAGATGCCGATTGGCACAACCATGGTGGTCATCGCAGAAATGATCGACGAAGGATTGTTGATCGCACACAAGACTGCTGACGAGTCCGACTTCTCTGAACTGAACATCATGACAAGGATCATCCAACGTGTCCGGGAACTCTGAAATGACGAACAACTCTCAACAGGTTTCGGCGAAATTCGTGGTTGCTGGCGGCTTCGGCGTCGGCAAGACGACCTTCGTGGGCGCCGTATCGGAAATTCAACCACTGCGTACCGAGGCCAACATCACCGGTGCCAGTGTCGGAATCGACGACACCTCCAAGGTGCAAACCAAGACCACTACAACCGTGGCCATGGACTTTGGCCGGTTGACCATCGACGAGCAGCTTGTGCTGTTCCTCTTTGGTACCCCAGGTCAGAGCCGCTTCGGCTTCATGTGGGACGACATCACCCAAGGCTCGCTTGGTGCAATCGTGCTGCTCGACTCGCGTCGTCTCGCCGACTCGTTCTACGCAATCGACTACTTCGAGAAGCGGGGCATCCCATTCGTGGTTGCCGTGAACAAGTTCGAAGGTGCGCTCGCCCACGAGATCGACGACATCCGCAAAGCCCTGCAGCTTCCCGATGGTATTCCAGTAGTCGACTGCGACGCCCGCGAATGGGAATCGGTCAAGGAAACCCTCCTCGTGCTCTTCGATCTCATCGTCACCCGAATCAACATGGCGCAGGCGGCATAGCTTTTCCGCGGTCGCAATCCGGCCCTGGCGGGCCTCGATGCTCGGCGGCTGGCCGGAGGCCCTCATCCGCCCGAACCGGCTTCGCAGCTTCGGGCTTCGCCCTCCAGGGCTCGGATCCGTACGCAAGGACTCGCTGCGCTCGTAGGGGCTCCCTCGACCTCGCGCCTGCTGCGCCAGAGGCGCCTTTACGTCGCTCGTCCCTCCCTCCTGGGGAGCTGGCGAGTCCTCAATGCGTATACATGTTCCCGCGTTGACTGGAACAGCCCAAGCTGTCGCTTCGCAGCCTCGGGCCCAATACCAGCGCGTCGACGCACGCCGTTGCGAGCGCAAGCCGCCTACAAACAGGCCTTCCAACCGGCCCGGCGAGACCGAGCTGTGTGAAAAACAAGTCCCGCCTCTAAACAGGCCTTGCCACCGGCCTAGACAAACCGAGCGCGCTGGAAAATACAGGGAGCCAATCGAGCCACGCGCCGTCTATTACAAACTCTCTAGGAACGCCAGCAGCTCCATCCGCTTCGAAAGTTCGGCGTTGAGGAAGGCAGCTCGGGAGCCTCGACCTTCTCCGCCGTGCCAAAGGATCGCTTCCTCGATCGTTCGGGCTCGCCCGTCGTGGAGGAGTCCCCGGTCGCCATCGACGGGCACCAGCCCAAGCCCCCAAAGGGGAGCGGTGCGCCACTCAACACCGCTTGCGCTGAAGTCTTGCCGGCTATCGCTCATGTCGAACCCCATGTCATGGAGCAGCATGTCCGAGTACGGGCGAATCTCCTGGTTCGAGAGCGCCTCGATATCGCTTGCTCCGGTCGTCATCGTCTCGCGGTGACATGTTGCGCAGCCAAACTCGCGGAAGTGCTGTTCACCTCGCTGGGCCTCCTCAGATTCGGCAGTGCGAGGCGGTGGTACCCCCAGTGTGCGGAGGTAGTTCGTGATTGTGTTGAGCTTTTCGTCGGACACTTCCACGGTTCCGCCAGACAGCTCGTCGGTACAGTCGTCTTGCGCGGAGGTGCAGTTTTCGTTTGGCACGAGCGAAGACGTGACGCCCAGGTCACCATGGAATGCTTGGGCGATTTGCTGATCGAGTTCGACAACGTTGGCCTTCCAGCCAAACCGTCCAAGCTCGATCTGGTTGGTTTGCGGATTCCACACCGCATTCGGACGTCCGCTAATGCCGTCGTTGTTCGCGTCGTTTGCATCGACCCACTCGAGAATCTGTTCATCGGGCACGAGCTCGAGCAGGCCCATGCCGATCATCTGGGAACCAATGCGCGCTGACGTTCGGAAGCCCTCAGTGATAGGACCATGGTTTCGACTTCGAATGTTGACCGTTGGCCACAAGATTTCATAGGGCGTGCCGTCGCCATAGGCCGCTCTTTGCACCACGTAGTTGGTGAAGACCGTGCCCTCTGCTTCAGAGGTTCCGGTTGCCCGATCCTGCAGCTGGTCGCCGTAGACCGGGTCGGCGAGTGGAGCTCCGGTTAGGGGGTCTGCGCCCGGAAGCGAGATTCGTACGACGAGCCCAGAAGTAGTGAGCTCACCTTGGGGCGGCACCTGTCGTCGACCGGTCGACGGGTGACACGCAACGCAAGAGTTAGCGTTAAACAGAGGCCCCAACCCGTCGCTATCGGACCGGCCGGCACCCTCGACCGGGGTCCAAACTTCATCGAAGAAGGCCTGCCCGGAAATGAACTCGGCGAGCTCGGCGTCGTCAAGGCCACTAACCGGATCGGCGAACACGATCGGCAGCTCCGAATCGAGCACCGTCGACTCCGCCGGAGCGCCCGCCTCGGTCGCTGCTGTCTCGGATGTTGCCGTAGGTGAAGACTCCGTCGACGGTGGCGTGCTGGTTGGCAGTGTTGTCGATGGGAATGCAACTGGATCGCCGCTGGTGCATGCGGCTATGGCGAGGGCGAGTCCGGTTGCGAACAGCAACGCAGACAGCAGAGGCGAGCGACTCATGTCTCCAGGGTACGATGGCCGCCGTCGATTGGAGGGACTGTGGACGATGCGGCTACTAAGCCGATGGCTGAGCTCACCGAGTGGTTCCGTCGCGCCATCATTCCCCTAAATTCAGCGTGTGAGACCGGCCATGGTGAGCAGGTCATGCGACGAGCGTGGGCTGCAGCAGCGGCCTCGGCGTTTGCACGGCCAAAGAGCCCTGCTCCCGAGCCGCCAGCGCACAACCTCAACGCCACACGACATCTCGCTCCGCTCGCGTCGACGTCGCCTATCGCAGCTAGCCCGAACCTTGTCTCCGACTTCGTCGCGCTTGCCGACGAGATGCCGTGGAAGCCATCCACGAGAACGGATCCGCTTGGCGAAGAGGTCGCACTCGTGGACCTGTTCGAGTGTTTTGATATGGACTTAGGTGGAGCTGGCGTCATGTTGTTGGGACCCGGGGCGGACTATCCCGAGCATCAACACAAGCCCGCCGAGCTGTACCTGATTTTGCATGGCAGCCGCCGCTGGCGGTTTGGTGGGTCCGACCGGTACGTGAGGACCGATCCGGGGCAAGTTCTGTCGAACAGCTCCATGGATGTTCACGGTGTTGAGGCAGGTGATGACACGATGCTGGCTCTGTGGATTCTTATGGAAGATCGCTACTAAAGGACGGGTGGCACACCGGGCTGCACGGCGATAGGCCCGCCCAGCGCTAGCGTTGCGTCGTGCCACGAGGTGACAAATTCAAAGAGCGGCTAAAGAAGGCCGGTGAGTCGGCGCGCCAAACCGCGGTTGACCGGGGCCTTGACGAGCGCCTCGGAAACCTTGGCGTCCCCACACACGCACTCACCGGCGGCACCCGTTCGCTCGAGGAGATCCAGGCCGACCTCGATGCGCTTGTCGGGTTGACGTCGGTCAAAGAACAGGTGCATACGCAGATCGCGTTTCTGCAGATTCAGGCCCGCCGTCAGGACCACGGCCTGGCCGAAGTGCCGACGAGTCAACATCTGGTGTTCCTCGGCAACCCAGGCACCGGCAAGACCACTGTCGCTCGGTTGCTGGGAGAAATGTACGGTGCCCTCGGTTTGCTGAAGAAGGGTCATCTGGTCGAAGTCGACCGAGCTGGGCTCGTCGGTCAATACGTGGGCCACACCGCAAACAAGACCAACAAGGCGGTGAAGCGGGCGCTCGACGGTGTGTTGTTCATCGACGAGGCGTATGCGCTGTCGCCGAAGGGCCTTGTGGGCAACGACTTTGGTCGTGAAGCCATCGAGACGCTGATCAAGCGGATGGAAGATCACCGCGATCGTCTTGTGGTCATCGTTGCGGGTTATCCGCGGCTCATGCAGGACTTTCTAAAGTCGAACCCCGGCCTTCGGTCGCGCTTTGCCCGGGAGATCATGTTCCCCGACTATTCGGGCGAAGAGCTTGTGCTCATAACCAAGAAGCTCGCTGGAGAAGCCGACTACAAGCTGGGTGTCGGGGTTGACGATGTGTTGGCGCAGATCCTCGGTCGGGCAACACGAAACGAAGCGTTTGGCAACGCTCGTTACGCCCGGAACCTGTTCGAGCAAGCAATCAACCGCCAGGCCGTTCGCCTCTCGGCATCGACGTCGGTTGCTGGGCTCGACCGCACCGCGGTCAGCACACTCGAAGCAGCCGACTTCGTCGAAGCCGCTCGTTTGCTCGTCGCCCCACAGGCCAAATAGTCAACCTCAGGACACCTCAGAGGATTTGGTCGGGTGTGCGTCGTCGAGGCGAGAGGTTTCGATGATCGCGAAGCTCAGCACCGCAAGCACTACGACGATGCCAACGACCTGGAGTGTCACGAGCGATTCGTCGTAGAGCACGGCAGCTCCGAGAACCGACAACACCGGAACGCCCAACGTCATGAGCGACACGAGTGTCAAGCTGACGTGTTCGTGCGCCCAGTTGAGCAAGAAGTGGCCGGTGCTGGGGAAGGCGATGAGGCCGAACACGTACCACCACTGGTTTCCCGGTGGCACCGGAAACCCGCCGCTGTCGACGAAGAAGAGGAGCCCAAGGACCGGCACGCCCGAGATCAGCGAGTGGGTTTGCAAGGTGATGCCCGAGATTGTTTCTCGGGCTGCCTTGCCGAGCGCGAAATACGCGGCGAAGAAGATGAGGGCGCCAACGGCGAGGGCATCGCCGGTTGGACTCCATCCACCGCTTGTCGTCGAGCCGAATACAACCGCTGCCACGCCAAAGAGCGCAAGCACGGTTGCCCCAAGAACTTGTGGTGAAACCCGTTCGTCGAAACGCTTGGCCGCAACACCGAACAACAACAGGGGAGTGAGCGAACCAATGACGGTCACGTTGGCCACTGTTGTCTGCTTGATGGCGATGAAGAACAGCGCGATCTCGACCGCCAGCACCATTCCCATCGGGGCGGCCACTCGAAAGTCTTTCCAGCGAAGCGGGCCAACGAAGATCGTGTGGCCGATTGCGTAGAGCGTGGCCGCAATGAGGTAGCGCCAGAATGCAATCTGCGGCCCAGTGAGTTCGGTGCCTCGAACAATGAGGTTGCCGATTGACCAAAAGATGATCGTGGTCACCACGGCCACTTTGCCCAACTGGTTCATCGACACCCGGGCAGGGTAGTCGTTTCCCATAGAATCTGTGGTCCGCCAGCCGGACCCTTCCTGGCCACGGACCACAGAATCAGCACGCCAGTACACTCCGCCCATGCAACACGCACTGGGTGAGCTCATCCTCGAACGAATTCCCGTGCAGCCAAAGCAGCCCCTGCGTGCTTGGGACGCCGCTGACGAGTTGGTGCTGGCACATCTGTTGGACGAGCCGGTCGATGATGGTGCCCGTGTCCTGATCGTCAACGACACGTTCGGCGCGCTTACCTGCAGCTTGCGCCACCTCGACCCACACACGGTCATCGAGTCCGCCGCAGGACGCCAGGCAACGCAAACAAATCTGGCCGGGAATGGTCTCCCGGCAATCGATCTGTACTCCTCGACCGAGCTCGGTGCAGGACCGTTGGCTGAGCCCTATGACGTGGTGATCATCAAGATTCCCAAGGCCACCTCCCACTTGGTCGACCTGTTGCATCGGATTCGGCCCCTCATGAACCGCAACACCCGCGTGGTCGGGGCGTCGATGGTCAAGCATCTTCACGGATCAGCGATCGACACCTTCGACACCCTCGTAGGGCCAACCCAAACATCGCTCGCCAACAAGAAAGCGCGGTTGGTTCACGCAACCGTCGATGAGTTGTTGGACGTCGGCGAAAATCCGTGGCCGGTGCAGTGGTCTGCGTTCGGAGCGAAACTCATCAACCATGGTGGTGGCTTCTCGCCCAGCTCGATCGACATTGGAACCTCTGCGCTGCTCGAAGGTGTCACCGACTTTGCGGCGGTACTTGGGCCCGATGCCCGGCAAGAAGTTCGAGCGGTCGACCTTGGATGTGGGAACGGTGTTGTTGGACTGCGGATGGCACGAGACCTCACCGCTAGCGGCACGTCGGCAACCATCGAAGCAATCGACGATTCTCTGCTCGCAATCGATGCGACCCGCCGCTCGTGGTCGTTGAACGACACGTCGGCACAACTCGTCACCCACCATCACCACCGGATGGTCGAAGTGCTCGATCCCGGTTCGGTCGACCTCGTGGTGGTCAACCCTCCGTTTCATAACGACCGGGTGATTGGGGACCACACGGCATGGTCGATGTTCACCGACGCACATCGGGTGCTTCGCCCCGGCGCGCCACTGGTTGTCGTTGGCAATCGCCACCTCGGCTACCACGCCAAGCTGAAGAAGATCTTCGGTGCCGTGGACTCCATCTCCTCCAACGCGAAGTTCGTCGTCCACCTCGCTCGTAGGTAATGACGAATCTGTGGAGTCTGGTGTTCGATATCCGGTCATGAAACTCCACAGATTCGGGGTTATGGTCGGGCGATGGCAATGAACCCTCCGGACGACCTCGATGCGGTCGACTACATCCAAGTCACGCGAGATTCCTACTCCAGCCTTGGTTATGCCGAGTATCGCTGGGCTGACAACCGCGCCGAGCCCGCCGCATTTGTTGCGCCAACCAAACCGCTGTCGGAGAGCAAGGTGGTACTCGTTGCCTCGGGTGGCGTGTACCGGGTTGGTGACATCGGGTTCACCCACAAGGACGATCTGACCCATCGTGAGATCCCAACCGATGCGCCCACCGATGAGCTTCGGGTCACCCACTTCGCCTACGACCAAACGTCAGCCAAGGCCGACATCAACGCCGTGTTCCCAATCGATGCGCTCCACACCATGGCCGACGTTGGTGAAATTGGTTCGCTAGCGGACGTATCGCTCACGTTCATGGGCGGTATCTACAGCCAGCGTCGGCTCGGCGAGTCACTAATACCAGCGCTTGTTGACCGGGTTCGCGAGCTCGACGCCGACCTCGCGCTGTTGGTGCCTGTGTGACCGGTGTGTCACCAGTCGATCGGTCTGATCGCACGAGCACTCGAAGCCGCTGGTATCACCACCACTTCCATTTCCAGCGCCTGGTCGATAACCCAATCTGCGAACCCACCTCGCGCCGTGTTCACCGACTTTCCGCTCGGCAATACTGCTGGTCCGCCAAATGCGCCTGAGGTGCAGCTAGACATCGCCCGCCAGGCACTCGAGTTGACAGACACTGCAACCCAACCGGGCACAATTCGTCCGACCGGTCATCAGTGGCCTGAGCCGTGGAAGGACGAAGCTCGAGAGCTGGTCGACCATCGCACGCCCCGTATGGACACGCCACAGTACGAGCGAGAGTCCGACATGGTCGCGGCGATCGAGCGCCACGGCGAAGCGCTCGCATGCGAAGCGTGTTCGTGATTCGCTGAGCTCACTGGAATTTCGTGACCTCAGCGCAGCGTTCCCCAGATATGGATGAGCGCCCTCCTGGTCAACGTCGAGAGCTTTGGGTTCTCGCTGGCGCGCTTGTGTTGGCGATGTCTCCATGGTTCGCCACCGCCGCGGTGCTCGGCCAACTTCGCGAGGCCTGGGACCTCAGTAACGCTCAGGCAAGCTGGTTGACGATCGTCGTCCAACTCGGATTCGTTGTCGGCGCGGTGTTCTCCTCTGCCACGAATCTCGCCGATCGTTTACCACCGCGCCGACTGATGTTCCTCGGCGCAACCGGAGCTGCAGCCGCAAACCTGCTTGTGGTGCTCGGCAATTCGCTCGGGGTCGGACTCATCGCACGGCTACTCACCGGAGCGAGCCTTGCGCTGGTCTACCCACCGGCACTCAAGGCCATGTCGGCCTGGTATCGCGTCGGCCGCGGAATGGCGCTCGGGGTGATGATCGGCGCGCTCACCATTGGGTCTGCGCTCCCACACCTTTTGAACTCACTTGGTCAGATCGACTGGCGGCTGGTTTTGGCGGCCGTGTCGGTGCTCACTTTCGTCGGTGGGTTGATTGCCGATCGCCTCACCACCGACGGCCCGTTCGTGGCTCCATCAGCAACGTTCGATCCGGCGCAGCTCCGGGCCATCTTGGCCAACCGCGACTTCCGCCTCGCTAGCGCCGGCTACTTCGGGCACATGTGGGAGCTCTATGCCATGTGGGCGTGGATCGCGGCCTTCTACGGAGACGTGTTTGCATCAACTCGTTGGGCCAGCTTCATTGCATTCATGGTCATCTCGGCAGGCGCTGCGGGCTCGGTCTACGCCGGAATCATGAGCGATCGTCGAAGCCGTACCGACGCCGCGGCCTTGGCGATGCGATGGTCGGCCTCAGCGGCCGTTGTTGCCGGGTTCTTGCTCGACGCCCCGCTGCCAATCGTGGTTGGCATCGGGCTGGTCTGGGGCTTTTGGGTTGTTGCCGACAGCGCGCAGTTCTCGGCCATCGTCACCGAGGTCGTCGACCGCCGCTACGTGGGAACTGCCCTCACTATGCAGCTCGCGGCCGGCTTCGTGCTGACCGTATTCACCATCTTCCTCGTGCCCGTCGTTCGTGACGCGTACGGCTGGGGGTGGGCATTCTTCATGCTCGCACCTGGGCCGATGTTGGGAGCTTGGGCAATGCGAGCGTTGCGCATAGGTCCAAAGACCGTCGTCGAACCCGAACCTGTTCCCGAACCGGTCTTCTTCAGCCCGTTCTTCTAGACGCTTGGGCTCAGTCAGCGAAGTCGGGGTGCGTGCGTTCGACCTGCCGCAAGATGGCCATCCAGTCGCGATACATGTATCCGTGGCTGTCGTCGTGCTGCTGCTTGGTGTGTTTGCGGACCTTCCTCGATGGCTTTAGCGGCATGTCCGTCGATCCGATCGTGGCCACCTGAATTCGACACGCCATCTCGGCGTAGTACATCGCACTGAAAGACTGCGGCACGCTGACACCGGCGGTCAGAAGGCCGTGGTTGTTGAGCAACAGTAATTCGTGGTCGGCAAGGTTCTCGACTAGGCGCGGGCCCTCCTCACCGTCGAGGGCCACACCTTCGTAGTCGTGGCGCCCAATATCTTTGTAGAACCGAAGTGCATGCTGGGACAGCGGTTGGAGACCCTCCCATGTGCTGCACACCGCAACCCCAGCAACCGTGTGGGTGTGCATCACCGAGTTCACGTCGGGCTTGCCTGCGAGGAGAGCGCCATGGATGGTGACGCCAGCCGGGTTCACGGCGACGCCGTCCTGCGGGGTGGCTCCATCGACGCTCAGCATCACCAAGTTGCTGGCGGTGACCTCGTTGAAGAACAACCCTTCTTGCAAGATGAGGTACGTGTCTGGCTGGCCGGGAACGCGGCTGCTGAAGTGGGTGGCGCCGAGGTCGGTCCAGCCAAGGTCGTACGCGTAGCGATACGCGGCCGCCAGCTCGATTCGGGCATCGCGTTCGGTAGTGGGGGCGGTCCAGCGCTTAAGCATCTGAGGCCTCAGTCGTGTTCGAGGTGGAGATCGACCATCAGGTCGGCCGCAACCGCTTCGAGTGCGTCGTGGATCGTTCCAATGTCGGTCGTTTCCGGCAGTTCCAGTCGAGCCGTAGCTTTGAACAGGTAGCCACCCTGTGGAGCCGGGACAGCGTCGGTCTCGAGCTCATCGATGCTCACCGCATGTGAAGCCAACACATGGGACACCTCGTGGACAATGCCTGGGTGGTCTTGGCCAACCAAGTTCAGTCGTACCACGGCTGTTGGTTCTGGTTGCGCTCCATCGACAGCGAGCTCAGCGGTGATGTCGAGAACGCCTTGCGCCTCCAGCGTGTCGAGACTCGAAAGGAAGGCTTCGACCTTTCCGTCGGGCACGGCGACCAAGACGATTCCGGCGAACTTGCCGGCGAGTTCGGCCATGTGGCTGCGACCCCAGTTTCCGTCGTGGGCCGAAACCACTTCTGAGAGCTGGTCGACAAGGCCAGCTCGGTCGTCTCCGAGAGCGGTGATCACTACAGATGCCATGGCTTCACAGTAGTACCGACCAGTTGAGTACCGAGCAGTTGCTGGACAGATAGTCCGAGCGCCGTGCATGTCAGGGCGCGATACCGCGAGATTCAACGGCGACTGTTCCTAGGCTAGGGAGGTGGCTATGGCTGACGTCCCCGCAAGCGAACGACAGGATCGGCTCCGCTCCGATATTCGGCGCCTTGGAGCCCAACTCGGTGATTCGATTCAACGCAATGTGAGCACCGAGTTCTTCGAGCTCGTCGAAAAGGTTCGAGTCCTCGCCCGCAGTACCCGAGAGGGCGACGAGACGGCACGAGCAGAGCTCGAAGCAACCGTTGCCGGAGTAACCGAGATCGAAGCCATCTTGTTGGTTCGGGCCTTCACGATCTACTTCCACCTCGCCAACGTGGCCGAGCAAGTGAACCGTGTCGAGGAACTGCGGCTCAAGACCGAGGGCTCGGGCGAACTTTTCGACACGTTCTCGAAGGCCGATGACGCTGGGATCTCCTCGGAGGTGCTGGCCGAACGGCTAAGCACCGTCGAATACCGTCCTGTCTTCACGGCGCATCCCACGGAAGCATCGCGCCGATCCGTTCTGCAGAAGCGGGCCGAAATCGCCGAACTGCTTCGACAGCGCCCGTGGGTTACGCGAGCCGGCGAAGTCCGTATCGACACACGCATCGGTGAGATCATCGACTTGCTCTGGCTCAGCGACGAGCTGCGACAAGTAAAGCCAACACCGGTTGACGAGGCTCGGTCGATCATCTTCTACGTCGAAGGCCTGGTTGCCAACGCCCTTCCCCCTGTGTGGACCGACCTCGAACACTTAGCCGCTGAGCGCGGCGTCGATCTGCCCGACGACCTCACACCAATCCGCTTCGGATCGTGGGTCGGAGGCGACCGTGACGGCAACCCGTTCGTGACCGCCGAGGTCACCAACGAGGTGCTCGAGCTGCAGCGTCAGCGGGCGTTGCGGTTGTTGCGCTCGGGTGTGCAAGACCTTGCCGCAGACCTCAGCGTTTCAGGCACCATCCGCCCGGTCACGAACGAGTTGTCCGAGTGGATTGCCGCCGAGTCGGCCCGCTTCCCGCGTTTGGTCGATGGCCTCTCGCCGCTGATCAGCGACGAGCCGTACCGAATTGCGTGCACGATCATCGACGGCAAGCTCGGTGCCAGCGAGCGCGTACTCGAACAGAACCGCGGCGGCACGGAGTCCGCGTACCACCAGGCCTCGGAGCTCTACGCCGACCTCGACCGAATGCACGAGTCGCTGCAAAGCACCGGAGCCACCGTTGTGGCCAGCGGCAAGCTGGCATCGCTTCGTCGTCTCGCCCGAACGATTGGCTTCCATCTCGCCACGCTCGACATTCGCCAGCACACCCGCCACCATCACGAGGCGCTCGACGGGTTGTATGCCAGCGTCGGCATTGAGTACCCAGCAGATGCCGAAAGCCGCGCTGGTCTCTTGAGCGACGAGCTTCGTAAGGCTCGCCCGTTCGCCCCCGCTGGCACCCCTGACCTCGGCGATGCCCTTGGCCTGTTCGCCACGTTGCGTAAGCAGATGGACCGCTTCGGCGACTCGATCGTCGAGAGCTACATCGTGTCTATGACCCAAGGGGCCGACGACATTTTGGCGCCGGCGGTGCTTGCCCGCGAGGTCGGCCTGATCGACCTTCGCCGCAATATTGCCCGCATTGGCTTCGTACCGTTGCTCGAGACGATCGAAGATCTCCGAAACATCGACACGGTGATGGATGCCTTGCTCAACGATTTTGGCTATCGCCGCATTGTCGAGTTGCGCGGCAACGTGCAAGAGATCATGGTCGGCTACTCCGACTCGAACAAGGACGGCGGAATCTCGACCTCGCAGTGGGAGATTCACAAGGCGCTTCGCTCGGTACGCGAAATCGCCGCCCGCCATGGTGTCGAAGTTCCGGTCTTCCATGGCCGCGGTGGCACCGTTGGTCGTGGCGGCGGCCCAAC
>CALHTB010000113.1 GCA_938038785.1 uncultured Acidimicrobiales bacterium
CCTTGGCGGCTCGCCGCTGTGGCGCGCTGTTTGGGGCATCCAACTTGCGCTCAAAGGATGGAACAGGGTGTCCAAAGGCGGCGAAGCTCCAATCGAATTCGACGAGTCGCTCGATGAGGGCGGCGTGTGGGCGCTCGTGCACGAACCCGAGCAAAGCCGCAAGGGCAGGGGCGAGGGCCGCAAAGGACTAATCGGCCCAAAGCGACGACCGCCTCGCGCAAACGTCATGACCGGCACGGCGCTCGCGACGGTCGGCAAGAAAATCCTCGAAGCACCATCAGCTGATCGCATCAACGAAATCCTCGGCGTTGACGCGGTGACTGCACCGCCTCCAAGCCGAGCCCAGAAACGCTCGGCGAAGAAGGCCCAGAAGACCGCGGTCAAAACTGCAAAGGCCGATGCGAAGACCGCCGCGAAGACCGCGAAGTCCGATGCGAAGACTGCGGTAAAGACCGCGAAGTCTGACGCAAAGGCGGCTGCGGTCCAGGCAAAGGCGGACGCGAAGGCAGCCGAGAAGCAGGCGAAGATCGACATCAAGGTCGCAGATGAAACCGCCAAGGCCGAAGCTAAGGCGGCTGCGGCCAAGGCAAAGTCCGACGCGAAGGCCGCAGCAGCTGACGAGCGAGAAGCGGTGAAGGCGGCAGCCGCGCAGGCGAAGGTCGACGCAAAACAAGCTGCCCGTCAAGCCAAGGTGGACACCAAAGTGGCAGCCGCTCAGGCTCGTGAAGCAGCCAAGGCCGAGCAGGCAGCGGCACGCAAGGCCGAGAAGGCAGCCGACAAGTCCGCAGCTAAGGCCGCAGCAAAGGCACAGCGTGGCGCCGACAAGGCAGCGGCGAAGGCCGCGAAGAAGCACGCAAGCCGAGCCTCCAAGCGGGCCGACGCACGAGCGTTGAAGGCCGCATCGAAGGCCGCCAAGGGTGCGTCTGCTCCCGAGGTCCTCGAGTTCTCCGCTGATGATGTACCAGACCTGGCCGCAGTCATCGAGGCTGCAGAAGACTCGGCGTAGTGCGGGTCACCCTCTCAAACCCTGCCCGCGAACTCGACATCGACGGTCCGCTCACCGTGAATTCACTCGTCGAACAGCTCGAGCTCAACCGGGAGTCGGTTCTGGTAATTGTCAACGGCACGCTGCTGGCGGGAAACACCAAGCTCACCAACGACGACACGATCGAGATTCGCAGCGTCATCTCCGGCGGCTAGTCGCCCGAACGTTATGAACCACACCAAAGTGATGAGATGCAAGGTCTGCAAGGGCCCGATCGTGATCGAGCTACGGCAGCACAACGCTGCATTCTGCGCTGAGCACTTCATAGCGTTCTGCCAGAACCAGGTGGCGCGAACGATCAAGAAGTTCTGGATGTTCGGGCCCGATGCGAAGGTCCTTGTGGCCGTGTCGGGAGGCAAGGACTCGTTGGCACTTTGGGACATTCTCATCGAGCTTGGTTATGACGTTGACGGGCTCGTGATCGGACTCGGCATCGGTGAGTATTCGAACGAGAGCACGCAGTTCGCCCGTGACTTTGCCACTCGTCGCGAACTGACGTTGCACGAGTACGACCTGGCGTCCGAGCATGGCTTCACCGTCCCTGATGCGGCGAAGTCCACGAGCCGTGTGCCCTGTTCGGCGTGTGGTCTCAGCAAACGCCACATCTTTGACTCTGTGGCCATCGATGGCGGGTACGACGTGGTCGTGACCGGCCACAACCTCGATGACGAGGCAGCAGTGTTGTGGGGCAATGTGGCGCGCTGGCAGGCCGAGTACCTGGCTCGCCAGCACCCGGTGTTGCCCGCGCGAAACGGGTTCCCTCGAAAGTGCAAGCCTCTAATCCGCCTGTCCGAGCGCGAGATGGCGGCCTATTGCGTGCTTCGCAACATCGACTACGTCGTCGAAGAATGCCCAATGGCCGCCGGGAACAAGCACCTCGAATACAAGGCGTTGCTCAATGACATGGAGGTTGCGTCGCCCGGGGCCAAGCACCATTTCTATTTTGGATTTCTCGACCGAGCCGCCCCGCTCTTTGCCGACGCGTTCGAGGCTTCGGACCAGACGAACTCCCACGGTTCAGAGTTGCCGTTGTCGCCGTGTTCGAGCTGCGGTCAGCCGTCGAGTAACGAAATCTGTGCGTTCTGCAAGCTCGTTGACCGGGTGGCGCCAAGTGCCGAGCCGGTATCCGTGGAAATCTCGGCGCGGTCCGACATGATCGACAGATGACCCGGAACCTCGCCGCTGGCGAAATCGTCCAATTCGTCGATATCAAAGATCGTCGCTACTCGGTGACCCTGGAGGCCGGCAAGGAATTCCACTCTCACGCGGGCCTGATTCGCCACGACGACGTCATTGGCCGGCCCGAGGGCCGATACATCCAGTCAACGCGCGGTGGCAGCTACCTGGTGATACGACCGACGTTGTCTGAGCTCATCTTGAAGATGCCCCGCGGTGCCCAGGTGATCTACCCGAAGGATCTTGGGCCAATTCTGATGATCGCCGATATCTTCCCGGGCGCCCGAGTCTTTGAAAGCGGTGTCGGGTCGGGGGCCTTGTCGATGACGATGCTTCGCGCTGGGGCACACATCACTGGGTACGAGCTGCGCGACGACTTTGCTCAACGTGCACAAAAGAACGTGTCCGAGATTCTTGGGCCCGAGGCTCTCGAACGGTATGACGTGCAGCTGCGCAGCGCGTACGACGGAATCGACGAAACCGACTTTGATCGGGTGGTACTCGACCTGCCCGAGCCCTGGCAGGTCATCGCACACGCGGCGTCTGCACTACGAACTGGGGGCATCCTGGTGGCCTACACGCCCAGCGTGATGCAGGTGAGCAAGGTGCGCGAATCGCTCAAGCAGAACGGCTTTGGCATGGCGAACACCACCGAGTTCTTGCAGCGTGGCTGGCATGTCGAAGGTCAGGCGGTCCGCCCCGACCATCGAATGGTGGGCCATACCGGCTTTCTTACGAGCGCCCGCAAGCTCGAGCCCCGTAAGGGCGAGCCGAAATCAGAGACGTCACCTGCCGAGGCAGATCCGGTGTCGCTCGAAGAAGAGTGAATAGAACCGACCGACTTCGCAAGACAACCGAGGAGATGCTTCGGTCGTTCGCCGAGTTGCAAGTGGTCCTCGAACGCGACGACTCAGCCGTTAAGCCAAGCCTTCGAAATCTGCTCGATCAGCAGATGCAAAGCCTCCATGCCTTACAAGCCGACATGGCCTCGGGAGACCCAAGTCGCCGGGCGTGGGCGTTTGGCCAGGCGGCCGCTCCCGTACTTGAAGTCATCGCCCAGAAAGTGCACAAAGAGCAGATGGAGGGGACAGCGGACGTGGTAGGCCGATGCAAGCGATCGATCGCAGCATTCCGAATAGCACTTACCGCCTCAGCCGAAGGCCGAGACCTGTAGCCGCGGCTTACAGGTGCGGGACTGTTAGGTCAGACCTCGATAAAGATGCACTCGCCGGGGCACTCTTCGGCGGACTCGATGACCACGTCTTCTTTGCCGCCTGCAACGGTGGCGAGAGCTTGTGGACCCTTTGCGAGGACGGTGCCGCCGTCTTTGACGTAGGCGAGCCCATCGTCGAGCATTTCGAACACATCAGGGGCAATCTCGGCGCAAATGCCGTCGCCTGTGCACAAATCCTGATCGATCCAGACCTTCATCGAATGTCCCTTTCGTTTCTCACCGTTCCATCGGTGCCTCAACGAGCAAGTCAAGGATCCGAATGGATAGTGAACAGCAGTGTAGCGACCTCCGCAACGACTGGATTCGTGAGATCCTGAACATATTCGGGACTTCTGGTGCATGTGCGTTGGGGTTGTGTACGGCTAGGTTCTGAAGTGGAGGCGACATCTGTGAGCGAAGACAACTCAGCCATGAACGAAGCCAACCTGGCCGCGGCCAAGCGGCAGATCGATGTGCTTACCGAAGAGGTAGATGCGCTACGCAACCGCCTCGACGAGTCACCACGGCGAGTCCGAGCCCTCGAAGAACGATTGCTCGAGACCAAAGGCCAGCTGGCCCAGGCCGTCGCCCGCAACGAAAAGATCACCTACACCCTCCGCGAGGCCCGCGACAGCATCGCAACGCTGCGCGAAGAGGTCGACAAGCTCACCCAGCCGCCCGCCAGCTACGGCACCTTCCTTGGCCTCAACGACGACGACGGTTCGGCCGACGTGTTCGCTGGTGGCCGCAAGGTCCGAGTTGCGGTCAACCCCGAACTTGACGAGCTCCTCGTCGTTGGACAGGAAGTCGTGCTCAACGACAGCCTCAACGTCATTAAGGCCCGCGGCCGTGAGACCACCGGCGAGATGGCCAGCGTGCGCGAACTGCTCGGCGACGACCGCGCCATGATCACCGGACGCGCGGACGACGAGCGCGTCGTCGAAATCTGTGAAGCCCTTCGCGGCAAGCAGCTCAAAGCGGGCGACTCGGTACTGGTCGACCCCCGATCGAACATGATCCTCGAGAAGCTGCCTCGTCCAGGTGTCGAAGATCTCGTGCTCGAAGAAGTCCCTGATGTGTCGTACGACGACATCGGAGGCCTCGACGACCAGATCGAACAGATCACCGATGCCATCGAGCTGCCTTTTGTGCACGCCGACCTCTTCAGCGAGTTCGAGCTGCCATCGCCGAAAGGAATCTTGCTCTACGGTCCTCCTGGTTGCGGCAAAACACTTATTGCGAAAGCTGTGGCCAACTCGTTGGCCAAGCGCGTCGCCGAGGTCACCGGCGACGACGACGCAAAGTCGTTCTTCATCAACATCAAGGGCCCCGAGCTTCTCAACAAGTACGTGGGCGAAACCGAACGCCAGATTCGCCTGGTGTTCCAACGTGCACGCGAGAAGGCCGAAGACGGCTGGCCGGTCATTGTGTTCTTCGACGAGATGGAATCACTATTCCGCACCCGCGGGTCAGGCATCAGCTCCGATATCGAGTCCACGATCGTGCCTCAGCTCCTCGCCGAGATCGACGGCGTTGAAACACTGCGCAACGTCGTCGTCATTGGCGCATCAAACCGTGAAGACCTCATCGACCCGGCCATCCTTCGCCCTGGCCGACTCGATGTGAAGATTCGCATCGATCGTCCCGACGAACTGTCTGCAGCATCGATCTTCAGCCAGTACCTCACACCCGAACTGCCGATCGACAAGACACTCATCGAAACCACGGGAGGGGGAGACCGCAATAAGGCCGTCGCCGCCATGGTCGATGCTGCTGTCGCCGAGATGTATCGCACCGACAAAGACAACGAGTTCCTCGAGGTCACCTACCAAAACGGGGACAAGGAAGTCATGTACTTCAAAGACTTCTCGTCGGGCGCCATGATCGAGAACATCGTTCGCCGGGCAAAGCAGCTTGCGATCAAGCGCGTGATCAACGGGGGAGAGCGCGGCATTCGCCCCGAGGACCTCATCGCTGCCACGAAGCGCGAGTTCAAAGAGCACGAGGACCTTCCGAACACGACCAACCCCGACGACTGGGCCAAGATCTCTGGCAAGAAGGGCGAACGGATCGTGTACATCCGCACGCTCGTCGGCGACGCTGCCGAGAACGGCACCGGTGGCCGAGAGGTACAGCGGGTTGGAACTGGTCAGTACCTGTAGATGGTCGTTCCCAAAACGGTTGGTATCGAAACCGAGTACGGCATTGTCCTCAAAGGCACCGACGACCCAAACCCGATCGCTGCGTCGTCACTTCTCATCAACGCGTTCTTGACGGTCCGCGAGCCAAAGAGCCAACCTCGTGTCTCGTGGGACTTCGAGGATGAGTCACCCGCCCAAGATGCTCGAGGCGAAACGCCGCTTCACGCGCTTGCTCCCGAGATCGAAACCCACCTTGTCAACGCGGTCCTCACCAACGGCTCTCGCTACTACGTCGATCACGCCCATCCCGAATATTCGACCCCTGAATGCGCAGACGCTCGGTCGGTCACGATCCACGATCGTGCGGGGGAAGAAATCCTCATCGAGTCCATGGCGGCTGCGTCTTCACTGCTAACCGATGGCCAAGAAATCGTCGTCTACAAGAACAACAGCGACGGCAAAGGCAACTCGTACGGGACCCACGAGAACTACCTCATGGACCGTGGCACACCGTTTGGCCAGATCGTCCATCACGGGATCGCTCACCTCATCACACGACAGATCTACACCGGTTCAGGCAAGGTGGGCACCGAGCTTCCAGGCCTCAACCGCAACGAAGTTACCTATCAGCTCACCCAACGCGCTGACTTCTTCGAGGAGCAGGTAGGCCTCGAGACAACGTTGAAGCGCCCGATCATCAATACCCGCGACGAACCACACGCCGATGCTCGCAAGTATCGCCGCCTGCACGTCATTGCCGGCGATGCGAACATGAGCGAGGTCGCGACCTATCTCAAGGTTGGCGTCACGTCGATCGTGCTCGGGATGATCGAGCACGATGCCATCAGCAGAACGTTCCACTTCGCCGACCCGGTGCGAGCCATGCAACAGATCAGCCACGATCTGACGCTCAAACGGCCACTCGAGCTCGAAGACGGCACCAAGGTGCGGGCGTTCGAAGTGCAACAAGCGTTGCTCGACGACGCACAGAAGTTCATTGACGCCAACGGCACCGATGCGGTCGGCGGACCGGTTGCGCTCGATGTGCTCGAGCGTTGGGGCCACACGCTCGACGCTTTGGGCCGCGACCCAATGGAACTCTCTACAACGATCGACTGGGTTGCCAAATATCGGCTACTCGAGGCATATCGCGAGCGCCATGGCCTCGAATGGGACAATGCACGCCTGGCCGCGATGGACATCCAATACACCGACATGCGCCCGGGCCGTTCGATCGCCCGGAAACTCGGTCTCGAGCGCATTTCGACCGATGAAGAAGTGCATGCGGCCACGACCAACCCACCCGAGGACACCCGGGCGTACTTCCGCGGCGAGTGTTTGCGTAAGTGGGGCGACCACATCGTCGCAGCCAATTGGGATTCGCTCGTTTTTGATGTTGGGGTAGATCCGCTTCGTCGAATCCCGATGATGGAGCCGACAAGGGGTACACGCAAGCATGTCGGTACGGTGTTAGAAGAGTGCAATACACCGCTGGAATTGGTCGAGCGCCTCAGCGGTTAAGCACAAGCACATCTGTTGCACTGCAACAGCATCGAACTAGTGGAGATCAGTGATGGCTGAACGCGAACAGAAGAAACGGACGGGTCAACCGTCAGAATCCGAACAGGTCGAGGATCTTCCCGCGGCGTCTGAGTCGGGCGAGAAACTGAAGTCCGACATGGACGATCTTCTCGATGAAATCGACGAGGTTCTTGAGACCAACGCCGAAGACTTCGTAAAGAGCTACATCCAAAAGGGCGGGCAGTGAACATTTCTGGATTCGATTCAACAGACGACCCCGGGTCCGATTTCACCCGGCTCGTTCGCCAGAACGGCACCGAACCGTTCCCAGCGCTGCCTGGCCGCAACGATGGCATCACCGCCAAAGACATAGCTCACGGAACCACCTGTGTTGCTGTGCGTTACGCCGATGGCGTGGTCATTGCGGGCGACCGCCGTGCAACCGCAGGCAACCTCATCTCACACCGGTCGATCGAAAAGGTCTTTGCGGCGGATCGGCACAGCGCCGTAGCAATTGCGGGTGCTGCCGGGCCCGCAGTCGAAATGGTGCGCTTGTTCCAACTTCAACTCGAGCATTACGAGAAGGTCGAAGGTTCACCGATCAGCCTTGAAGGTAAGGCAAACCAGCTCAGCGGAATGATCCGGGGCAACATGCCCGCAGCGATGTCGGGCCTGGCAGTGGTTCCGATCTTTGCCGGCTACGACCTGGCCCGCGAGTCGGGGCGGCTGTTCGAGTTCGACATCACCGGTGGACGCTACGAAGAGGCCGACTACGCAGCTACCGGGTCGGGCTCGCTGCATGCCGAGACCGTCATCAAGGTGGGGTACCGGCGCAACATGAGCGCTGACGAGGCCATCACACTGCTGGCCGAATCGCTCTTCCAAGCCGCTGACGCGGATTCGGCTACCGGCGGCGCCGACACGCTTCGCGGAATCTACCCAATCATTGCAACGATTAGCGCCGAAGGATTCGAGCGCCTGTCCGACGAGGTCGTTGGCACGAAGTTCGCCGAGATCGCCGACCGATTCGCCGAAAACCACCGTTCCGACGAGGGGGTCCAGCTGTGACAACACCGTTCTATGTAGCTCCAGAACAAATGATGAAGGACCGGGCTGACTATGCCCGGAAGGGCATCGCCCGGGGCCGCAGCCTTATCGCGATGGCCTATGAGCACGGCGTGTTTATCTGCGCCGAGAACCCTTCGTCAACGCTCCACAAGGTGTCCGAGATCTACGACCGGATCGCCTTTGCTGGCGTTGGAAAGTACAACGAGTTCGACCAACTCCGCATTGCCGGAGTTCGTCACGCCGACATGAAGGGCTTTACCTACAGCCGTGAAGATGTCGAGGCTCGGAGCCTGGCCAACCAGTACGCCCAAATGCTCGGTCAAACATTCACCCACGAGATGAAGCCGATGGAGGTCGAAATTCTCGTCGCCGAGATCACCGACACTCCTGGCGAAGAGCAGCTCTTCCACATCCTGTACGACGGAACGGTCATGGACCAGCGTGACTTCGTTGTGCTCGGCGGAGACTCCGACGCCATCGCCGAACGGGTGAAGGCAGGGTTCAAAGCTGGCCTCACCGCGAAGGCTGCGCTCGACCTAGCCCGTTCTGCGTTGGCTGGCGACGACCGCACGCTCGAAGACGGCGACCTCGAGGTTGCCATGCTCGATCGCAACCGGGACCGCCGCACGTTTACTCGTATTGATGACGAGGACATCAGAGACCTGTAGTCGCCGTTCTTGGTCCATGACCGGCGACCAATCAGCATTTCAGCTGCTCAATAGCTGGTTTCACATGCCGATTGTGAACAATGTCCGCAGAACACCAAGACACCCCCAATCCATTGGGACAAGCAGCTGCGACCGCGCGCGCAGTCCTCGGGTATTCCATCGAAGGCGCGGCGGATCGCCTCGGAATTCCCCCAACGATTCTTGAAGAGGCTGAGAGCGGATCGATCGAGATCAACGACGAGCTCAAGGCCATGCTCGAAGACTGCTACGGAGTCGAGCTCAGCTCGCTTGTAAAGAAGCGGCCCGACTACGCGCCTCGTACGCCCATGGCCTACGACGCAGCCCAGGGCATCCTTCGGGTGGGCACCCTCGGCGTTCGGTTCCGCGTCGGCCTCGACGACAACGACTCACTGCTGCGGGGCTTTAGTTCGGCCGTGCGCCGACAGCGTCAGCTACCACCGAGCGTTCCCCTACAGCTTCGTAAGGCAGACATGCCTGTCCTCGCCTCGTTGCTCGACCTCGACGACCCAGAACTCGACGAACGAGCCCAGTTCTGGTTTGGCCAAACCCCACAGACCGCGCAGAGTTTCCGAACCATGCTTCGACTCTCACGCAGTCCAGATCAGGCGGCCGCTGACGATGCGTCGAGCCAACCTCAAGCAAAGCAATCCGACGCGGCCTAGTCTCTCGCACCCGCTGAATCGCCGCGCAATGGCTACGTGCTAGTACGGTGGCCACATGAAGCGGCGTATATTCGGTCTCGAGAACGAATACGGGGTTACCTGCACGCTCGAAGGGCAGCGCCGACTCTCACCTGACGAGGTTGCGCGATACCTATTTCGCCGGGTCGTGTCCTGGGGTCGAAGCAGCAACGTGTTCCTTGCAAACGGTGCGCGCCTCTACCTCGATGTTGGTTCACATCCCGAGTACGCAACGCCCGAGTGCGACAACGTTTACGACGTCATTGTCCACGACAAGGCAGGCGAACGGATCCTCGAACAGCTCCTTATCGGTGCCGAGCAACGCCTCACCGAAGAGGGCATTCGCGGCGACATATACCTCTTCAAGAACAACACCGACTCGGCGGGCAACTCCTATGGATGCCACGAGAACTACCTCACGAGCCGCAAGGACGACATCGGTTCCTATTCCGAGGTGCTCATTCCGTTTCTGGTGAGCCGTCAGATTTACGCTGGCGCTGGCAAGGTGCTCCAGACCGCGCGTGGTGCTATGTACTGCGTGAGCCAACGCGCCGAACACATCTGGGAAGGCGTCTCTAGCGCCACCACCCGCTCACGGCCAATTATCAACACTCGAGACGAACCCCACGCTGACGCTGAGCGCTACCGCCGCCTCCACGTGATCGTCGGCGACTCGAACATGAGCGAGTACACCAACTTCTTGAAGGTCGGCGCCGCATCGCTCATGCTTCGTATGTTGGAAGAGCCAAACGTGGTGCTCCGAGACATGACGCTCGAGAACCCCATTCGCGCAATCCGCGAGATCAGCCACGACCCGACATGCACCCGACGCGTGCGCCTAGCGAACGGGCGAGAAGCCTCCGCACTCGAAATCCAAAGCGAGTACCTCGAGCGGGCCCTACGGTTCGCCGAGTTCCACGAGCTCGATCCGCTGGAGAAGCAGGCGCTGCAAATGTGGGAGCACTGCCTGACAACTATCGCCGACGACCCCCTCAAGCTTGACCGCGAGATCGACTGGGTCATCAAATACAAATTGCTCGAGGCCTACCGCGAACGCCACGATCTGTCACTTGCCGACCCACGAGTAGCGCTCGTCGATCTGCAGTACCACGACATTCACCGTCAACGCAGCCTGTACTACCGCATGCAGCGAAAGGGCCTCGTCGAGCGAATCTGCGACGACCACGACATCGCCGCAGCGGTCGAGACGCCTCCACAAACGACTCGGGCACGGCTTCGTGGCGAGTTCATTCGCAAAGCAAAAGAACGACGACGAGATTTCACCGTCGACTGGGTCCACCTCAAGCTCAACGATCAGGCCCAGCGAACCGTGCTGTGCAAAGACCCCTTCCGCTCCCACGACGAACGAGTCGACAAGCTTATAGCCAGCCTTTGACCCGTCGGCGGCCGGGGTGTGCTGCCGTCTCCCGGTCGACCAGTGCGTCCCCCTTCGGCCTCGGGTTACGCATCGCTTCGCTCGCTTCACCAAAGTCGGCCTCCGTGGCCCGCCCTGTCCGACCTCCGACGACTTCACACCCCACCGACATCGTCAATCGATAGCTACAGCTCGGCTCCATGCAATGGGGCGTAGAGGCAGTCATTGCGAGAGTAGGATGAGACCGTGTCCAAGCTTGAGCGTCTTTTGAAGTTGTTGGCGGTGCTGCTTGACACTGAACAGCCGCTTGCTGCCGAGGATCTTCGCCGCAGAATCGGCGGCTACCCCGACAACGACGCAACATTCCGGCGCACGTTCGAACGTGACAAGGACGATTTGCGTTCGATGGGCGTCGACATCGTTGTCGCCGCAGTGCCCGAGACCGAACCACCTCTCGACGGCTACATCGTCAACCAAGACGACTATGCCGGCCATGATCCGGGCCTCGAACCTGATGAGCTCGCAGCGCTGCACCTCGCAGCTGCGCTCGTTCGCGTTGACACGCTTGGCGACGACGCTTTTTGGAAGCTTGGCGGCACTGCGTCAGAGGCCGAGACCGAAACACCCTCGGGAACCGTCACCGGAATCTCCATTGGCGAGGACGCTGGCGTCCTGCACACGGCGATCGCCGAACGACGGGTGGCATCGTTCCAGTACGGGGGAGTGGCCCGAGCGCTCGAACCAGCGCGTATGAGCTTCACCCGGGGCCACTGGTACGTGTCGGGCCACGATCGAGCCCGTAACGCTGAGCGTGTCTTTCGTCTCGACCGTATCGAAGGCACTGTCGACCTCGGGCCTGACGACGCCTATGAGCGCCAACCAGCGCGCGGCCCCGAAGTGACCCGCACCTGGGAACTCGGCGACGAAGACCCGATCGCAGCCAAGGTTCAGATTGATGCAGAAGTGGCCCTCTGGGCCCGCATCAACCTACGTCCCGACGAAATAGACGTGCTCGACGACGGTTCGGTAATCGTCCACGCCAACGTCACCAATACCGACGCGTTCCGCGACTGGGTTCTCAGCTTCCTCGACAACGCCGTCGTACTTGAACCGCCAGCGCTCCGAAACCTCATCACCGATTGGCTTACCCAGGTGAGCGAGGCATCGCCATGAAGATCGCCGCCAAAGACCGAATGGCCCGCCTCATTGCGGCCATCCCGTGGATCGTTGCCCAAGACGGCGCATCGGTCGATGACATCGCTGAACGATTCGATTACCCCCGCGACCTGCTGTTAGGCGACCTCCAAGACGTGGTGTTCTTCGTCGGCGTGCCGCCATACACCCCCGACACCCTTATTGAAGTCACCATTGATGACGACATGGTGTGGATCAGCTATGCCGACTGGTTCTCGCGGCCAATGCGACTTTCAGGAGCCGAGATCCTGTCGCTTCTTGCCGCCGGCGAGACCGCGCTCGCCTTTGACACCCAGGACGAAGCAGGTGCTCTCGCACGCGGGCTCACCAAACTGCGGTTGGCCACCGGCAGCGACGCGAACACGATCGACGTGCAACTCGGTGTGGGCTCGACCGACACGCTTCCAACCCTTCGCAGCGCTGCGAGTGCCGCAACGTGCGTCGACATCTCGTATTACTCCTTTGGCCGCGATGAGCACACCGAACGACGAATCGAACCGGTGCGCTTCTTTATGGACGAAGGCAACTGGTACGTCGGGGGCTACTGCCACCGCGCCGAGGCCGAACGAGTCTTTCGCGTTGACCGAATCGACTCGATCAGCAAAACCGACGTTGCCTTCAGCCAGGAGCCGACTGGCAGCGACGAAACGTTCGCCATGGCAGATGCGCCTCGGGCCACCCTTCATCTACCGGTCGAGCGCCAACGGCTGCTCGACGGCCTTCCGATCGACGATCGAGTTGATCACGAACACCATGTTGTGGTGACTGTGCCGGTGGCATCGCAGCGTTGGCTTACCCAGATGATGGTCCGACTGGGCCCTGACGCGCAACTGGTCGATGCCCCCAACACTATTTCGGTCGACCTAGCCGCGACCGCGAAAAAGATCCTCGAGCGCTATGTCAACTGAGCCCGAAAACCCCGCAGACGGCGTCGAGCGCCACTCGCCTTGGCCTCAGCCTCCCGTCGATAACCCCTTTGAGCCGCACCATTCGGCGTCACAACCAGCCGACCCAACAGGGTCCGGTTCAACCCAATTCGCAATGTCGTGGGATTCTGCAATCACGGCGCCAGGGGCGACCACGTCGACGATCAACGTCCAGGATGCGGACACCAGCGCAGCCGAGCTCACGAGCGACGAATCGGCCATAGGCGAGCCCGCCACAGCACTGCGCACATTGATCGAGTGGGTCGCCGTCATCGCCTCGGCCCTAGCGATTGCGCTGCTGATCAAGGCGTACCTCGTGCAGGCCTTCGAAATCCCAAGCGGCTCGATGCAATCGACGCTCAACATCGGCGACCGCATTCTCGTCAACAAACTCAGCTACGAATTTGGCGATGTTGAGCGCGGAAACCTCATCGTGTTCTCCAAGCTCGACGGGACCCAAAGCGACACCGACGAGCTCATCAAGCGGGTCATTGCCCTGCCGGGTGAAACCGTCGAGGTCCGAGACGATGGGCTACTTCGGATCTGGGGAGCTGGCGAAACCGAAGCTGACGCACAAGTGCTCAACGAGCCGTACCTCGACCCCGATAACGCCGTGCTTGCAAGCCCCCGGCTAACCGACACGCCAGACCAGAACATTTGGCACGCAAACTGCACAAACCCTGAAGGTGACGGCAGCCAATGCACACTCGACGGATCGAGCTACTACGCCATGGGCGACAACCGAAACGCATCGACCGACTCTCGCTCATTCGGCCCAATTCCCGAGGACAAACTCGTTGGTCGAGCCTTTGCCCGAATCTGGCCATTCAGCGCACTAAGCGGTTTGTAGCTCACTAGGCGGGGTGTCCCCAATTTGGGAGGGCTAGTGAGTACCATGGGTCCCCGTGACCGCACCGTCTGGCCCAGGGCCACATCGAGAGAATGCTCAGGTGCCCGCTGACGACCCAGAGTGGGTGAAAGGTGTCGTGGCCAAAGCGCTTCTGCACGCCACCGACGAGGAAAACGGCATCGGTCCAACACCCTCCGTGCGTGTTTCGGGTGACTGGCCGTCAATGCAGACGACGTTGCCCGACTTTTCTGCCCCCGATGCGCTGGTAGAGGCCCCGGTTCGTTCAACGCCCGCCGCACCACAAGCCAGGCCACAGATCACCCCTACGCCAACCCAGCCCGCGCCGACCTTGCCCACGCCCACCCAACCAGCGCCAACCCAGCCCCAAGCTGGTCGTCCGTCGGCTCCGCCAGCACCAGCCCAACCTGTGCCAGCCGCATCGCACGCCACGCCGACCACACAACCACCGCCTGCACCAGCGTCTCAGCGGCCAGCCAACCTGCCACCAATCCCGCTAGGGCAAGCAACGACGGCACCACCGGCACAAGCTGCTCCGACACGACAGCAGCCCGTCGAACAACAGGCACAGCCAACAACCATGCTGACGCCTGCGCCCGCCCGACGAGCCGGTATTCAAGACGCCGCGGCACAGACGACCTACATGTCGCCCGCGGAAACTACTCGCGAGGTCGAACGTGTCATCGAACAACGCGAGCAAAATGGTCTGCCCGCCGACGCCGTCGACCGCCGCAACTCGTCGGTTTCGGTAGCGAGCCCTGGTCGAGGCACCGACGACCAACTCATGGAGGAGGCCGACGCCACCACCGAGGGCTATCGAACCTCAGATTTGCGAACCATTATCGAGTGGCTGGCGGTAATCGTTGCTGCACTCGCTGTGGCTCTACTCATCAAGGCATTCGTACTTCAAGCCTTCTGGATCCCTTCGGTGTCGATGGAAACCACCGTCAACAAGGGCGACCGCATCCTCGTCAACAAAGTCAGCTACAACCTGCACGACGTTCGCCGCGGCGACTTGGTCGTATTCAAAAAGCTGCCCGGAGCTGCCGGTAGCACCGAAGACCTGATCAAACGAGCCATTGCGCTACCCGGCGAGACAATCGAAGTACGCGACGATGGCCGCCTTTGGATCTGGGGACCCGGCGAAACCCCCGACGACGCAAAGCGGCTCGAAGAGCCCTACCTCAGCCCAAACAACGCATTCATCCCTGTACCCAACGGGCCGAGTGACCAGGGGGCCTTCGGCAACGCCAACTGCGTAAACGGCGAAAGCCCAACCCGCTGCACCCTCGACGACAGCAGCTTCTTCATGATGGGCGACAACCGCACCCAATCTGCCGACAGCCGCTCGTTCGGACCCGTACCCGAAGAGAACATCGTCGGACGAGCATTCCTTCGCATCTGGCCACCAGGCGACATCGACACGCTGTAACTTGTTCGCACTTCCGGCGAACATCCCCACTTCGCATTCATGGTCGCTACGCGAGCTTCGCTCCCCTCGAGCACGAGTTCGCACTTCCGGCGAACATCCCCACTTCGCATTCATGGTCGCCACGCGAGCTTCG